>CP070648.1:282234-306466 GCA_020354555.1 Armatimonadota bacterium | reverse complement strand
CCTGGATGAGGAGCTGCTCGCTCTCGGCGAGTCGCGTCTCCGCCCGCAGCACGTCGAAGCGGGGCGCGGTGCCCGCATCGAAGATGGCCTGGGCCAATCGCACATACTCACCCGCCGCGTCTACGGTCTGCTCGGCGACTCGAACCAGGTCCGCCGCCAGCAGCACGCCGTAGTAGGCCTGCTTGACGTCATTCACGACTGACTGGCGGACACGCGTCAACTGCTCCGACTGCGCGGACACGCCAGCGCTGGCCTGGCGCACCGCAGCCGGCACAGCCCCGCCGGTGTACAGCGGCTTGGCAACAGTAAGCGTGCCTTGCGTCTGATCCTTGCGCCCGAAGGTGACCTGCTCAAAGCTGATGTACTCGGGCGGCGGGGCAGGTACAGGCAGGACGAATTCGGCCACGTCGCTGACGTGTGTACGAACGACCTCGAGATTGGCAGTCAGCGACTTGCCGGCACGCGCCTGGACGACCGTCGCCCGCGCAGCCCGCAGATTCTGTTCCGCCTCGTGCAGGCGCGGATTGAGTTCCAGGGCCGTGGCAATGGCGTCATCCAGGGTGAGTGACTCCGGCGCTTGCGCCGCCGCCGTCTCCTCAGCACTCGCCGGATACGGGACGGCCATCACGAAGGCCAACCCGACGATAACCGACACTATCAGCGTCGTGTTGCGTCCTGACATCATTCTGGCTCCTCCCTCACGCGTCGCAGCCCTATGCCGGAGATTCATTCCGCCATCGGATCCGATTCGATCCGGCGATACGTAGCCCGCGCATGATCGATGCGCCCCACAACGAGCAGCGAGGGCATGAATAGCCTCATGCCCCCGCAACGGTTGGCTCCCGGCCGCCACGGCCGGGCCCACACGGCCCGGCCTCATGCGAGTCAGGTGAGACTACTGGGTTGTGTGTTTCTCCGCCGCCGCGATCTTCTCCTCCAGCACCCGGATGCGTTCGTTGGTCGGCGGGTGGGTCGCGAACCACCGGCTGAGTTCCGATGGCTTGGTCTTGTCCAACGACTCCAGCCGTTTCAGAAACGTCACGCCGCCCCTGGGGCTGTGACCCGTCTTGAGCAGATAGCGCACCGCCATGCCGTCGGCCTCGCGCTCGTGGTCGCGGCTGTAACCGCTCACAAGCAAGACTTGCAGCAGATCCGACACCAAGGCTTCGGTCGTCGCCGAGCGGTCCAAGATGAGACCGAACGCGAGCGACAGCCCGATCCCCTGCTCGAGTTGCCTCACGCCGTGCCGCTTGGCGATGTGCGCCACCTCGTGCCCCATGACGAACGCGAGCTCGTCATCGGACAGCTTCTCCGTCATCAACCCGCGCGTCGCGTACACCCAGCCCCCGGGCACCGCAAGCGCGTTGATCTCCTTCGTGTTGAGGATGCCAAAGCGGTAGTTCAAGCCCGTGCGGCCCGACACCGCGACCATTTCCTTGCCCAGTTTCTCGAGGCGCTTCTCCGCCGCCTCGTCGCGGTACACGCCGTACCTTTGCTCCAGAGCGGCGGCGGTATTCGAACCGAGGATGACCTCGAAATCGGTGCCGATGATTCGGGCGTCCGCCGGCCCCGCTAGCCCTGCGATCGCCACCACGAGCCCAATAGCCGCGGCGAATCGCGCGCCACATCGTCTCATCGCCGTCCTCCCTCCAAGGCGTACCCCCAAGCCGCTTCTTCCCACTGCTATTCTAACCCGAAAACGCGGTCGGCGTTGTCGCGCCGCTCCGCCAGAGTCGGATGGTGCCGCGCAGGCCCTGTCCCGCCTACGGCTCCGCGCCCGGACCGCCGTACTCCTCGCGCACGCGGAGCATATGGCGATAGCTCTCAATCGGCACGCCGTTGAAGATGCAGTTGCTCGTGGCATAGATGTACCCGCCCTGGTTCACGCCGCCGTGGCGCAGGCAGTAGCGCGCGCTCTCGGCGATCTGTCGCGGTGTGCCGGATTGCACGTATGCGAGGTTGACGTTGCCGATCAAACACATGCGGTCGCCGACGAGTCGCTTGACCTCGGCGATATCCACACCCGCCATGGGGTCGAGTGAGTGCAGCGCCCGCGCGCCGGAGTCGGCCAACTGGTCGAGGATAGGCATGATATCGCCGTCGGTGTGCTTGCACGCATATGCGCCGGCGGCGTTCCACGCCGTGCACTGCTGGCGCAGGAATGGCGCGACATATTCCGCGAACATGGCGGGCGACAGGAACGGGCCGTCATTGAAGCAGTAGTCCGCGCACATGAACACTATCTCCGCGCCGCCGCGAATCAGCTTCAAGCCGTGCTCGATCGCCCCTTCGACCTGCTGCTGCGCCTTCTCCAGAGCTTCTTGCTTGCGCTCGGTCAGGAACACTACGTGCTCCACCATGTTCTCGCCGCTGGGGATGGAGAACGTGCCGTCAACGAACGCGCTGAGCATATACGTGTCGCCGGCGATCTCGCGCACGTACTCGAAGCTCGCCAACTGGTCCTCCAGCGGCAGCCAGTGCAGACCGGTAATCACGGAGTAATCGAATTCGCGAGCGACTTCGACCCAGTGCTCGGCATTGCGCTTGAGCATATCCTGACGGCGCGCGCCGCTGACCTCCTTGAGGTCGTCGCCGCGGAGCGCGTGCTTGCCGAACACTTCCTCGGACAACTGGAATTCCAACTCCAGGTGCGGCACCAGTCCGTCCGGTCGGCGCAGTTCCAGCGCCTCGATGGCGCGCTGTCGCGGCGTCATCGGGACGCCTCCTTCGGCAGGAACTCCGCCAGATTGTCGCGCGTGATGAGTTTCACCGGCACCTGCACCGTCTTCTCCACCGGCTCACCCCTCAAGGTGCTGAGCGCGATGCGCACGCCCATGCGTCCCATCTCCTCGGGCTGCTGCGCGACGGTCGCCGCCAGGTCGCCCTCGCGAATCGCCTCCAGCGCATCGGCGTTCCCATCGAAACCGACGACGACCACGTCCTTTCGCCCTGCGCCCGCAAGCGCCCGGGTCGCCCCGAGCGCCATCTCGTCGTTCTCGCAGAACACGGCGCGGATGTCGGGATGCGCCTGGAGCATGTTCTCCATCACCTCCATGCCCTTCGCGCGCTCGGAGTACGCCGTCTGGCTGGCGGCGACCTCGATGCCGCGCTGCTTCATGACATCGGCAAAGCCCTGACCGCGCTTGCGCGCGTTCTCGACACCCGGCTGCGCCGAGATGTGCGCCACCGGCCCCTTTGCGCCGATCCGCTCCGCAATGAACTCCCCTGCAAGCCGACCCCCGGCCTCGTTGTCGGATATGATAAGCGCGACGTATTCGCCGCCCTTCACGCCGATATCCACGATCACGACGGGAACCTTCGCCTCATTCGCGGCGCGTACGGCAGGCACGATGGGATCGCTCTGGTACGGCGAAATCAGTATCGCGTCCACGTCCTGCTGGACGAGATCCTCGATGTCGCTGAGCTGCTTGCGGGCGTCGCCCTGGGCGTCAACGACGAGGAGTTCCGCGCCGGCCTTTTCCGCCCCTTGGCGCACGCCGTCCGTGACCCGCTGCCAGAAGACGTTGGCGAGGCTTGCCGTCGAGTACGCCAGGCGCGGTGCTTGTGCCCCCGGCGGCGCGCCGCCTCGCTGGCACCCGATGGCGAGGACGGCTCCCAGCGCGAGCGAACTGAGCGCAATGATAATCCTTGACTTCAACATCGCCCTCCGTATCCGACAGGGCCTGCCCTGTCTGTGCCGAATACATCGTTCGTGAACGGCCCGATGCACATAAGCCTCGGCGACCAGGTTCGCCTGCGCAAGACCCACCCCTGCGGCGGCGACGTGTGGGAGATCGTGCGCACCGGCATGGATATCCGCGTCAAGTGCCTCACATGCGGGCGCTCGGTTCTGCTCCCACGCTCCCAGTTCGAGAAGCAGGTCAAAGAGTTCGTTAAGACGACGAGCCAGTTGGGGTAACCACGTCGGCTCGCCGCGGATTAACGCAGATCGGCACGGATCAAGACACGATCCGAACCACGAACGTCTGGTGTCTCTGTGCGCTTCCCGCCCGCAACGTTATCGGAATCCGCGCCCATCCGTGAAAACCGGCGGCTAGTCTTCGGTCGTCCCGATGCCCAGGCGCCGCCGCGTGTACGGTATCAGCCCGCCTGCCGAGATGATGTCCTGGAGGAACTCCGGGAAAGGTTGGGCCTGATATGTCTTGCCGCGCGTGACATCACTGATCGTGCCTGACGTCAGGTCGATCTGCACGTCGTCGCCGGCTTCGATCTCGGCCGCGGCCTGCGGGCTGACGAGCACGGGCAGGCCGATGTTGATGGCATTACGGAAGAAGATGCGCGCGAAGCTGCGCGCGATGACCGCGCTCACGCCCGACGCCTTGATCGCCATCGGCGCGTGCTCGCGCGAGCTGCCGCAGCCGAAATCCTCGCCGCCGATCATGACGTCGCCGGGCTGCACGCGTTTGACGAACTCCGCGTCAAGGTCCTCCATGCAGTGCGCCGCAAGTTGATCGGCGTCGCTGACGTTGAGATAGCGCGCGGGGATGATGACGTCGGTGTTGACGTGATCGCCGTATTTGTGTGCGCGGCCTTTCAGGATCATGGCAGTTCAACCCTCCTCGGGTGGGTCAGCACCGAGTTCCGCCGGGCTCGCGATGCGCCCGAGGACTGCCGACGCGGCGGCGATCGCCGGTCCGCTGAGATAGACCTCGCTCGACGGGTGGCCCATTCTGCCGACGAAGTTGCGGTTGGTGGTCGCGATCGCGCGCTCGCCCTCCGCCAGGACGCCCATGTGCCCGCCGAGGCACGGGCCGCACGTCGGCGTCGAGACCGCCGCCTCTGCGTCAAGGAAGATATCAATCAGCCCCTCGCGCAGAGCCTGGCGATAGACCTGCTGCGTCGCGGGGATCACCACCAGCCGGACGTCCGGGCTGACCTCGCGCCCGCGCAGCACGTGGGCTGCGATGCGCAGGTCCTCGATCCGCCCGTTGGTGCACGATCCGATGACGGCCTGGTCTATGCACACCTCCCCCACTTCGCTGATCGGCCGCGCGTTCTCCGGCAGATGAGGGAAGGCGACCTGCGGCTCAATATCCGCGCAGTCGAACTCATGGATCACGGCGTACTCCGCGTCGTCATCGCTGCTGAGGAATCGCGGCTCGCGCTGGGAGCGGCCGTCGAGATACGCGCGCGTGATATCGTCCGGCTCGATGATCCCGTTCTTGCCGCCCGCCTCGATGGCCATGTTGCACATAGTCAGCCGGTCGGCCATGGGCAGGGCGCGAATCGCTTCGCCCGTGAACTCCATCGCCTGGTACAGCGCTCCCGAGACGCCGATGCGCCCGATGGTGTAGAGGATCAGGTCTTTTCCGCCGACCCACGGCTGCCGCCGTCCGTTGAAGACGAACCTAATTGACTCCGGGACGCGCAGCCACGTCTCCCCGGTCGCCATGGCGGCGGCGAGGTCGGTCGAGCCGACGCCTGTCGCGAAGGCCCCGAGCGCGCCGTACGTGCACGTATGCGAGTCGGCGCCGATGACGCAATCGCCCGCCGTCACCAGGCCCTGCTCGGGGATCAGCGCGTGCTCGATGCCCATGCGGCCCACTTCGAAGTAGCGCGAGAGATGCTGCTCCCTGGCGAACCGGCGCATCGCCAGGCACTGCTGGGCGGAGTTGATGTCCTTGTTCGGCGTCGAGTGATCCGGCACGAGCACGATCCGGTCGCGGTCGAATACCCGCTCGGCGCCGATGCGGCGGAACTGCTCGATAGCGATGGGCGCGGTGATGTCGTTGCCGACGAGCAGGTCGAGCGTGACGTTGATGAACTCCCCGGGTGCGACGTCGTCGCGGCCGCAATGAGCGGCAAGGATCTTCTGCGTAATCGTCTGGGGTGGCATACGCGGCTCCGGTCTCCGCGCGCATTATACCGGAACCCCCAGCGGCCCCGCAAGCGCGAGTCGCTCGTTGGCGACCGCGGTGGGCAGCCGAGCGCCGTACAGCGCGACGACTCTTTTGCCGCTCCGGGGTGACGGCTATTTCGCAGGGATGGCCTGTTAGGGTACAATGTCCTGCATGAGTCTCGGCACCAACCAAACGACCGCCGGCGCGCGGCGTCCACAGAGCGGGCGCGATTTGACCACCGGCAGCATCCCCCGGCATCTCGTCGCTTTCTCCACGCCCATGCTGGCGGGGAGTTTGCTGCATACTGCATACAGTCTCGTCAACGCGTTCTGGGTCGGCAAGTTCCTCGGCACTACGGCCCTCGCCGCGATCACCGTCAGCATGCCGGCGGTGTTCGTGCTCATCGCCGTTGCCGCCGGGCTGACACTCGCCACGAACATCGTGATCGCTCAGCACTACGGGGCCCGCGACTGGGAGCGGCTGAAATCCGCGGTGCAGACATCCATCGTGCTCATCGGCGGATCCAGCTTCGTATTCCTGGTTGTCGGCGAGATCGTCGCTCGCGATCTGCTCGTGGCCATTAACACGCCGGCGGGAGTCTTGCCGTCCGCTTTCAGCTACATGCGCATCTTCCTGCTCGGGCTGCCGTTCGGCTTCGGCTTCTTCCTGCTCGCTTCCATGCTCCGGGGGATCGGCGACTCCGCCACGCCGGTGTATTTCCAGACCGTTTCCGTGGGGCTCAATATCGTGCTCGACCCTTTGTTGATGTTCGGCCTGCTCGGGCTGCCAGCGCTCGGCATCGCCGGAGCGGCGTGGGCGAGCGTCATCGCGCAGGCGGTGGGCGTCGCGGCGCTTGTGGCGTACATCCAGGTCAGAAAGCCGTTGGTGACGCCGGACTGGCGGCGGCTGCGGGTCGAGGCCTCGACCGCGTGGCTGCTGGTCAGGATCGGCCTGCCGGCGATGGTTCAGCACTCCGTCGTCTCCGTGAGCCTGCTTGTCATCGTGAGTTTCGTGAGCAGGTTCGGCGAGAACGCAGACGCGGCGTTCGGCGCGGGCTTGCGCATTGACCAGGTTTCCTTTCTCCCCGCCATCACCATCGGCGCAGCGATCTCCACGCTGGCCGGGCAGAACATCGGGGCGAAGCGCTACGAGCGGGTCCACCTCGTCTTCCGCTGGGGTCTCCTGGTCAGCGTGGTCATCTCGCTCCTGATCACGGTGGTGGTAATCAGCATTCCCGGGGTCTTGCTCCGGGCTTTTCTCAATGAGCCGGAGGTGATCGCCATCGGCGTCAGTTACCTGCGCATCGTGGGCATCACGTATGTGCTCTATGCGGTACTGTTCGCCAGCAACGGGGTCATCAACGGGGCAGGCTACACCACGTGGACGACGCTGATTTCGGTGATCGGGCTATGGGGAGTTCGCCTGCCGCTGGCATACATACTCCCGCGGCGCATGCACGACGTGCGGGGAATCTGGTGGGCGATGCTGCTCAGCGTCGGGTGCAGCGCGCTCCTGAGCCTGGCGTATTATGCCACCGGGCGGTGGAAGCGACCGATCATCCGGGCCGGCCAGAATGACGCACGGAATGCGCGCTCGCCAGACGTGGTATGACGCCAACCGAGAAGGCGTTCGCTGCGTGGAGTTCGCTCCCGTAAGAGCCATACCAGGAAGACAATATCGCGAGGATCTTCGGTAGGCTGAGACCGTGGGCTTCCGGGGCGTGCCGCTTTTGACACTCCGCTACCGCGGCACCAGCAGCGCCTGCGCTTCTTCGATCAGCGCGAGGCAGTTGGCGAGTGGGACGTCGTCCTGAATGGACTGCGCCGGTGACAGAATGTACCCGCCACCCGCGCCGAGCAGCGCCGCAACCTCGCGCACCTCGCGGCGGACTTCCTCTGGCGTCCCGCGCGGCAGCGTCTGCTGTGTGCTGATGCCGCCCCAGAACGCGAGCCGGTCGCCGAAACGCTGTTTGATCTCGCGGATGTCCATGCACTCCGGCTGCACGGGGTTGAGCACCTGCACGCCCATCTCGACGACTTCCGGCAGCACCGCGAAGATGTTGCCGCAGGAGTGGAGAAACGCGGCCTTGCCCGACTGGCGGATGAGCTTGAACATGCGCGCGTGGCGCGGGCCGATGTAGCGATGCCAGTAGTCCGGGCCCATCAGCAACGATTTCTGCGCGCCCCAATCGCAGCCGAGCAGGACACCGTCCACGTCAGCGCCGAGCATCATCTCGAGCATGCTCAGGTCGGCAGTCACGATGCGCTCGAACAGCGCGTCGCAGTAGTCCTCGTGCTGCGCCATGTCAACCAGCAGGTTCTCCATGCCGCGCAGGAACCACGCCTTCTCGAACAGCGACGCGTAGTACGTCACGAGCAGAAAGCAGTCCGTCGTCTCGCGCAGGCGGGAGACGGTATCGTAGAACTCGGGGTAACTGCCGATGCCGCGGACGTCCGCCACGCGCGACGGCGCGTCGTGGGCCAGTTGCTCTTCCGGCGCGTTGACGAACTCCCACCATGGGCCGCCGAAACAGCGAATGCAGTTGCCAATAGCGGCGTCGAGGTCGTCCGTCCCGTAGTGCGCGGCGAGCATTTCCGCAGCCGGCCCGGTGAACTGGAACGAGTACGGAATATGTCCCGTCTCTTCGTGCGCGATTGCCGCGCAAACGGCCTCTCGGCGAGTGATGATCATCGGAGCCATGGCGAACGCGTAGGCCGGCGGCTGCACACACCCGCCGTCAGCTTACAAGTCGTCCTACCTCGACGAAGTGATCCTTCAGCGAGGCGTACAGCGCCTGGTAGATGGGATAGAAGGTGTCGTAGAGCGCCGAGTTGTCCGGGTTGGGCATGGTGCGCTGCGTGACGGAGATCGTGCGATCGCACGCATCCTCGACACTGGCGTAGATGCCCGCCCCAACGCCCGCCAGCAGCGCGACGCCGAAGGCGGGTCCCTCGTCAACGTTGATCGTCACCAGTTCCGCATCGAACACGTCTGCCTGGATCTGCCGCCACAGCTCGCTGCGGGCGCCGCCGCCGGATGCGCGCACCTGGGAAATCGGCAGGCCCATCGCACGCAGGATCTCGAGCGAATCGCGCAGGCCATATGAGACACCCTCGAGTATCGCGCGCACGAGATGCGGTCTGCCGTGCCGCAGGTTGAGCCCGAAGAACACGCCGCGCGCCCAGGGATCCGGGTACGGCGTGCGCTCGCCCGTCAGATACGGCAGGAAGATCAGTCCCTCGCACCCCGGCGGGGCGTGCGTCGCCTGTTCCGTCAGCAACTCATAGGGGTCAATGCCGCGCTCGTTTGCGATGGACACCTCCTGCTCGGCGAGCGCATCGCGATACCATCGCAGCGAGCCGCCTGCGGAAAGCATAACGCCCATGACGTGCCACTTCCCCGGCACGGCGTGGCAGAAGGTGTGGGTGCGAAGCTGCGCGTCCATCTTCGGCTCATCCATGTGCGCGAAGACGACGCCCGAGGTGCCGGTGGTGACTGAGACTACGCCCTCGCGGACGATGCCGTTGCCGACGGCGCCCGCGGCCTGATCCCCGCCGCCGCCGACGACCGGGATCCCCTCGGCCAAGCCCGTCGCCTCCGCCGCTTCCTTGCAGATGCGCCCCGAAACCTCCGGCGACTCGTACACTGCGGGCAGCATGTCCTCGGTGAGGTCGAGCGCCGCGAGCATCTTCTGCGACCAGCGCCGCTCGGCGATATTGAGGAGCGATGTACCCGACGCGTCCGAGACCTCCGTCGCGAACTCGCCGGTCAGCTTGAGCCGGACGTAGTCCTTGGGGAGCAGGATCTTGCGCACGCGGGCATAGGTGTCCGGTTCGTTCTGCCGCAGCCATACGATCTTCGGCGCGGTGAAGCCGGTGAGCACCGGGTTGAAAGTCTCTTCGACTACCGTCTTCTCGCCCGCGCGCTCGGTAATCCAGCGGCACTGGTCGGCGGTGCGCTGGTCGCACCACAGAATCGCGGGGCGCAGCACTTCGTTGCGCTCATCGAGGAACACCGAGCCGTGCATCTGCCCGGACAACCCGATGCCCGCAACCTCCCCAGGCGCGACCCCACTCGCGCTCAGGACATCGCGAATGCCTTTGGCCGTTGCGTCCCACCAATCCGCGGGATCTTGCTCGGCCCACGCCGGCTTCGGCGTGTGCAGCGGGTACTCGTAGTTGGCGCGCGCGACGATGCTGCCGTCGGGGGCGACGAGCAGTGTCTTGGTTCCGGTTGTGCCGACATCAATGCCGATCAGATAACTCAATTGTCCTCCTCCGTGCCAGCGCCGCCAGCGGTCGTGCGATGGATGCAGGGCTGGCGTGACGCGCAGAGCCACGCGCCGGCCTGAGTTAGCCGCGCGACTGCGAGAAATGGTCGAACGCGCCAGCGAGCGGCATTTCGTCGCCATCGGAGCGCACGAGGGTCTCGCCCTGCTCCGCATCCACGACCTCCCCTACTGCCGTCAGGGGCACGGCCGTCTCATGGTGCAGGAACTCAGCCAGTCGTTCGGCCTCATCGGGGCGCACCGCCACCAACAGCTCGTAGTCCTCTCCTCCGCGCAGGGCGAGGTCGAGCGGATCCACGTCAAGACGTTTCGCTGCGGCCGCACACGCCGCGCCGATGGGCACGCGGTCGGCGTACAGGCGCACGCCGACGCCGCTCTCTTCCGCGATATGCCGGGCGTCACCTGCCAGCCCGTCACTGACATCAATCGCCGCGGTAACATGGCCGCCGCGCGCCAGGATGCGCGCCTCATTGAGCCGCGGCACGGGGCGTAAGTGTTTCACAACGGCGTCCTCTTTGTCTTCTCCGGGCGACCGCTCTGCCTCGAGGATTCGCAGCCCCGCGGCGGCATCGCCGAGGGCTCCCGTCACCATCAGCACGTCGCCCGGCTGCGCCCCAGACCGACGCATCAGGAGAGCTTCCTCCACTTCGCCGAGCAGCGACACCGAGACCATCACGCCGCCAGTCGAGCCGACGATGTCGCCGCCGATTATGCTCGCGCCGTATTCACTTGCGGCAGCGTCAAGCCCGTCGTAGAGTTTGTCAACGAATTGCGAGTCCAGGTCGCCGGGAAGGCTGAGGCAGACGAGTGCCTGGGTCGGCTGGCCGCCCATCGCCGCAATGTCGCTGATATTCTGCGCCATCGCCTTCCAGCCGAGGTCGTTCGGCGCCATCCACCGACGGCGGAAGTGGACGTCTTCCACCATGGCGTCCACCGTGAAGAGGAGCAGGTGACCCGGCTCGGGCCTGATCGCGGCCGTGTCATCGCCCGGGCCGACGACAACCGCCCCAGACATCTGAGGCCACCGGGCGCGCAGTCGCGCGATGAGGCCGAATTCGCCGAGGTCTTTGAGGTTCATGGTGTCTCGACGTTACACCTGCATGCTGGTGCGCGCTACCTGCTTCCTCTCGCGCGTTTCGCGCGCTCGATCGCGTCGGCCAGGTGGCGCACCGCTGCTTCCATATCCTCAGCGCGGCTGACCGCTGAGATCACCGCGACCGCGTCCGCGCCCGCGCGCACTACGTCCGCCGCGTTGTCAATGGTAATGCCGCCGATGGCCACCAGCGGCAGCGAGACCTCGCGCCGGATCTCGGCGAGCCGCTGCGGACCCACCGGCGCGCCGGCATCGGGTTTGGTGTCGGTCGCGAACATCGCGCCGACGCCGAGGTAATCCGCGCCGTCCGCCACGGCCTGCTGCGCTTCCTTGACCGTAGCAGCCGACGCCCCGATGATGAACCGGCGGCGCTCCCATCCAGCGAGAGCGCGCCGCGCATCCGCGACCGGCAAATCCTCGTCGCCGAGGTGCACGCCGTGCGCCTGGGCGGCCAGCGCTACATCGAGCCGGTCGTTGACGATGAACAGCGCCCCTGCCTGTTCGCACATCTCCCGCAGTTCGCGCGCTGTCGCGAAAAGTTCGCGGACCGCCATGCCCTTGTCGCGCAGTTGGATCGTTTTGGCGCCCCCGGCCAGGGCAGCGCGCGCCACGTCGGCGTGGCTCCGCCCTTGCCAGCGCTCGGTAATGACGTAGAGGCCATACATGCGGAGTCCTGATCCTGCTTGACCCACCGGATTCGGCACCCGCCGCCGAAAGGCCTGTCGCCGCAGCGATTCACTTGCCCGCCGCGCGCTCGGTGTCCCGTAGGCACACGTATATCAGGTGGCAGATCACGAGGTGGACGTCCTCGATCTTCTGCATGTTGTCGCTGGGAACGATGATGGCGCGATCGGCGAGCTTCGCGAGGCGTCCGCCATCATATCCGGTCAGCCCCACCGTGAACGCTCCGACCTCCTTCGCCAGTTCAACGGCCCGCAGGACGTTCGCGGAGTTGCCGCTCGCGCTGATGCCGAGTGCGACGTCGCCCGGCTCGACGAAGTTGCGAAGCTGCTCGGCGAAGATGTTCTCGTACGCCGTGTCGTTGGCCCAAGCGGTGATAAGCGCGACGCTGTCCGTCAGGGCGAGCGCGCGGTAGCGAGGCCGATCCGGGCCGTAGTCAATGCCCTTGGCAACGTCCTCGATGAAGTGCGAGGCGCACGCCGAGCTGCCGCCGTTGCCGAACGCGAAGATGTGACGGCCGCGCGTGTATGCGTCGTACATGACGTCGGCGATCTCGCTGATGGCATCCCCGGGCAGTTCCGCAATGATACGCTGAACGTCCTCGAGGTAATCCGCAATGCGCTGCTCCTGCGCAGCGCGAAGTGCTGCATCGGTCATTCATGTCTCCTCTGGTGGTCACGGACATTGGGCAAGCCGCCGAGGTTCCCCTGGAATGGCGTTCGTGAGTGACTGCCTGGTCCGCATGCCCCTCGGTAACACGCGGACCTCATCAGGTTTGCTCCCGCGCGAGGCGCGCCTTGAACCACTCAATGGTCTGCGACAGGCCTTCTTCGGGCGACACGCGGGGCTCGTAGCCGAGGCGTTCCCGAGCCATGGTCAGGTCCGGTCGGCGAGCCCTGGGGTCGTCGGTCTGCGGCGGCACGAACTCTATCCTACTGTTCGATCCCGTCAACGGGATGATGAGGCGCGCCAGTTCGATCACCCGCATCTCTTTGTCGTTTCCAATGTTAACCGGCCCGGCCTCGGCGGAATCGAGTAGCCGCAGCAGCCCATCAACCAGGTCCGACACGTAGCAGAAGCTCCGCGTGTGCGATCCGTCGCCGTAGACAGTGACCGGCTTGCCGCGCAATGCCTGCGCAATGAAGTTCGGCACCACGCGCCCGTCGTCGAGCCGCATGCGCGGGCCGTAGGTGTTGAATATCCGCGCAATCCCAGTGCCCACGCCGTGCATCCTTCGGTAGGCGCTCGTCAAAGCCTCCGCGAACCGCTTGGCCTCATCATAGCACGAGCGCGGGCCGATCGGATTGACGTTCCCGCGATACTCCTCGGTTTGCGGGTGCACCTCCGGGTCGCCGTAGACTTCAGAGGTTGAGGCCAGGAGGAATCTCGCCCCCTTGTCGCGAGCGACCTCGAGAGCGTTGTGAGTCCCCGCCGAGCCGACCTTGAGTATCTCGATGGCGTGGCGCGGGAAGTCAACCGGACTCGCCGGGCTGGCGAAGTGCAGCACGCAATCCACCGGCTCGTCCACATCGAACGGTTCGCTGACGTCGTGGCGCCTGAAGGCGAAGCGCGGGTTGCTCTGCAGATGCTGCACGTTCGCCTCGTCGCCGGTGATCAGATTGTCAAGGCAGATGACGCGGTATCCCCGTTTCACCAGCGCGTCACAGAGGTGGGATCCGAGAAAGCCGGCTCCGCCGGTGATGACCGCCGTTCGAGGTTCCGCGCTCATGGGGCGTGCGCTGCGTCCTTGTCGTCAGCCTGGCCTGGAGGGGCGCAGGAGAAGGTGATTGGCCGCCGCGAAACTCCTGCGCCGGTGGTCGTGGGCAGTATAGCAACGGCATTTCCAGGTGTCAAGGAAATGATTATTGGAGCATTGAACGCGCACCTTTGGCCGCCATGGCATGCACTCAAGCCGGGCGTCATTCCTCAATGGCGCAGCCGTCGCGCCTGCGAACCCGCGCGGTTCGGCGGGCGAGACGCCGGCCCCGTCGTGATGCCCTCCAGGTCACGCCGGACTCAGAACAGCGCGCCTTGCGGCGTCGCTGAGGGGCCCGGTTGCTTCACTCCCGCCTCAATGGCCCGTTCCGTTTCGCGGGATGGCCGTGGCGAGCCGAAGGTCCTACCCCTCTGTCCTCGAGCGGCGACACCCGGCCAAATTACGCAAAAGGGTGTTTGCAATCGCGTGGCGAATCATGCCTGATGCCCGGGAATCCTGATTTCCGCGCAAAAAGTGGTATAATCCTATTGACACACAATATATTGTGTGGTATTATGCCGCCCGCCCCTAGATATGGTCGGCGCTGTGTGCGGAGGTCAAACAGCCTCTGCCGGTCATTCCGGCGAACTCGAAAGGGCCTCTGCGGCCGACCGGAGACGGGGTGATCGCGGGCGTACACGGAGCGGACGAGGCATTCTCTCGTTCGCAATCGTGTGGGATGAAACGGGATGAGACGTTGCGGGCCTGGGCGAGTTGTGCCAGGCCGCGGCGACTACGCCGGAAGCAGAAGACGATGACGGGAAGGTCGTCTCACTGGAACAGCCAGCTCCTGCGGCACAGCGTCGCTTCCAGGCGCGCCTTCACGCTCGTGGAGCTGATGGTCGTCCTGGTCATTATCATCATCCTCGCCGGTCTGGTGTTTTCGGTCAGCGGGGCCGCGCGCGGGGCTGCGCGTCGCACGATGTGCATCAACAATCTCAGGCAGTTGGGAACGGCCCTGGAGATGGTGCGCGAGGATCACGGCGAGTATCCCCAAGACCTCAGCGAGATCTACAAGCGGTCCGACCGAGATGTATGGTATTGCCCAAGCGACCGCCGCATCGAAGCACGCGAGCGGACCATCCTGACCAGTTACGAGTATCCTCGCGGCGACGCGGGCGGGGCGATTGCCGAGAGAGCCAAGGAGAAGATGCTCCTGCTCGTGTGCCGACATCACGACAAGCGGAAGGCGCTGCTGACGTACGAGGGCGGGGCGATCAAGTTTCAGTCGCTGCCCGAGTTTCTGAGATAAGGACTATTGCGAATTCGCGTTTCGAAACACGCGTGAGTTGAGTCGAAATGACCTGCCCATTCTGTCACAGCCCGGAAAGCCGGGTCGTTGACTCCCGCCTCGCTGAGGACGGCGCAGCGATCAGGCGTCGGCGGGAATGCGAGAGCTGCGGGCGGCGGTTCAATACCTACGAGCGGCCTGAGGAGGTGCCGCTGTTTGTCATCAAGAAGGACGGTCGCCGCGAGCCGTACGACCGCAGTAAGATCATGGTCGGGATCACCAAGGCCTGTGAGAAGCGGCCGGTGTCGCGCGAGGATATCGAGCGCCTCGCGGACGAGATCGAGAGGGCGCTGCGGGATCAGATGGCGACCGAGGTTCCCGCGCCGCAGATCGGCGAGATGGTGATGGAGCGCCTGCGACAGTTGGACGCGGTGGCCTACGTGCGCTTCGCGTCGGTGTACAAGGAGTTCCGTGACGTGGACTCTTTCCTCGAGGAGATTCGAGGGCTCGCACAGCATGGCACCTAGGCCGCGCGAAGCGGCGGGGTCCCACTCGCCGCCAACGCCGCCTGGAGCACGAACTACACGAAACGAGGAACAGGAAATGCCGCAACTGATGCAGCCACAACTGAACGACAACGCCTTGACTGTCCTCGAGCGGCGGTATCTGAGAAAGGATGCCGACGGCAACCCGGTCGAGACGCCGGAGCAGATGTTCTGGCGCGTTGCCGTGGACATCGCCGGCGCCGACCGCAAGCACGACCCGTCGGTTGATACCGAAAGCATCGCCCTCGACTTCTACGAGCTGATGGCGAGTCTCGACTTCTTGCCCAACTCGCCGACCCTGATGAACGCCGGGCGAGATCTGCAGCAGCTCTCCGCGTGCTTCGTCTTGCCGGTCGCCGACGCGATGGAGTCCATCTTCACCGCAATCAAGAACACGGCACTCATTCACCAGAGCGGCGGCGGCACCGGCTTCTCATTCAGCCGCATCCGCCCCAAGAACGATCGCGTCGCCTCCACCGGCGGCATCGCCTCCGGGCCGGTCAGCTTCATGAAGGTCTTCAACTCGGCGACCGAGGCGGTCAAGCAAGGCGGCACGCGGCGCGGCGCCAACATGGCGATCCTCAAGGTGGATCACCCCGACATCCTCGAATTCGTCGCCTGCAAGCAGGATCCTGCGGTGCTCACCAACTTCAACATCTCGGTTGGCATCACCGAGGCCTTCATGAGCGCAGTCGAGCAGGGCGAGGACTACGAACTCATCAACCCGCGCACCGGGCAAAGCGTGCGCGCGCTCGCCGCGCGCCATGTCTTCGATCTCATCGTGGACATGGCGTGGCGCAACGGCGAGCCGGGCATCGTCTTCCTCGACCGCATCAATCGTGATAATCCGACCCCCGCGCTGGGCGACATCGAGAGCACCAACCCGTGCGGCGAGCAGCCGCTGCTCCCATACGAATCGTGCAACCTTGGTTCCATCAACCTCGCCCACATGGTCAAGGACACGCCCTCCGGGCCGGAGATTGACTACGCCCGCCTCGGCGACGTCGTCACCCGCGCGGTGCATTTCCTGGACAACGTCATAGACCAGAATCGCTACCCGCTGCCCGAAATCGAGCAGATGACCAAGGCCAACCGCAAGATCGGCCTCGGGGTCATGGGCTTTGCCGACATGCTCATCCGCCTCGGCATTCCTTACAACCACGAGGATGCTTTGCGCATCGGCGAGCAGATCATGGAGTTCATCGGCGAGAAGGCGCGCGCCGCATCCGTCGAACTCGCCCGCACGCGCGGTCCCTTCCCGAATTTCGACAAGAGCACCCACGCCGACGGCGAGCCGCTGCGCAATGCCACCATTACGACCATCGCGCCGACGGGAACGCTGTCCATCATCGCGGGCTGCTCGGGCGGGGTCGAGCCGCTGTTCGCGGTCGTCTTCACGCGCAACATCCTCGACGGCCAGAAGCTCCTCGAGGTGCACCCGTTGTTCGAGGAGGTCGCCAAGGAGCGCGGGTTCTACTCCGAAGCGCTGATGGAGACGATCTCGCAGCAGAAGAGCATCGGCGAACTGAACGACATTCCCGAGGATGTGCGCCGTCTGTTCGTGACGGCCTACGACGTGTCCCCGGAGTGGCACGTGCGCACGCAGGCGGCGTTCCAGAAGCACACCGACAACGCCGTGAGTAAAACCGTCAACTTCCGCCAGGAGGCGACGCCGGAGGACGTTCGCTCCGTGTACATGCTCGCCTATCGGCTGGGATGCAAGGGGGTCACCGTGTACCGCGACGGCAGTCGCCGAGAGCAGGTGCTGACCACCGGCGCGCAGGACGCCGGCCAAGTCGAGCAGCAGTCGCGCGCGCCCGGCCAGCACATCACGCCGCGCCCGCGCCCGCACGTCACGCGCGGGGCGACGTACAAGACCCGCACCGGCTGCGGCAACCTATACGTCACCATCAACGAGGACGAGCACGGGCTGTGCGAAGTCTTCACCTCGATGGGCAAGCAAGGCGGGTGCATGGCGTCGCAGGCCGAGGCGGTGAGCCGGCTGATCTCGCTCGCGCTGCGTTCGGGGGTCGCCCCGGAGTCGGTCATAGACCAGCTCAAGGGCATCCGCTGCCCGAACCTATCCTGGGAGAACGGCGGCAAGGTGCTGTCTTGCGCCGACGCGATTTCCAAGGCGATCGAGCGGCACCGGATCGGTGACGCCGCGGAGGATGAGGGCCAGGTGCAGAAGGAGATTGCCGATCTCCTCGGCCTCTGTCCCCAGTGCCCGGAGTGCGGCGGAACGATCGAGCTGAGCGAAGGCTGCCTGGTCTGCCGCTCCTGCGGCTACAGCAAGTGCCCGTAGAGGCGCGCTGGGGCGGAGTCTGCAGGCGGGTCCGCATCCTCTCAGTGGGTGCGCGATCTAGAGGCTGAGCCGTGCGCATTCGCTCGAGTTGTACGCTGAGCCGCTCTTCGCGGTAGCAATCCGTTTGATCTCCGCCGACGCGAAGCGACTGGCCTGGGCAGTCGAGGCCGCCTGCCCAGCTCGTGCAGTTCCGCTACGCCACTCGCCAGGCATTGAGGCCCGCCGACCATGTTGCGAGTGTCAGTGCAGCTATTGCACTCTCCCTCGCGCAGTGCTATTCTTGTCCTGGTTTCGATTCTGTCATGTGTATGCTGTGATCTGTCAGCTTGTCTGCCGGGGTGGCGGAATCGGTATACGCAGGGGACTTAAAATCCTCGGTCCGGAGACGGACACGCGGGTTCGACTCCCGCCCCCGGCACCACCGAGCTCTTCCCCTCCATGCGCCTGCACCTGACCCATTCCCCGCTCTGCCTGATGTGTCGAACGCGGCCGTCGGAGCGCGGCGCGTCGCCCACCAACAGCGAGGGGCACGGCCCGCCTGCGGCGGTTAGACATGCCGTGCCCCCACACTGCAAACAGCACAGCGCTGCCTCTAGGCCAGCGCCTTCCAGAGAGTGACCGCGCCGAGGACGAGGACGACGATGCCGATCAGCACCTCCAGCCGCGTCTTGCGGTCGAGCACCTTCGTCGTCAGCGCCGCGCATGGGGCGGAGATCGTCGCGCCGACGATGATCGGCAGGGCCAGCACCGGATCCGGCCAGCCCTTGACGAACACGTAGGATATGACCCCGACGAGGCATATCAGCGCCTCTGCGATGGAGGTGCAGCCGACCGCGGTCCTGCCCTCGCAGCCCGACAGAATCTGGCCGCCGGTCACGATCGGCCCGTACCCGCCGCCGCTCATGCCCTTGTTGAACGCGCTGATCAGGCCCAACCCGGCTATCTTACTCCACGAGAATGAGGATCGGTGGTTGCGCCGCCACAGAATGAGAATCCCCATGGCAAGAATCATCACCGCAATATAGAGCTTCAATGCCACCTTCGAGATGCTGACCGCGACGAACACCGCGACGATCGCCCCAACGACTCCGGCCAACGACAGCACTGCGACCACGCCGCGGTCGCGCGATCCGCGCCTGAAGTTGGCATTCCCGAGGGATTGATGGAATCCCCCAGCCGTGAGCCCGGTGATGAACTCCGATAGGAGCACCACCGGCACCACCCGGAGCGGCCCAAAGCCCAGGAGCATCAGCAGCGGGGTGAGCGTCGTGCCGTAGCCCATCCCCAGGCTCGAATCCACGAACTCGCACGCAAATGCCACGGCAAACAACAGGCCCATCGTCGTCCACGGCAGCGGCCCGACGGCTCCGTGCCAGCCGAAGAATGCCACCTCGGCCACGACCACGGCCGTCAACACCACCACAGACCACGGTATCACGAGGCCCCGTGGCCTCAGTTGCTCTGGAGCGGCAGACTGCGCTTCCGCCATTCTTTCCTCCCGGTACACTCCTATAGGAGTTACACTCCGCTGGGAGTGTACCACACAACGGACATCCCGTCAATACCTATGGAGTCTCGTGTATTGCCGCAGCACCGGTAATACACGTAGACTCTTCCGGGCGAGGCTCGTTTGGGAGGTGCCCCGCCGTCCCTTGCGTCCTTCCCTAACCTGGGTTATTCATACTACCATTGAGTCGCGTGTATCTTGCGTGTCACGTGTGCGCGCATGAATAATGCGCGCTGATACACGAACCTCGATAGTGACGGGGGCTCAGCGGTCGCATCAGTCCCACGGAACTTGACACTCGGCGGAGAGGCCGCCTATACTCTCGCGGGAGTGACGGCGCTTAAGGGAAGGCAATGCGATGCCAGATTCCGAGCAAGTGACTCTGAAGATTCCCCGGACGCTATACGAACGCCTGAAGGACGTTATCGCTGACACAGGCTTCCGCTCGGTCACGGAGTTCGCGGTGTACGTGCTGCGCGACCTTGCCTCCACACACGCGGCCGCAGCAGGGCCCGCCGACCAGCCCCGCCAGCCCGTGGATCACCCCCTCACTGCCGAGGAGATCGAGGCCATCCGCCAGCGGCTGCGGTCGCTGGGGTATCTATAAGTTCCCCCTCAGCGGCATACCGCGCGGCCGGCCGACTCCTCGCCACCGCCTCCAGGCCCGAAGCCGCCGTCTGCATCACTGGACGCCGCCGCGAGGGGGCACGGCAATCGTGAGTTCGCACATGGACGATATCACTCCCACACGGGCCGGCCCTCCCCCCGCGGAGTCGAGACCGCCCCTGCGCGCCGTCATTGCCATCGCTTTCTTCTTCTCCGGTGCGTCGGCTCTGTTTTACCAGGTCATCTGGCTCCGGCAACTCGCTACGGTCTTTGGCAATACGACTCTCGCGATCTCGGTCACACTGACCGCGTTCATGAGCGGCCTGGCCCTCGGCAGCTATGCCTTCGGGCGGGTCGGCGACCGGGCGGCGCGGCCGTTTCGTATCTACGCTTGGCTCGAGATACTGATCGGCGCATATGGTCTGGTGAGCCTCTCCGTCCTTCACGGAGTTCACGCCGGCTACCTGGCACTGGCGTCGCGCCTGCCGTACGACAGTTCCTGGCTCGTGGGGTACCAGTTCTGGGCAAGCTTGCTCGCGCTGGTGGCACCAACCGCGCTGATGGGCGGGACGCTCCCGATCGCCAGCAAAGGGATCGTGCGCCGTCTTGACGGCATCGGCCCGGAAGTCGGCAGGCTGTACGGCATCAACACCCTGGGAGCTGCCGTGGGGGTGCTCCTGGTTGGGTTCGTACTGCTCCCCGTGCTCGGCCTGTGGCATGCGGTGGTGCTCGCCGCGTGCCTCAACCTGGCGGTCGGCGCTGCGGTGCTTGCCGCGGATGCGTGGCGGGCCCGAGCCGAAGCACGCGGCTCGCGGGACCCCCGACCCGCGCCCGCCGCTGACGCGCCTTCGTCGCCCGATGGCGAGACGGAAGCGCATGCCCCGTCCGACGGCGACACCCCGCTGCGAGTGATACTCGTCCTCGGCCTTGCGTTGTCAGGCTTCTCGGGCCTGGCGCTCGAAGTCGTCTGGGCGCGCGCGTTCTCACTCTACGTCGGAAGCTCGGTGTACGCTTTCTCGGCGATACTTCTGGCGGTGCTGATCGGCATCGGCCTGGGCAGCCTGCTTGTCGCGCGGTTGAGCGCGCGGCGCGAAGTTGACGTCACGTGGTTCGTCGCGGTGCAATTCGGCGCGGGAGTTGGGACGTTCGGGCTACTCTTCTTCTACAACTCGCTGGCCTTCGTGTTCCTGAGCATTGTGATGAGATTCTGGCGTTCGTTCCCGACGCTGCTTGCGCTCGAGGTGCTGGTGATCGTGGGGTGTCTGCTGCTGCCGGCGCTCTGCTCCGGCGCGGCGTTTCCCATCGCGAGCCGTCTCTTCATTCAGCGCTCCGCTGTACTATCGCGGAGCATAGGGACGCTGTACGCCGCCAACACCCTTGGCTGCATTGCAGGTTCGTTCGCCGCCGGGTTTGTGCTCATTCCCCACATTGGGCTGCGCGCGACGGTTATGCAGTGCGCAGCGTGCTACATGATCACCGCCGCGGCGGTGCTGCTCGTTGAGCGCGGGCCGAACCGCGCGGGCGGAGTGGTCGTGCTGGCGGGCCTTGCCGCGCTGGTTGCCTGGCTCCCGTCGTGGCGACAGGAACTCATGGTGGCCGGGTTTTTCCGCAGACAATACGATGAACTCGCGACCGCCAGAGCCGTCATGACGGCGCGCCGGGACGTCCTTTTCTACCGCGAGGGCTCGCTGGCGACGGTGGCGGTGATCCGCGGACGCCAGAACCGGTCCTTGGTCATCAACGCCAAGGTCGAGGCAAGCGACGTGTCCGTGGAAATGGACACGCAGACGATGCTCGCGCACTTGCCGCTGCTGCTGGCTGACAGGACCGAATCGGTGCTGGTGGTGGGGCTGGGCAGCGGCACAACGTGCGGCGCCGCAGCGCTACATCCGACCAGCACAATCGAGTGCGTCGAGATCGAGCCCGCAGTGGCCGCAGGGGCTCGTTACTTCTCGGACACCAACCGCGACGTGTTCGCCGACCCGCGCTTTCGCGTGGTGTTTGCCGATGCGCGCAACTACCTCGCCGCCGGCCGCCGCCGCTACGACGTCATCATCAGCGAGCCCTCGAACCCGTGGTTCGGCGGCACCGCCAGCCTATTCACGGTCGAGCACTTCCAGGCGCTCCGCGACAGCCTGGCCGACGACGGCGTCATCTGCCAGTGGGTGCAACTCTACGAGATGAGCCCGCAGGATCTGCGGTCCGTGGTCGCGACATTCGTTAAGGTCTTCCCCGACGCCACGCTATGGTGGGTGGGGCGCAGCCACGTGGACATCGCCCTGATCGCGCAGAAGCACCCGTGGAAGGTGGACTTCGATCGTTTCTCCGAGCGGATGGGCGCGCGCCCACAGATCATGCCCGACTTCGAGCGGGCGCAGTTGAAGCAGCCCGTGTCGGTGCTGGCGTGGCTTCTGCTGGGGCCTGATGATCTGCGCCGGATGAGCACGGGCAGCCGGTTGAACACGGACAACCTGCCGCTGCTGGAGTTCTCCGCCCCGCGCAGCCTCTATCGCGAGAGCAGCGCCGAGCAGAATCGCACGACGTGCGCCACCTACAAAGCGCAGCCGCTATCGGAACTCGTTGACCTCGGGCCCTCAGCAGCAGATGCAGACGCGAGGGCTGCGCTCGCCGAGTCGTTCATCGAGCAGCACGGGGCCGACCTGGAGGGAGCGCCCTATCTGTCCTGGATGCGGGACGAATACGCGGCCGCGGCCGCGCTCGCGCCGGGACGAGCGGATCTACGCGAGAAGCTCGCCGAGGTCGAGCAACGCATCAGCGAGCGGAAGCGCGGACGATGAGCCCGGCCTGAGCCCGCGCGGTGGCTGAGGCGCGGCGGCCGCCGGGATGCGCGTGGGCCGTCGCCCCGCGTCAGTTTCTCGCCAGTTCGGGTTGACGCGCTAATCGCGCTGGCCGTACGCGCCACTTGGTCGTCGACCGCCGCAGCCCCGAGAACGTGCGCCAACCGACTCGGTCAATGGTCGCTCATTCGGCTCCTCGGGCGCAACGGAAACCGAAGCTGCCGTAGTAGTGGTAGCGGTCGGCAGGGTGGGTCAGGCCGCCCTCGGCGCAACGGAAGAGGAGTGGAGGGTGGACGAGCCACGAACCGCCCCGAAGCGGCTTGTAGGCGCCGCTTGCAGGCGGAGCGAGGTCTCCCCTGGCATGGCGCTGGTGCGCCTTCTCGTCATACCAGCCCGCGCACCATTCCCACACATTCCCCGCCATATCTGCGCACCCGTAGGGGCTGTCACCCGCCGGATAGGACCCTACCGCCGCCGGGCCATGACGGAATGGGTCGTGAGACTCAAGCCACGCCACGGTAGCTGACAACGACGCAGCTTCGCTCACATACGTTTTGCCCGTGATAAGCCCGAAGTTGCGGCACCGCTTGCTGTCCCAGTCGCTCCCCCAAGGGAAGAGGCGCCCGTCGGCGCCGCGCGCCGCCTTCTCCCACTCTAGCTCGCTCGGTAGGCGTCCGCCCGCCCATTCCGCGTACGCGCGACCATCATCCCTTATCACGGACACGACGGGGAAGTCCTCCAGGCCCGAGGGCACCTCGCCGCCTTGCCAGTGGTCCGGCGCGTCATGCCCGGTGGCCTGCACGAAGCGCAGGTACTGAGCGTTCGTGACTTCCGTGCGCCCTATCCAGTAGCCCGGCAGATCCACCCGGCACTGCGGCTGCTCGTCAGCGAACGATTCGCGCTCATACTCTGGGTGCTCCTTCAGCCACGCGTCTAGCTCCGCGTCACCCGTGCCTAAGATGAACTCTCCCGGTGGGACGTACACCATGTCCATCCCATCCCTGGGATTCACCCACACGTCACCCGCGCGGGGGTCGGCGGGAGGCTCCGGCGTACGCCACACCACCGCGTTTGGGTTGACTTCCGGAGCGGGTGAGACTCGCTCGACGGGGCGACCGTCAGCGAGGGCAGCAGCAACGTTGAGGGCCATCCACAACAGAGAACACGGGACGATGTAGCAGCTTGCACCACGTATGTTCATGGCGTTCTCCCTGGGTCGCTCGTGGTCTTGTCGTGGTGTTCCCCATCCACGCCCGCGCTCCTGTTGGCCGCGGCCGACAGGGACGCCGAGGTGGTCGGGGTTCCCGGTCGAGGCGTTAGCGGTCAAGGGGGGAAATGGAGCCGGCGAGAGGAAACGAACCCCCAACCCGCTGATTACAACTCAGCTGCTCTACCTTTGAGCTACGCCAGGCAGCACGGCCCGACTATCGTGCTCAGAGGGTACACCTGACTGGGCATCATGTGCCCCTTCGGTTGGCCTGCCTTCGCCGAATCATGTGTCCAACAGCGGCCTGCGAAACGTCACATGGTCAGCCCGTGACCTGCTGTTTCCACGCGCTCT
>CP070648.1:274347-282134 GCA_020354555.1 Armatimonadota bacterium | reverse complement strand
GCAACGAGGGGGACGCGCGTCTCCGGCGCGTTGTCGGGCCTGATGATGATCTCGCCGCGGTATTCACCGGCGGGCACGGCGGCGGGGCAATAGACCGTGACCCAGACGGGCTGAAAGCGGTCCGCCTCGACATCGAACGGCTCGATGTCCATCAGGGGATCCGGGTACCAGCCGATGCGTTCGACCTGATACGCCGGCTTGCGCGTGTGCACGAACCCGACGAGATTAAGGTTGACATTGTGATCGCGAATGCGCGCGCCGCCGGGCCCGACGAGGTCAGTCGCATACGTGCGGACGCGGTGAAGCGGCTTGTCCAACGCAAGCACCACCACCTGCACCGGCTCGTATTCGTTGCGGCACAGCCGGAGTTCCGCGGGCCGCCCGACGGGGCCGCGGTAGGGCCGGTCGGGCCGCAGCTTGCGCAGCGGCGACTCCACGCCGATGGCATAGCCAGCCTGGGGATCCGCGGTGAGCGCTGACAGCCGCAGGCGATTCGCCCGAAAATCGAGGCGATCAGCCAGTGCCGTCAGGCGCTCCCACTGGCTGCGGGCGCCGCTCGCCCAACGCTGGCGGTCTGTGGCGTAGGCCAAAAGGCGCTCTCCGTCGCGCTGCACCTTGGCCAGTTCCGGCGCAAGGCCGCGCTCGCGCGCGGGCTGGGTCAGCGTGTGCAGCATGCGCGCGATCTCTCTGAGGCGCTGCCGGTTAGGCTCGACGTGGAACGACACCGGCGTCGACCGCAGCAAGCTGCACCCCGCAGCGTCGGCGGCGTTGAGAGAGAGGGTGAGATCCCCCTCCGCACTGACTTCGTAGGGTACGCTGACGACGCGCGTGGTCTGGGAAGCGACGTCCACCGCGAGTCGCTGCTGTCGCTCGCCTGGCGTTTCCGCCCACAGGGCCACGCGTGCCGGTCGCGCGCCGCCGTTGCACAGGCGGACTTCCGCTTGGTGTCGGCCGAGGGACGGGGCGCCCGCCGATACCACGGAGGCGGTCAGAAGTCCCGGCCCGCGGAAGACGAGATCGGCGAACCGTTCCGGGTCGTGAAAGCTGCCCACCGTGGGGGAAATCTGGCTGAGTTCGCGATGGGGTCTCTCCTCGCGCGCGAGGTTGAAGCCCCAGGCCTCTAGCACGCCCGGCGGGTCGGCACCGAGGGTCGCAAACGGAACGGCGATTTCCACGGTCCAGCGGTCCGAGTCTCGGGTCGCGGCCGCGTGCCATTCGCCGTCCCATTCGTCAGGTCGCAGCGCTGCCCGTTCGTCGTACATCGCGGCGTTGGCATTGACTGCGAGGTGGAAGTAGTGGCGGCGGTCGCGCTGCGGGTCGAGAAACACCTCGACGCAGTCGTCGTGCCACACGTCGGAGTCGCGCGCGCTACGCGCCGCCCGCAGGTCTTGCATGCGGGCCTCGATGCACTCGAAGGCAAGGTACAGGGCGCCCTCGTCGTAGGCCGCCCAGGCGTGAGTCTCCTGCGTCGGGTCCGCGGCGCTGCCCATCAGGACGAACGGTCCGATGCGCGCGGCGGTCTGCCAGCACGCGTCATCAACGCGGCCGTCTATGTGCGGTGGCGCCGCGATTGGCGAGATGGAGTAGAGCGGCCGCGGTGCGAGCGCGCATGCTGCCGGGTGCGCTGCGGCGATGACCGTGATGACGCCTATCGCCACAGCTGGAATGGCACGGGTTCGCCGCATCGTTATCCTCCCGGAATGCCCCGGTTGCGCGCGCGTTCGGCAAGCTCGCGAGTGCGCTCGATGTGCTCGCTCGTAACCTCCCGTTCAAAGCTGCGGAAACCGGCGAGGCGGAAGCCGTGCTTTGTCGCGAGTTGCGCGATCTCCGTCACTTTCGCCGCGCTCAGGTCGCGACCGAGGCTGTAGGATTCGTATCGCTGTTCGAGGGCGAGGATGATCGTCTCCGACATGCACGCATACGCCGTGCGCGGCGGGAAGCCGAAATCGAATCCGAAGTCCACCTCGCCCGGAACGGCGACCACGCCGCCCTCGATGACCAGCACGTCGGGGCGTTGGTCGGCGACGCGTCTGCTCACGTCGCGCGGTCGCGCGACATCACATACCACCGCTCCCGGTCTGAGGAACTCCGGTTCGATGACCGTGTCCACGGCGCTCGTCACGGTGACCACGATGTCCGCTGCGTGGAGCGAGTCGGCGGTGTTGGTGGAGGTGGCGACCTGTGCTGGGCCTCGCGTCTGCTCGGCCACTTCGCGCAGCCGCTGCTCGTCGCGGCCGATGAGAATCAGATGCGGCACAACCGCCGCCAGCATTTGCGAGATGACGCGGCCGATCGACCCGGTGCACCCGACCACCGCGGCGGCCGACCGGGCGGGGTCCAGCCCCATGAGCCGCGCCGCCTCCAGCGCGCCCTCGATGGCGGTGTGCACCGTGTAACTGTTGCCTGTCGTGACCGCTATGTCGAGGCCGCGGGCGATGCTCACTCCAGCGTCCCCAACGACCGACGTGAACGCCCCCAGACCGACGATCCGGGCGCCCGCGTCCTGCGCCAGTTTCCCCGCCTCGATGATACGTCCGATGACGTACGCGGGATCGAGTTCGAGCATCTGCCGCGGGCCGAGAGGACACCCGACGAAAACCCCTTCGGCGCGCGCCCCGTCGCAGCCCGCGACGCCCGTGATGTGAGAGACCATCATCGGGGACATGCGCTTCAGTCCCCACTCGAGCAGGCGCGTCGGCAGATAGCGCGCAACGGCGTACTTGCGCGCCATGTCCTCCTTAACGGAGAGGGGGTGGATGATGAACCCAAAGTGACCCACGCTCATGACCGGGAATCCACGCTCGTGTGAAGTGAGAATTGCTCGTGCGTTCGCAACAGCACGGTGCCCCTAGAGATCGATGACCCGCGGCGACAGCCCGAGACGCTGCAACAACTCCAGATAGTCCTGGCCCGACAGCTCCTCGGGGCGCCGGTTGGAGATGGCCACCAGCACCGCCTCCATCACATTCGTCCCAAAGGAGCGCTCGCCGAACGCGGGCGTCGTCGTGATGAGCCTGCTGATGCCGGCGGCGCGCAGCAGCGTCACGTCATCCGCAGTGATCGTGTTCGTTATGACCGTGCGCCCATCCATGTGCGGCGGCAAGTAGCGCCGTATGAAATGGAAGTCCCCGGCGACGACCTGCGCCCGATGGAAGTACTTGTTGTACTTCGCGACTGAGGAGTCCTGCTTGTCGCCGGTGGGATAAACGACCGACATCGGCATGCGGCACAGCACGGGCAAGACGAGCATGCCCAGAAAGGATATTACCCGCGGGGAGTGCAGCGGAATCGAAACGCCGAGCGCGAAGATGAGGTCCCCGTACGTCACTCGCGCGCCCAATTCGGGCAGCACTCGCGCCATGCCGGGGCGATCAACCGCGCTCACCAGCAGCGTCTCCCTGCCGCGCACATCGAGCTGTCCTGTTTCGACCAGGCGCCGGAGCAGATGTGGTTCGAGCGTCTCCTTGAAGCCGCTCCCATCCACGACCGGGGTGCGCCGCGCGGCGCGGGCGAGTCGCGCCATCGCCTTCATCTCGTAGCGGCGGTTGCCGGCGACGAGATAGCGGTCGCCGCCGCCTAGGCCGAAGCAATCCACCGTGCCGTCGAGCCGCTCGATCAGCTCGAGAGCCTTGGCTGGGTCGCCATCGGTACCGATGCGCCGGATGTGCAGGCGATGGCCGGCGAGTTCAACCTCGACGTCGCTGTCCCGGCGCGACGATCCGAGGCTGACGCTGACGACTTGCTTCATGTCGTGGCCCACCGTGCGGCGTGCTCCTGCGGTGCTGCAACCGTTGGCGCAGTAACCGTTCGCGCTATTCTGTGCGGCTCGCGGCTTCCTCGTGATAGGCCCACGCGAGGCGCAGTCCGATGAGATTGAGTGCGGGTTCGACGCCCGCGATATTGTCGAGTTCCCGCGCGATGAGTTCCGCCCGGCCGCCGGTAAGCACGGCGGGCGCGGGTTCGCCCAACTCGGCGCGCGCTCTGGCGAGCAGCTCCTTGACCTGGCCCAGCACGCCGAAGAAGGCGCCGGCGGTCATGGCGCTGCGAGTATCGCTGGCGATCACGCGGGGCGCGGCCTCGAAGCGCACCGGGAGCAGCCGTGCCGCCTTCTCCTCAAGGGCGGCGAGTGAGGTCTCGACACCGGGAGCTATCGCGCCGCCGAGGAATTCCCCGGTGCGGGAAACGACGTTGATTACGGTTGCCGTGCCGAGGCTAACGACGATCACCGGGGCGCCGTATAGCTCGCGGGCTGCGAGCGCACCAACTAGGCGATCGGGACCGAGGGTGGCGGGCTCGGCATAGCAGTTGCGCATGCCGACGTCCGTATCACCTTCGACGACGAACGCCTCCGCGCCGACGGCATCTCGCAGGGCGATCTGCCACATCTCGGTCGCCGCAGGCACCACGCTGCACATCGCAGCTGCCGCAGGCCGGACCGGCGCGCGCGCGACCAAATCGGCGATGGACTCCGACGGCTCGTGGGCTCCGGTCGGGAAGTGCAGTTCTGTCCGCGGCCGCTCCTGTTCGAGCAATCCGAGCTTGGTCTCACTGTTGCCGACGTCAACCGCCAGCAGGGCGGTCATCGCGGGCTCACTCCCCGACACACGCCGTAGAGCTGAAGGCCTTTGCTCCCGATGAGAGATGCGACGTAGCCCATCACGAAGAGCAGCGCCACCTGGAACCCGATCCCTGCGACGACGGTCGGCAATGGCGCGTCGATGGGCTTGGCGGACGCGAGCGACACGGTCTGCTTGGCATCCTGGAACAGCGCGAAAGTCCATACGAAGACCAGCATGAGCAGCACGACGCCGAGCAGGAAAACAACGATGCCGGCGAGCATCCCGGCACTCTCCCAGCGGGTCTTGGCCTGCGAATCGGACATGAGAACCCTCACCAACGACGGTGTCTGGGCCATTCTAACAGAAGCACCTGGCGCGCGCAAGCGCGCCGGCGCGAGGCTTGTGCGGACAGCGCTTGGGACACTGACCTGCCGCGGAAAGGGATGTGTGGCCGGTGTTGGGTAACCGGGCAGGACGAGCCGGCGGTGGGGTACAACGGGGCTACTGCTCCCCGCGCACGAACTCGCGCAGGCGGGCGAGGGCCTTCTGCTGCAGCCGCGAGACGTGCATCTGCGAGATCCCCAGCCGCTGCGCGACATCGGTCTGTGACATGTTGCGGAAGAAGCGCAGCTCGATGATCTGGCGCTCTCGCTCCGGCAGGCGCTTGAGCGCATCCACCAGGCTCGAGCGCGCCCCGATCTCGTCGAACAAGGAGTCATCCTCGCCGACGTAATCGGCCAGGACCGTGTGCGATTCGTCGTCAGGCTGCCCCGCCTCGCTGTCCAGGCTGACCAGTTCATACATGTGGCCGAGCTCGATGGCTTCGATGGTCTCCTCTTCGGTGGTGCCGACCGACTGCGCAATCTCCGCCACGGTCGGGGAGCGATCGAACCGTTGCACCAGCGAGTCTATCGCCTTGTTCGCGGCGAGGTTGATCTCCTGCAGGCGCCGGGGCACCTTGATCGCCCAGCCTCGGTCGCGGAAGTAGCGTTTGATTTCGCCGACGATGGTGGGCGTCGCATACGTGGCGAAGCGGATGCCGCGCTCGGGATCAAAACGGTCCACCGCATTAATCAGCCCGATATTGCCGACCTGAACGAGATCATCCGTGGGCTCGCCGCGGTTGGCGAACTTGCGCGCCAGGAAGCGCACCAGGTTGAGGTGCATCTGGATCAGGCGCTCGCGCAGGCGTGGGTCGCCGGTGCGCTTGAGTTCCCGGAAGAGCCGCTCGACCTCTTGGTGCGTCGGCTGCTTCGCCTTGCGGGACGCCTCGCCGGGTTTTTGCCTCGTTTTGCTCACAGTAGGCAGACCATGGACTGCTATAGAGTCTCGGGTATTACCGGAGCACCGGTAATGCCCGCAGACTCTTCCGTACAAAGTTCGTTCGGGAGGAAGGTTGCCATCACTTGCGTGCTCCCCTAATGCACGAACCTCGGTAGGTATCACGGCACCGCCGCCGTCGTTCGCCGCAGGACCTCGGGCGATCCGGCCGCTGGAGCTACCGCCTGTGGCGTGACGGCTCTCGCAGCGTCCGGTTGCGCGAGTCGCTGACCAGTCTTCAGGGAGCGGGAAGGCGCTTGGTCATACGCACCAGCGTCCCTTTGCCCGGTTTGGTCTTGAACACCACTTCGTCCATCAGCGACTCAATCAGGAGCAACCCAAGGCCGCCCTCCTGGAGTTCATCCTGTTCCAACGCTTGCCGGCGGACCTCGGGATCGAATCCCCTCCCTGTATCCTGCACCTCGATCACCAGCGACTGCGACTCGATGACGCAGCACACGACAATCTCGTGACCACCCCCGCCGCACGTCTCCGCGTGTTGAATGGCGTTCGTCAACGCCTCGCCCGTGGCGACCTTGAGATCCTCGATGCTGTCGTAGTCGAACCCCATGCGGTTGGCAACGGCGGATACCGCAAGGCGCGCGACGCTAATGAATTCGGGGCGACTGGGAATCTTCAACTCGATGCGCGAAGCAGTTGTCGTGCTCATCGCCCTTCCCCCTCGTCTTCCCCCCATTCCGCCAAAGCCCGCGCGACGTCGTCGCGCACCTCGAAGACTTTCATCAGTCGCGTTATCTCGAGCAGCTTGCGAATCCGAGGAGGCGGACACGCGAGGCGCAAGTCGCCGTCGCGCTCGCGTAGGCGCTTCAACGCGCCGATCAACGCGCCGAGCGCCGTGCTGTCGAGGTATTGTGTGTCCGAGAGGTCGACCAGCAAATGCCGCACGCCGCCTTCGATCAGGCTCTGGATCTGCTCCTTGAGCTGTGGGGTGTTGTAGAGATCCACCTCGCCGCCGATGCACAGCACCGCCGTGCGTTCCCCCAGCCTTCGCGAGCTCAGGTCAACGTCGGTTTGCCTGTCCATGGTAGTCTCACTCGCCCTTGACTTTCTGCTCCAGTTCCGCGCGACGAGCCGCAGCCGCTTCTTTGGCGGTCGCCACGGCCGTGTCCAGATCTTCCTTGACGCGGTCGCCGAGATCGCGGACGGTGCCGCGCACCTGCTCCGCCACCTTGTCCGCGCGGCTGCGCAGTTCCTTGGTTGCCTCTGCCAGGTCCCCGCGGATCTCGGCCCCGGGCTTCGGCGCGTACAGGATCACCGCCGCCGCCGCGGCGGCGGCGCCGAGGCCGACGCCTACGAGGAAGCTGATGACTCCACAATCATTGTCCCTATCGCTCATGTGCGACCTCCCGTGGGGCGCATGACTTCAGTACAGCTTCTTCTCCCAAGTCGGCCGAACCCCTGCCGCCCGCGTGTCCGGTCAACGCGCAAAACCCCTTCGCGTTGCCCTCGGCTCGACGGTCACCGCCTGCCGTATGCAAGGAATGTTCTCCAGAACGGCGCTGCGGAGTCTCCGCCGGCACGGAAGAGTCGCTCTGCCGCCAACAGTCCTCGTGCACACACTCGTACGCAGAGAGTCTCAGGGCTGATGTTCGCTCCGGGGCAGGGGTATTGGGTGCGCGGGACCCTCTAGACTGCCTGCCGTTCGATGGTGCCGCCGCAAACCACCACATCGCCGTCGTAGAATACAGCCGCTTGACCCGGGGTCACGGCGCGCTGGGGGTCATCGAACTGTGCGTCGAGCCGGTCACCTGTGCCGGCGACCGTGCACGGCTGAGCCGTCATCTTGTACCGCAGCTTGCCCGTGAGACGCGTCGGCCGTTCCACGGCAGGGCGGCTGACATAGTTCGCCCCGGTCGCGAGGACGCGCGTACGGTACAGGTCGCGCTC
>CP070648.1:236603-274247 GCA_020354555.1 Armatimonadota bacterium | reverse complement strand
GAGCGAAGAAGGTGGCGACGCAGAAGAAGTACGTGCACACCTTGCCGTAGATGTCGCGCGCGTCGTCCCGCTTGGCGACGGCGAACATCGCTGCCCCCCACACCAATCCGAAGGGCTCCATCACCAGCATGGGAAGCATCATTGCGAACTTGTAGCCCAGCGCATAAAGACCCACCTGCTCCAGGCTCGCCGCGCGCTCGAGGAAGAAACGGTCGGCGAAGTGAAGGACAAACATCGAGAGGCTGGCCGGCACCAACGGCCCTCCGTACGTCGCCATCTGCCGGAGCTTGACGCGCGACACGGCCAGTCGAACCTTCCGCAGCGTCCCACCCAGCAACCCGATCGCCGACACAAGCGCCACCACCAAGGCGCTCAGCAACACTCCGAGGACGCCCATCCGCAGCACTACGACGAACACGATATTGAGCGTCAGGCCCAGCAGCAGGCGCCCGATGGCGATGCCCCCGTAGAGCGCCGATCGCTCCAAAGCACGCACGTAGGCCAGGGGTACGATGAGCACGAGGCCGAACAAGCTGGTGAGCAGCATCAGCGCGGCGAACAACCCGTAGCCGGACTCCCCCAACACCAGCCGCCCCAGCCACTCGCTGCCGAACAGCAGCAGAATCGTCACCCCGGTGCCGACCGCGACGAGGACTGCCAGCGCGGTGCTGATTACCTCGTGGCGGTCGCGTTCGCTGTCGTACTGAAAGTAGAACCGCAGCACCGCCGTGCCGAACCCCATTCCCAGCACAATCCCGAGCACGTTTGACGTCAGCTGCAGCAGTTCGACGATCCCGTACTCGGCCGGCGACAGGCACCGCGTGTACACCGGGATCATGATGAACCCGATCACGCCGCTCGTCACGCTCGCGACCCCGTACACCATGGCGTGGCGGAAGACCTTGGCGATCTCCGCGTAGGTCGAGGTGACGGTCCCGGTTGTCTCTGCCTGCTCCATAGATGTTGGCACGCCTCAGCGACGCCCACGCGCCCGACGGGCGCTTGCCGTACTCTTCGGCGACGTCGCCACCGCGCAGGCGCCGCTGGCTGCTCTCCCCTCGGCGCGATCCTGCCGCAGCACCCTCCGCCTCCAGCCCTTCGCGGCTTCCCGCACCGCCGCGGGCAAGCACGCCGCAGCGGCGTATGCCCAGAGCCGCCAGTCGTGGGGCCGGCAAGCGAGGCCCTGTGCAAACGCACGGCGGGCCGCGGCGTACTCCTCCGCCTTGAAACGCACGTACCCGAGGTCGAACAGGTAAATGCCGAGCTGTTGCCGCAGCAGGCGCCCCCGCGAGCGCCATGTTGGTCCGGCGCTGGTCATGAGCTTGTGTATGAGTTGGATCTGCGTCGTCGCCCGCAGCAGCGACCGCGTGGACAAGTTGCTGTCGTGCTGGCGGCAGTCGGCGAGCTGCTGGTCAATGTATGCGCACCGCTCGCGCTCGGCCAGGCGCAGCCACAGGTCAATGTCCTCCTGCATGCGCAGGCCTTCGTCGAACGCCCCCCAGCGCTCCAGGCACGAACGGCGCACCATCGCGGTCGGCATGGTGACGAATCGGTCCACCAGTAGCGTGCTCAGGACATCTCCTTCCAGCACGGATACGTCGGCCTCGAGTGCTCGCCTGGGCAGACGCCGGAAACCGGCCTTGAACTCGGTCGCCGTCAGCGATCTCCACCTCACGCCGGATGGCTCGAAGAACAGCTCTAGATCGCCGAATACTAAACCCACCTCGGGATAGCGATCCAGCACGGCGGCGCGCCGCTCGATGCTGTGAGGGCGGTAGCAGTCGTCGCCGTCGCAGAATGCAATGTAGTCGCCCTGCGCCAGTTCCAGGCCGCGATTGCGCGCGGCGCCCGGGCCCTGGTTGTGTTGCCGGAGGTAGCGCACTCGATCGCCGAAGGAGGCCACCACCTCGGACGTTTCGTCGGTGGACCCGTCATCCACCACGATGACCTCCAGCGGCTCGGCGGTCTGGTCGAGCACGCTGCGGAGACAGTCCCCAAGGAACCGACCGTAGTTGTACGTAGCGATGATAACGCTCGTCGTGCTCAAGCTGAAAACGCTCCTCCACTGGGTCCCGGCGGCTGACGCTGGCCCGCTGCGCCGGACGGCGTTGCCCATGATCTAACAATGCGCGCGACCCGCCGCAGGCCGCGCCGCGCCAGGTTCTGCTTCCACCAATTGTCACGCAGGTAATGTGCCGCGCGCGCGAGGTCTTCGCCGCTCATGTGCTCGGTGCGCATCACGGGATCGTTGGCCGTGTATCGGGTCCAGTCACGAGTCAGGAGCAGCCCTCGCTCGTCGGCATCCGCGTACATACGGGTGCCCGGGTACGGCGTCGCGAGGCAGACTTGAACCGAATCGGGTCGCACGTCGCGCACGAAGTGAAGCGTCTTCCGTACGCTGTCCCACGTCTCATTGGGCAGGCCGACTATGACGTGAAGGTGCGCGGCCAGCCTGGCGCGGTGGGTCTCCCGAACCGCCCGCCGCATATCGTCCAAGGTGGCCCCAGGCTTGGCGATCCGACTGAAGATCTCCGCGTCTCCGCTCTCCAATCCGTAATGCACGGCCAGGCAGCCGGCCCGCCGCATCAAATCGAGCAGCGCTGGCTCCACGCGGTCGGCGCGAGTCTCGCATAGCCAGCGCACCGGGCCGCCGCTCTCGATCAGTCCTTTGCATACCAGTTCGGCATGATCCCGCTCGGCGCTGAACAGCTGGTCGCGGAAGATCACGAATTCGACGCCGAGATCCGTCGCCAGGCGAGCGACTTCCTCGACCACCGCGTGCGGTTCCCGCAGCAGCATGCGGCGGCCGAATCCGAACGGGTAGGGGCAGTAATAGCCGCACGCGAACCCGCATCCCAAGCCCGTCGCCACCGGCGCGAAACGCATCGGTCGCCCATCCACTTGCCTCACGTACCGATCCATCGGCGCCAGATGATACGCTGGCGGGGGCAGGTCGGCGGCCGTTGCGATAGCCCTGGCCGGCCCGACGTGCACTGCAGCGCCGTTCGCGGCATAGGAAACGCCCGCTACCTGCGGCGGGCCATCCCCGGACCGCCATTCCAACAGCTCGGGCACGACCGCTTCAGCGTCGCCGCGCACCGCGATATCCACGACCCCTGTCTCAAGCACCTCACTGGGCAGCGCCTTGCACACCGTGCCGATCGCGATGAGGCGCAGGTCCGGGTCGGCTCGCTTGATCCTGGCCAGAAGGGCGAGATCGCCACGCAGGGAGGGCAAGCTCAGGGAGGCGACCACGTCGCGCGCGCCCACCTCGATGACCCGGTCGACGACTTGCGCATCGCTGAGGCGTTCGGCCTGGGCGTCAATCACGCGAACCGTGCGATGCTGCCGCTCGAGGGCGCCGGCCACGCGCAGCAGCGGCAAGTAGGGACACGCCAGCGCGTCTTCGTCATGCCCATAGATTTCCCGTCGCGACGAAGTCGCGGTGCCAAAGCCCCCCGCCCAGTCACGACCCACGTTCATGTGGGGGGGGCTGGGAGGCTGCACTAGCAAGACGTCAGGATTCACCTGCTCTGCAACCCTCTGCTGGCGTTTCCCGCACCTACAGCCCAGCAGATTGATGCTGGCAGCCGCTCCCTAGGCGCGTGTGTACCTTGCCGAGCTTCCGCCGAAGCACGGCTGATCGGTGCGCACCGCTCCGTCGTAGAGCCGACTGCGACCGCACCCAATGACCAATCCGGAGCAAGAAACGTGCCACGCTTGGGCAGGCGTGGGAGAACCGATTTGTCCTCGTTTCGTGCTCACGCGAAGGCGCCTGTGCCAAGCCCCACCCGACGAGGCGCTCAGGGGTCGGCGGCGGCGATCAGCCCCCTCAGGAAGTCGTCCGCTCTGTGTCGGCGCGGCGCGTCAGGCGAAGAGAGGGAACAGCGCGCCGGGGGGGGAATCTACTCAGAGCACCTCGACTCCCGCCGCAGTGGGACGCGTCGAGGTCGCGACGAGATGAATCGAGCACTCGCCGCTTCTATCGCCTTCGCTAGCATCGTTGCGTCGGGCTCGCCGGTGCGAGCCGTGCCCCCGGCGCGCAACCCAGGCATTCCGCCTGAAGTGCAGCAAATGTTCGAAACCGAGCCGTTGGGCCTGATGCCCAGCGACTGGGCGCGCTATACCGGAAGCGGTGGCGGCTGCCTCAACTACGACGCGGACTGGCGGGTCACCGCAGTCGCGATTCCGTGGGGCGGAACCACGCGCGCCCTTTCCGCCACCGAAGACTCCGGGCTTCCCGGGGTCAACCTGTCGTGGTGCGAGTACCGCGGCACGACTCTGCAGATCGTCGATGGCATCATCCCCCCGACGGCGCGGTACTACGTCGAGACGCTCTTGCACGCCAAAGGATTGGCACAGCCGGGCGCGGAGCAGGAGCACACGCTGCAGCCCTATTTCGTGGACGGTTTGACGTATGTCGAGATCATGCTGCTCTCCTACGACGAAGGACTGAGCTGGGAGGTCGCCGTCTTTCAGTTCCACGACGGCTCGTGGTGGAAGCCTTTCTCGTGGCCCTTGGCGGTCAGTGGGTGGAACTGGTGGGGCCGTGTCGGGATGGAGATAGACCGCGCGACCGGCAACGCGTGGTTCTACTATAACGGCCAGGCAATTGGTGGCCCCGTGCTCTTCGACGCTATCAACACGACGGACACTGTGCGCACGAACGTCCGGGCGACTAACAACCTGCTCGACGCCGATGACTTCCGCATCTACATACTCGACTCGGGGACGACCTTCGCCGACGTCCCAGCTCATCACTGGGCCTACGCGTACATCGAAGCCATATACCGCGAGGGGATCACGACCGGTTGCGCCGCGAGTCCCCTGCAGTACTGCCCCGCGGCCAGCGTCACGCGCTCCCAGATGGCGGCGTTCATCTGTCGTGCGGCGGGTCAGGCGTGGTACGATTCCGGCGGCGCCACGTTCGTTGACGTCCCGCGCGGCAGTGACGGCCAATACGCGACGCCGCCTTATTCGGGCGGCCTCGATGCTGACGGCACACGCTGGGGATATGGTCTCATCGAGCGAGTGGCGGATCCGGCGTCGTGGGGAGGCGTGCCCGTCACACTCGGCTGCGGCAGTGGATACTACTGTTTCAGTTCGGTGACAACGCGCGGGCAGATGGCGGCGTTCCTGTGTCGGGCCAACGGCAAGACCTGGCTTGACCCCGGCGTCGCCAGCTTCAGCGACGTGCCGCGCGGTGTGAACGGCATGTGGGACGGCGGGGGCAGCGGAGGGATTGACGCGGACGGCACTCACATCTTCTACGGTTGGGTCGAGCGTCTCGCGGATGCGCCGTCCTGGGGCGGCACCCCGGTAACCAGCGGCTGCGGCGCCGACACGTACTGCCCGGCGAATCCCTGTCGCCGCGACCAGATGGCGGTCTTCCTCTGTCGCGCATTCGGCATACCCTACTAGCGGGATTCATATGCCGCGGGGCGCCCCGCAGACCGCGAAATCATGCTCGCGGCCCCCGTTTCGAAAAGGCTTCGTCTGCTTCTCGAGGAGCCGAGACTGCAAAGTGTCGAGAGGGTGCGGGCGTCCCTGGGCAATCGCCATTCCGGACGCGAGGCGATCTCCTCGGCCGGTGCTCCGGCGCTCCTCGCCTTGTCGAGGGCTCGGCGCCAGGAACCGCTGGCCTCATCGCCGAATTAGGGCGCAATGGTTTCGTGTGTTCCGTGCAGGCGGAACCAAGCTCGCTCCACGCGGTGCGTGGCGGACGGATGCCACCGTCCCGAGACTCCCTCCGGTCAGAGCGTGGGCGGATCGCGAATCGGTTTGTGACCGTCAGTAGGAGTAGGCTGTGGGGCCACGATAATGGGCTTCCAACACTGGGAGTCAGGACAGGAGACACTAATGACACTTAGGCTCAGGACGCAGCACACGGTCATCACGGCGTTGGTCGCGATGGCACTCTTCGCGACGGCGGCGGCGTGCGCCACAGCGGCAGCGCAGGATCTTGCGGCCGACGAGATGCTGCTCCAGTATGTCAGCACGCCCGATGCCGTGTTCAAGTGGGAAAAGGGCCCGGTGCGGGAAGTCAACGAGATGACCATCAGCGACATCGTGTTGACTTCCCAGGTGTGGCATGGCGCGAAGTGGCAGCATTTGCTGCGCGTGTTCACCCCGGCGCAGGCCAGCTATCCCGAGTGGATGCTGTTGCTGGTCTCCGGCGGTTCCGGCGAGCCCGAGCCGGGTCGGGATATGGGCGGCGGGGATCAACTCGCCGGCTCGTTCGCAGCAATGATGCGCGCTCCGGTCGCCGTGCTCACCTTGGTGCCCAACCAACCGCTCTTCGGGGGCCTGGTGGAGGACGAGATCATTTCCCTCACCTTCCAGCAGTACATCAGGGATGGCGACCCGACGTGGCCGCTCCTCTTCCCGATGACCAAGAGCGCGGTGCGCGCCATGGATGCGCTTCAGGCCTACGCCAAGCAGGAATGGAGCCGGGACATCACGAGCTTCGTCGTCTTGGGTGGCTCCAAGCGTGGGTGGACGACGTGGCTCAGCGCTGTCGCCGACCCCGAGCGTGTGAAGGCCATCGCGCCCGCGGTCATAGACACCTTAAACTTCCCCGCGCAGTTCAAGTACGCCCTCGAACTATGGGGACACTACAGTGAGGAAGTCACTGACTACACCGACAAGCGCCTGATGGATGTCTTCAACGATCCCCGGGGCAGGAAGGTGTGGAAGGCGGTTGATCCGTACACCTTTCGGCACGACCTGACCTTGCCCAAGCTGCTGCTGCTGGGCTCGAACGATCCCTACTGGCCGACGGGAGCCCTCAACCTGTATTGGGATGATCTGGTCGGGCCGAAGTACGTCCTCTACGCTCCGAACAGCGGGCACGGGCTGGACGACATCCAGCGCGTCATCAACACGGCCAGCGCGTTCTTCCGCACGATGGCGGCGGGGCGCGACATGCCCAACATATCCTGGGAGGCAAAGCAGGACGGCAGTTCCCTGGTGTTGACCATCACCGCGCCGGCGGCGAAAGACGCCCGCGCCTGGGTCGTGCAAGCGGATGATCTGGACTTCCGGCCGCACAAGTGGGAGTCCACCGCCATGACGAAACGCGACGGTTCGTTCCGCATCACCGTGGAGCGCCCGGCGGACAAGAACATCGCCGTCTTCGGCGAGACGGATTTCGAGGCAGATGGCCAGCCATACACGCTGTCCACGCAAACCTACATCGTGAGGAAGTAAGCGGGTCGCGCTTCACTCCGGCCCGCTCGACGGAACGCCGCGACAGACAGCGGATGACGCGCCGCGTCGCGGCCGGGGCCTGCCCGCACCGCACCGCTAGCGTGCGCGCAGAGGCAGGAACACAGCGACCTGTGCCAGAATAATGGGTCAGTCTGCAGGGCGTCGCATTACCTTCGCTGCTTGTGTGTGCAATGATCGTCAAGGCTCAAGCGCCCAATAGGGTCCTCGACTTCGGCGGGTGGACCGATACCTGGTTTGCCGGCTCGGGGTGTGTCCTCAACTTCGCGGTCGGCCTCTACGCCCAGGTCATCATCGCCACGCGCGCGCGGCCCGGAGTCAGCGTCATCGCGCAGGACTTCGGCGAGATTATTGACATCGCCGAGCCGGGCGCCGAGCCCTACAACGGCAAACACGACCTGCTCAAGGCCGCAGTCAACGTCATGGGTATAGATAAGCTCGACGCCTACGTCTATGCTGACGTCCCCGCCGGCTGCGGCACCGGCTCCTCCGCTGCCATCTCCGTGGCGCTCATCGGCGCCCTGAGCATGTTGACAGGGGAATATCACCGCCCGGAGCAGATCGGCCGTCTCGCCCACGAACTCGAGACCAAGGAGTTGGGCATTCAGAGCGGCGTGCAGGATCAGATTGCGGCCGCGGTCGGGGGCATCGGCTATCACACGATTGACCCGTACCCACGCTCGACGACCTCCCCGGTGCGCGTCTCCCCCGAGATCGCCTGGGAGTTGGAAAGCCGCCTCGTTCTCGTGTACACTGGTGAACGCCACCTGTCGAGCGAAGTACATGAGAAAGTCATCGCCGACTATCAGGCGGACAAGCCGTCCACCCGCAAGGCGATGGACACCCTCAAGACCACTCCGCAACTCGCGGCCTCCGCGCTGTGGAAGGCCGACTTCGGCGCCTTCGCCGAGGTCATGAATCTCAATAACAACGCGCAGAAGGCCCTGCACCCCGACATCACGACCGAGCATATCGAGCGTATCGAGGAAGTGGCCCGGCCGGCAGGCGCGGTCGGCTTCAAGATCAATGGCGCGGGCGGCGGCGGCAGCATCACGGTGCTGTGCGAAACCAGTCGGCGCCGCGAGGTCGAAGAGGCGATCAAGGCCGCCGGATACCAACTGCTCCCGTGCCGCTTCGACTGGGAGGGCCTGCGCACATGGTTCGCGCGCAGGTGACGCGCGGCGAACACCCCAACCACCTTGAGTCACTCATGACGCTCGCAGATCCCACGCATATTGAGAGCCGTTTAGGAGCGGTTGAATACTGCGCATCAGGGAGTTAAGCCGTGCGCTCACTCATTACAGGCATTACCGGTTTCGTCGGTTCGCACCTCGCCGAGTACCTGCTGGCGCAGGGCGCCGACGTCTTCGGCACCGCCCGCTGGCGTAGCAGCACGTCCAACATTGACCACCTCGAAGGGCGCATCGAGCTAGTCGAGTGCGACATCCGCGACAGCGCCTCCGTCAAGCAGGTGATTCTCGACGTTCGTCCCGACGAGATCTACCATCTCGCCGCCCAAAGCTTCGTCCCCACCTCCTGGCGCGCTCCGTCCGAGACCCTCGAAACCAACATCATCGGCCAGGTTCATATCCTCGAGGCGATGCGCGAACTCGACACCAGCCCGCGTATCCAGATTGCCGGCTCGTCCGAGGAGTACGGCATGGTCTATGACAACGAGCTGCCCATCACGGAAACCAACCCCCTGCGCCCCCTCAGCCCGTACGCCGTCAGCAAAGTGGGGCAGGACCTGCTCGGCTACCAGTACTTCATGACGTACGGCCTGCCCGTCATTCGCACTCGCGCCTTCAACCACACCGGCCCTCGCCGCGGATCCGTGTTTGTCACCTCCAACTTCGCCAAGCAGATCGCCGATATCGAGAAGGGACGCCAGGAGCCGGTCATTCGCGTCGGCAATCTCGATGCGCGGCGCGATTTCTCCGATGTCCGCGACATCGTCCGCGGCTATGGCCTCGCGGTGAGGGAGGGGGAGCCCGGTGAGGTCTACAACCTGTGCTCCGGTCGGGCGCGTACCATCCGCGAAGTCCTTGACACTTTGCTCAGCCTCTCGACCGTCGAGGTGCAAACCGAGCACGACCCGTCGCGCATGCGTCCCTCCGACGTCCCTGTGCTCGAAGGCGACTACGCCAAGCTCCACGCGCGCACCGGATGGGAGCCGCAGATCCCGTTCGACCAGACCGCCCGGGACCTTCTGGACTACTGGCGGAACCAACCCTAGCCGCGGCATGGCGTTCGCGTGCATCGCTGGTGGGGTGGCACTCGCCGTCTGGTGCAGAACCTGCCCTTGCGGCGGTCCGCGCCGGACGCGCTATTCGAACGCGCGACGCGCTGGCACGTTCCTTGCTCCGTATCCTCAACGCACGTTCCTGCGCAGGTGCCGATAGACGCCCCCGTTTCGCGCTGGGCGCGAAGGGCGTCCGTCGAACGCGCGTGGTTGGTGCAAACAGGCGTTTCTATGGCTGTAGCAGTCGCTCGTCCGAGGCCGGTCCCCATATTGGCGGTCGCAGTGGTCGCTGCAGGCGCGTGGCTCTACGCGCCTGCCCTGAGCCAGATGGTTCGCGCGTGGGCGACGGACGACCATGCCTCCCACGGCTTCCTCGTCGCGCCGATCGCGGCGTATCTGGTGTGGACGCGCTGGGAGCGAATCGTCGCAGCTTACCGCGGCGGCGCCGCCGCAGCCGGCATGGCGTGCGCGGCCGCGGCCTTGCTCATGTACCTCGCCGGCCGGTGGATGGAGGTTAACTTCCTGGCGCCGCTGTCGCTCGTCCTGATGATCGGCGCGCAGATGCTCTACTTCGGCGGTTGGGGGGTCGCGCGCGAGGTAGGTTTCCCCTACGCCTTCCTGTTCTTCATGGTGCCGTGGCCGGACCTGCTGGTCGAGTTCATCAGCTTCCCGATGCAGCTTCTGTCGGCGAAATACGCCACGATGATTACGGGACTCCTTGGCATTCCCGTTTCGCGCAGCGGAGTGGACATCCATCTCGCCAATTACTCGTTCACCGTGGCGGTGCCATGCAGCGGCATGAAGGCCCTGGTGGCCCTGATGGCCCTGGCCGCGCTCATCGCGTACGTCGCGCGCGGGCCGATGTGGCGGCGTGTCGTCCTGTTCGCCCTCGGCGTGCCGGTGGCGCTCGCGGCCAATGTCGCCCGCGTCACGCTCATTCTCGTGATCGCGACCTTGGCCGGCGCCCGTGCGGCGGAAGGGTTCTTCCACGGCGCTTCCGGTATGCTCGTATTCGTGTTCGCTCTGGCCGGCATGATCCTCGTCGCCCGCGCGCTCGGACTGCGCGGGATTGCCGGTGGCAGCGATAGAGGAGCCCCCGATGCGAGCGGTGGATAAGCGCTGCATCGCGATGCTCGTCCTGCTGCTCGCAGGGCAGGTCGCCGCCTGGGCGACCCGGCCGATGACCGGTGCGAGCGCCGAGCTGCCGGTGGAGAGAATCCCTTTGCGCGTCGGCGATTGGCAGGGCCGCGATCTGGGCCCGTACGATGACTTGACGATGGACATGCTGAAGCCCGATGCCTACCTCAATCGCGAGTACGTGAACGCCGATGGGTTGCCGGTGCACTTCGGCGTCATCCTCGGCCACCGCAAAGCGACGTTCCATTCACCAGGCTTCTGCCTGCTCGGCGGCGGATGGAACATCGTCTCCAAGTCGCAGCTGACGTTCCAGGCCGCCACGACGGGCGCCGCGATACCGGTGAACCGATTCATCCTCGCCCGCGAGGGGGACCACGCCGTCGTGCTCTACTACTACGTCGAGCGCGATCGCGCCACGACGAGTTGGGTCATGCACCAGGCATATCTGGCATGGGATCGCCTGCGGCACGAGCGACCGGTCGGTGCGCTGGTCAGGCTGACCGTTCCCGTGGCGTCGGACACAGACGCCGCAGCGAGGCGCGGCATGCGCCTGCTGGGCGTTCTGCACCCGCATGTCGTCGAGGTCACGGGGGCCTGATCCGGCTCGATAAGGACCGTTTCATCGAAAGGTGCCAGTGTGACGAGCGAGCAACCATCAGCACAGCGAACAGCCGAGGGCGCACCGAGCGGCGACCAAGCTGCCGGCGACGAGATCGTTCGTCGCCGTCCGGATCGCGTTGAACGATTGAGCCGCGCCCTGCTGCTGCATGTCTCGTGGATCGGCCCGGGCGCGATCGCCCTCGCTTTGCAGTTCACCCGCGCGTTCAAGGGCCTGTACCGCAGCGAGGCGATGGACCTCGCTCAGCTCGGCAGGCATCTGGCGGAGGGACAGGGGTTCGTGACCTCGCTCCTGCGGCCGGTCGAGGTCGCGCTCTTCCCGCGCGTGCCCGCGCCCGAGATCTACAACGCGCCGCTCTACCCCCTGACCCTCGGGGTGGCATTCGGCGCGCTCCCGCACAGTGACGCCGTTGTCGCCGGCGTATCTGCGGTCTTCTTCCTGGCGACCTTGATAATGGTCTATGTGCTCGCATCGAGGATATTCGATCGCGCGACCGGCGCCCTCGCCGCGGCGCTTTTCGCGCTCAACGTGCAAGCATTGGCCTATGCGGTATCCGGTCTGCACGTGACGCTGTGGGCGTTCTTGCTCACGCTGATGGTCTACCTCATCTACGTCAACTCGGGCTCGTTGAGACTGAGCGCTGCCGCGGGTGCCGTCCTCGCTCTGTGCTGGCTCACGGAGTACATGACGTTTGCGCTGGTGCTCCCGGCGATCGCCGTGGGCGCCTACGCGCAGAAGGAACGGCGACTGCGTCACGCAGCGTGGTTCGCTGCTGGCTTGATCGTGGTCATGACGCCGTGGTGGGTGCGCAATTATCTGGTCGCGCGAGACCCCTTGTTCACCCTCGAACGGTACCTCATCGTCATGTTCACCGGCGCGCACCCCGGGCACACCCTGTTCCGGGCCGCCGACGCGTCGGCCCTCAGGCTCGTGCCGCTCATCGTCGGCAACTTGGGCGGGCTGCTGAAAAAGATCGTGCTCGGGCTCGCCTCGGCCTATCGCGCTATGTCGCCCTTGGTGGGCCTCTACGTCGTCGGCTTCGTCGTCATCTCGGCGATGCGGACGCTGAACCAGCCGCGGCAGAACCTGGCGCGCAACGCGGTGCTTGCGCTGGTTCTGTTCCTGATACTCATCGGCGCCGTGCACAATCCGACCCCCGAGCTGTTCTTTGTCATCGTGCCACTCCTGCTCGTGCTTTGCGCGGGCTACTTCATGGTCCTCGTCCGCGAGTGGATACGGCCCGGTGGCTGGCAAGCGGTGGCGGTGCTGTTCTTCGTCGGCGTCGCTGCGTACCCGGCGGCGGTCTCGTGGGCCGCGCCCGAACCGAAATTTGGCCCCGACAAGCGTAATCTGAGCTATCTCGAGGAAGCGCTGCCCAGGAATGCGGTCGTCGTCACCGACGCTCCCTGGGCGGTCGCGTGGTATGCGCACCGGCCCGCCGTCTGGCTCCCGCTCGGGGCGGAGGATTTCGAGGCGGTGGATGAGGCAGTGGACGTCCGCGCCATCTACTTCTCGACCTTGCTGCAGACGTACCCTGCGTCCGAGGAAGCGGTCATGTGGCAGCGCATCTACCTCCAGGGCGCTGCGCCGCCCGGTTTTGAGGTGACTGTGGCTCGCGACGGCGAGCTCATCATGCTGCGCAGCGGGGCGGACGCGACCAGCGGTGGTCCGTGAGCGGACGGTGTAACTGGCGGGCGAAGCGCTACTGGGGCGCCTCGCCGAGGGCTTTCTCACCCGCCAATCTGGCGCATGGTCGATTTTTTCACGAAAAAAGTGCCTGTGGGGACGCGATGAGCGCCGAATTGGCACGGTCCTTGCTAGTATAAGAAAACAGGCTCTATTGATCTTGCGGCGATCGTATCGCCCTTCCGTGGAGGCTTGAGTATGAGAATCTGGATGACCATCGCGCTGGCGGCCGTCCTTGCCGTGTCCGTGACCGGAGCGGGGGCCGATCCGTGGCCCAGCTGGTATGCGCAGACGTACACGGTGGACTACGTTGACGTCGTTCCCGTGTTCAACTCGGGCAGCAATACCTGGACTTTTCAGTTGAGCGTGGACTCGGGCGCAACCGATCCGACGTGGGGCGCCATTGATCCCACCTACGGCGGCGTGAAGACCCTCGTCGCGTACCAGCTCACCGACCCGCTGCAGCCGGACTATTACGCCGGATTCGGTGGCTATCCTCTCAACCGCAGCGGCTGGGACATCAACGGCGGCTGGGAGACCCATCCCTCCGGCTGGGGCGCTGTGGGCTGGCGGGGCTCAGATCCCGCGAGCTACGTTCACCCGGGTGAGAGTGACAACACCAGCTTCTGGGCCCACTGGACCGGTGACACGCCCGCTGGCGAGGACTTCGTCTATCTCGTCCACATCGTCACCAATTCCGATACGGGAGGGCAGACCTTCTGGGCGCGCGTAGGGGATCCGTACATCCCGGAGCCTGCTTCGATCATTCTGCTCGGCTTGGGCGGTCTCGGCCTCGCCGGTATCCGGCGCCGCAAGAAGTAGCCGACGTCCGACTGACTTGTAGAGACGGATTGACGCGAGCCCGGCTCTTCGCCGGGCTCGCGTAGTTTGGCAAGCTGTCGCCCGCGCCCCACCCGGTTTCCCGCCTGCGCATCGGCTGCAGTCCTCACCTGCGCGGGCTGGATTCCGGCTTCCGACCGCCCCCCGAGTTCCTCGTCACAATCCCCGTGCAATGTGGAATATAGAGTTGTGCGCAGCATCGGTAGAGTTGCGCGCGACAGCCGGAAATGGCCGTTACGGAGGTTCCCCCGGATAGCGTATAACTGATCCCACTCAGGCTGGTTGATAAAGGCAAACCTTTCGCGAGAAGGGGACGCAAAGCCACGGGACTCACGTAGTCAGCCGGGTTGCCAAACAGCACAGATTGGCGAGTTCGCACTTCATCGCAGTTCGCTAACCTTGCCCCTGGCAGCCGCTGCCAGGGGCGGTTTGCATTTAGCATACCGCAAGCAGCAATCGTGCGCAGCACTTCGTTCACCGCCAGCACGGTGGCGCGCAGCGCAATCCCCGCTCACGGGAACGCGCGCGCGGCGGCAGTTGTTCACCGGGGGCCTCATTCCAGGAGGTGAACGAAATGCGTTGGTTCTCAGTGGCGAGTCGAGGCAACGTGCTCGCGGCTTGCACAATCGTCGCCGTAGGGTTGGTCGCAGTCCCCGCCTACGCCCAAGGCACCGCCGCGGGCACCGTGATCAACAACACGGCATCCCTCGACTACGAAGACTCCGGCGGAGCCCAGCAGCCCACGGTCGCATCCAACCAGGCCGCGGTCACGGTCAGCCAAATCGCAGCGGTGCAGGTGGCGCCCTCGTCCGGCGCGGACGACGCGCAGACCGGCGAGGTCGTGTACTACGCCGTCACCGTGACCAACAATGGCAACGCAGCCGACACGCTGGCACTGGCCGCCTCTTCCGCGAGCGACCCCGCATGGACCGTTGTCATCTACAAGGACGACGGCGCGGGCGGTGGCACCGCCAATGACGGCGTCCATCAGTCCGGCGAAACGAACGTCGCCTCGACCACGGGCAGTATCGCGGCCGACGCGACGTTCAAGTGCTTCATCGCGGTGACCGTACCCAGCGGCGCCGCGACCGGAGCCGTTGATCAGACCACATTCACGGCGACCTCTCAGTTCGACGCAGCCGAGAAGGCGAGCGCGGTCTTCTCCACCACGGTCAAAGCCGCCGTCATGGGTCTGACCAAGAGCGTGGATAAGGCGGAAGCCGCGCCTGACGAGACCATCCGCTACACCATCACTTACAGCAACACCGGCGATGCCTCGGCCATCAACGTGGTGGTCCGCGACACGGTCCCGGCGACCGTCACCTACGTCGCCAACAGCGTCACGGTCAACGGATCGCCCAAGACCGACGCTGCGGACGGCGACAACGTGACCGTCAGTTCCGGTGTCATCACCGTCAACGTCGGTACCGTCGCTGCGGGTGCCACGGGCACTATCACCTTCGACGCGACAGTCAAGTAGCGCCGTACGAGACAACCTGGCGACATCCCTGGGGCCCTGCGCCTCGCAGGGCCCCGGGGGGGATGGCACGCTTCCGTGCTTGGCTACGGATACACAGTGAACATCAGGCAGAACCTTACACGATCGGATACGGTGCGCGGCGCGGCGAGCGCGACGAACGCGCTCCTCGCGCTGCTCGCAGTCGTCGCCCTCGGCGTCGCATCTTGCGCTGTGGCGGTCGCAGACACGACGATCACCAACGTCGCGACGGTCACCTACCAGGACGACAGCGGCCACTACGTCGTGGAGTCCAACGCTGCCGTCACCACCGTCCTTCAGGGCTATGCGATCAATGGCTTGGTGCGTGACGAGACCGGTGCCCCGGTACCGGACGCGCGCGTGGACGCGAGCATGAGTGCGCGGGCTGTGGCGACAACCACCACGGCAGAGGACGGCACCTACGCCTTAACCGGGCTGCCTGCGGCAACGTACAACGTGTACGTCACCGTGTCCGGGCGCGTGACGCAGATCATTCGCGGCATTACCCTCGGCGGCGAATCGTCCACGGCCACCCTCGACTTCAGGACCCCCGACGCGACATCATGGCCGGCGGGCTTGTACATGATGACCGTGCCGTTTACCTTCGGCGACCCCAGCCCCGCCGCCGTGTTCGGCGACGCGAACGTCAAGCTCGCGCGCTGGATGCCGGATCAGTCCGGGGGCACTTACCTCTACTGGGGGCGCGACGCGGATATCCCTGGCTTCTCGCCCGGTCTCGGTTTCTGGATGAGCGCGGCGAGCGCAGTGCAACTGACGACGACGCAGTTCGCTGCCGCCGCAAGTGAAAACGCGCCGTACGGCGTGGCGCTGCGACCGGGATGGAACATGGTCGGCAATCCGTTCTGCGCCGACGTGCAATGGGCGGCGGCACAGGTGCGCTGCAACGGGCAGACCGTCTCGCTCGAGACCGCGGCGCGGAACAACTGGATCCGACCCTACGCGTGGGTCTACGATGCAACGGCGCGCCAATACGTCCTGCTCGATGCGACCTATCCGGGCGCCCGCAGGACGCTGCAGGTGTGGCAGGCATGCTGGGTGAGGGCGCTCACGACGTGCGAACTGCTCATCGCTCCGCCTGGCGCTGCCGCAGCCAGTGCGACCGGGGCCGCGGCCAGAAGCGCGCAGCCCGAGCCGCAGTGGCGCGTGCAGCTCATCGCGCGGGCGGGGGACCTCTGCGATGGCTTCAACTACATGGGCGTCGTTGCCGATGCCGCCGCGGCAGCGGACAGCCGATGCAGCTTGCAGAGCCCGCCGCCGATGTCGCCTTACGTTGACCTGACCTTCACCGGCGGACGGGGCTCCGGCGCGGAGTTGGCCACCGACTTCAGGCCGCCCGTCGCGGGCCGCGCCGTGTGGGATTTCGTCGTGCGCTCGGACGCCGCCAACGCCCAGGTCGTGTTGACCTGGCCCGACCTGTCCGACGTTCCCGATCGCTATCGGTTGATGCTGGTTGACCTGGACGCGCAGCGCCGCCAGTACATGCGCACGACCAACTCCTATGTCTTCAATACCAGCGCGCAAGGCTGCGCGCGCCGCTTCCAGGTCGAAGTGGACTCGACGCCGTGGGCTCGGCTCCAGGTGCGCAACATCCAGCAGATCATCGGCCGGGCTTCAGGCATGACGATATCGTACGACCTGTCGAGCCAGGCGGTGGTGGATGTCGAAGTGCGAGGCCTTACCGGGCAACTCGTCAAGGTCCTCTCGCGCGGCGCCACCGCTTCGGCTGGCACGAATCTGTTCACCTGGGACGGCACGGATGCTTCCGGCCGTATGATGCCCAACGGCCCCTACCTCTGCGCGATCTCTGCGGTCACCGAGGAGGGGCAGGCGGTGAAGGGCATGCGGACTATCGTGTTGACGCGGTAGGGGGAGTGGGAGTTCAGCTCTCTGATGGATCTCAGACGTCATAGGACAGGCCCGGGCCGCGCCGGCATCGGCAACAGGCTGTGCGCCCTCGCGCTCACGGCGTGTGCCGTGGGCCTCTTCTTCGGCGCCGCGGGCTGCGGGGGCGGCGGCGGCGCTGCGCCCGCCTCGGCCACGGGCATTGAGGGTACCGTGCGGGACGCCGCGGCGAGTCGCGGCGTGATCGGCGCGTTCGTTACCGTTGGCGCTGCCAGCACTGAGACCGACGTGGATGGCCGCTTCCGCCTCCTCGGACTGCCCGTCGGCGCTCAGGCCATAACCGTGCAAGCAACCGGCTACGCCGAATACAACGATACCGTCACCGTCACAGCAGGCATCACCACCATTCCGGATATCTTGCTCGTGGACAGTCCCCCGCCGCCGCCGCAATAGGTGATGCTGTTGTCACGTACGCGGGCCCATAACAGGCCACGCAGCGCCGCCGGCGCGATCCGGGCCGCGCTGCTCATACTGGCTGGCGTGATGTTGGCGTTGGCGGCCTCTTCACCGGCGGGAGCCGCGGAGCTCAGGCTCGGCCCGACTTCCCTCTCGGTGGTCGGCCAGGAGACCGTCACCTTTCGCTCCCAGGAGGTCTCCGGCAGCGAACTCAGCCGGAGCAGCTTTCACTGGGACAACTACTCGCTGTCCCGCCGCTTTGAGCATCGCACCGACCTCGTCGTGCGCGGCGACCTGCTGCCCGATCTGCGCGTGGACGCGGTCATCGCCCGCGGGTCCTATACTCCCGGGCGGCAGCGCCTCACCTTCACCTTTGACGGCAGCGACGCCGTGGTGAAAGCGGGCGATCTCGCGGTTCTCTTCGACGGCGGCTTGGCGGGCTTCCGCCGCAGCCTGCGCGGCATCCAGGTGGATAGCAGGCTCGCCCGCGGCGCGCTGACGATGATCGCGTCGGAGTGCGAACCGGCGGTGCGCACCGATGTCCTCTATGGCCGCAACTCGGCCGGGCCGTACTACCTCGCCGCCAGCCCTTTGGTTGACGCCTCCGAAGTCGTCGAAGTGGACGGGCGCCGCATGCAGCGCGGGGCCGACTACAGCATTGACTACCAGATCGGACTCATCCAATTCGCGCCGACGTTGATCATTTCGCCGGCCTCGCGCATCGCCGTCAGCTACGAGTACGATGCGCCTGGAGGAATGTCGGGGACGCTCGTCGGTCTGCGCGGCGCATACCCCATCTCCTCCGGCCTCCGCGTCGGCGCCACCTACCTCACCCTCGAGCGGCGCGCAGCGGCCGCGCCGACGACGACGGCAAAAGAAGACCGCTGGCTCGGCAACAATACGGCGGGGCCCTTCACCCTGACCTTTCGCCCCATCGAGCCGGGCAGTGAGCGCGTCCGCCTCGACGGTATCCTGCAGGTCCAAGGCCGCGATTACCAAGTGGACTACGCGATCGGCTCCATCATGTTCCTTCAACCCGTGCCGGCAGGCGTGTCGGTCATCGTGACCTATCGAGTGGAAGGGGCGGCACAGTCGTCCAGTCCGCAGCGCTCGCTCGTCGGCCTCGACGCTCACTATGCCGCGGGAGCCCATCTGAACCTGGACGCGGAACTCGCACACAGCGTGGGCGGGGTCGGCGCGGGAGGTTCCTCCGGCAGCGCCCTGGCGATCGGCGCGCGCGGCGAATGGGATCGTCTATCCCTCGCGGCCAATCTCCACCGCGCCGACGCCGCTTTCGCGCCGTTCGAATCCGCCGGCCGCAGGGAGATGCGCGGCGGGTACGACTGCACCGTCGGCTTTCAACCCGCCACCGGGCTGCGCATCACCGGCGCCGTTCGCAACTACCGCAGACCCTACTTCCAGTACGGCGATGCATCGGGTCTTCTGGTGCACGACCGCAGCCGTGAGTTGACGCTGGATTTCAACCGCGCCGGCTGGCCGACGCTCTCGTATGTCGGCTCCTGGTCGGCCGTCGCAGGCGAGGGCGCCGCATCCCTCGCCGAGCGCACCGACAGCCAGCTCCTCACTCTCGGATACGAGCGCCGGACCTACGGCGTCCAGGCGACATACCGCAGCAACGCTCACGCTCGACAGGGAGAGGCGCCGCTGTCCCCCTACACGCCACCGATCTACGGGCCGCAGCCTCTCGAGCCCCAGGCCTTTGGCACCGCCTATGCGGGCCGCGGCGAGGGCACCGCACTCAGCATGTGGTACCGCCCGGGCACCCGCCTCAGCGTGGTGTGCGATCTGGCGAGGAGCGGCATGTCGCTTGCCGGCGGCGGCGAGACGCGGGCGGACAGCTCGCGCGTCGCCGTCGAGTACGTGCCGACCTCCGCTACCGCGATCACCCTGGGCTATCGCAGCAGCTCCTCCGGCGAAACGGTCAGCGCCGACGGGCGCACCGTCCCGGGATACACGACGAGCGGCCACAGCTTCAATCTCCGCCACAATGCGGCGCGCAATCTAGCGCTCAACCTCGCATACGACTCGCAAATGAGCCAGGGCGGATACAGCACCAACAGCGACACCGATGCATGGACCGCCGGGTTCTGGTGGCAAGCGGCAGGCGCCCTCTCCTTCATCGGCCAGTACACCCGGCAAGATCTGACGTACCTCGCCGCGGACGGGCGGTCGGCGAATGATATCATGTCGCTCGGCGCCGCCATCGGGCCCCTCGGCCCCGGCGTCAAGCTCGATCTCAACTACAGCCACATGACCGGCACCACGAGCGGCAGCTTCGGCATCCCGTACGGGACGCCCGCCGCCCCAACGGGAACCGGCGGCTCACCCTACGGATACGGGGGCTCTGCCGCCCACGGCACGGCGAACTCCAGCGTGCGGGCGCGCATCAGCTACCCGGTCGCCAAGCGGCAGGAAGCGTTCGCCGAGTGGGAGGCGAGCAGCAACTCGGGGTATCCCGGCGGCAACCGTCGCCGTGCGCTCGCCCTCGGCTGGCAGATCGGCCTGACTCGCGAGCTCAACTTCGTTCTCGACTGGCGGCAGATCTCGAGCGAGTCCAGCGACACCCGTTACAGCTACCACGCGCGAACCTTCGGCGCGCAGCTCGGCCTGAAGTTCTAATCGCCGGGTACCGGGCGCGCGGTCTCGGCCCGCGCGGTGCAGCCTACTGCGCCCCCAGCCGCAACCGCCTCAGGATATCCCAATACGCCCCGCGCGCGCCCCCCGCGATGGCTTGGACGAGCATCTCATTCGCGTTGTAGTTGTAATCCGTCTCGTCGCGGCTGCCGCCTAGGAAGAATCGCGGATCGCCCCGCAGCCCCTCGTGCAAGACATCCGCGTAGTCGTCCCCGAGATCGGCGGACAAATAGAAGACCGGCTCGGCGAAATCGTCGTTGCCACGCACCGACCCCACCAGGTTGGGGTCATCTGCGCGCACCCCCTGAGCGGCGACGATGCACCCGAGTTCCGTGCCGGGATATACCCGCAGGCCGATGGCTACTCCGACGGCATCGGGCTCGATAGCCTTCATCAGGCGAATCGTCTCGTCTGCGGTTTCCCGCGTCTCGCCCGGCCCGCCCAGCAGCAAGTCGAACATGCAGATCACGCCCGCGGCGCCGCATGCTTCACGCGTGCGCCGAATATCCGCCGCAGTGAAGCCTCGGCGCAGGCGCTTGAGCATGACGTCGCTCCCGCTGTCGGCGCCGAAGTTGATGCCGACGCAGCCGGCCCGGCGCATGGCCGTCGCCAGCTCCGGCTTGAACGGCGCCGGGGAGCAGTAGGCATACCAACGCAGACGGTCACCCAACCCGCGCCGGATGAACTCCTCGCACACCGCCAGCGCATGCCGCGGCGGCAGATTGAACTCGCTGTCGCAGGTGTGCAGGCAGTCCACGCCCTGCGCGAGCAGACGCTCCGCCTCGTCCGCCACTTCCGTCGGCGGCCGCAGGCGATATCGCCGTCCTTTCGCGACCGGGTCGGCGCAATAGATGCACCGGCCTGCGCAGCCGCGCTTCGTCTCGATGCCCCCCTGTCCCCCTTCTCGAAAGTAGCGCGCGTTAGCCACCCACGAGCGGGAGCCCGGTATCGCGGGCAGTTCGCCGCGCCCCGGACGCTGTGTGCGCCACGCTCCCTGCGGGGTGCGGCGGACGAGACCGGGAACTTGGCTCGCGTCCTCGCCCCGGTCGGCGGCGGTCGCGAGAGCCGCAAGCGCCACTTCCCCGTCTCCGGCGACCCCGACGCAGCCCGGTAACCCAGCCAGTATCGCCTGCGGCATCAGGGAGAAGCCCACGCCGCCGGCGACCATCAACGCCTCGCCCGCGTGAGCCTGAAGCGCGCTGGCGATCTCGCTCACCTGCGGCAGGAACGACTGCCTGCTGGCGCAGTAGCAGTCGTCCGTGTTGCGGACGGTGAGAGCGACGATCTGCGGCTCGAGGCCGCGCGAAAGCCGCGCCGTGATCGCGGCTCGCCAGTCCGGTTCGAGACAGAGATCGAGCAGATCGACCTCATGCCCCAACGCGTCGAGATAACCGGCGATGTAGTCCAGCCCGATCGGCGCGATGGGCGGCCTCATGAGGTTGGAGTTGACGAGCAGAACGCGGGCCATGCCAGGTCAGCCGTTGCGGTGTTTCTCGATAATGCGGTCGCTCAGCCAGCCGCCAAGCGCGGCGCAGCTATCGGTCGGTAGGTAATGCCTGATGTTGGCGTCGAAGAGCACGCGCGCGGAGGGCGGGATCATCTCCTCGCCGAGCCAATAGATCGCCGCCAACCACACCCGCGGAAGCACGAGAAAACGGTATCCGGCATCCCCCGTGTTGAGCGGTTCCGCCCCCAGCTCGCGGCAGGCCCGTTTGAACGGCTCGACGTCATTGGCGAACGCGCGGACGAGATCGCCTCCGCTGTACCCGTCATACGCCGCCTGGTAGAACATGCCGTCCGGCAGGTCGCGCAGCGCCACCCACGTGCCTGCCGGCTGGGTTCCATCTGCCATCGAGAGGTAGTACATGAGCAGGTGCCCTTGCCACTCGGCGCACGGCGTGCCGTCCGCGCGCGCGACCTCCAGGCCGGGATGGGTTATCGCGAGCATGTGGTCGAGCAGGCGCACGGTGAGCACGGACTCGTCCTCGCGCCGCTCCAACTGTGCGCCGCTGAGGGCAGCGACTTGATCGGGATCGGCCTCGCGCAGCGCCGCCTGTGCGCGCGCCAGAACCGACACTTGGCCTTCGCTGTTCCCAGTCATCGCTATTACACGCAGCACAGCCGCCCCTCGGGCTCCGGAGCCGGAACCGCGAAGGGGGAGGCTCGGCTGTGACCGTATTCGTGCGTCACACGGCCTGCGTGTCCATTCTAGCCGCCGCGTAGGACGCTGTCAAACCGCGGCGTGCAGGGGTGCCGCGCTGGGCCGCAGAAAGTAAAGCCACGGGGGCACCGACGGTGCAAGCACGAACCGCAGACCACCGCATTCAGGAGCCGCCAGGAACACAGCCAGAGGTGAGACGATGCCAGAGGCCCCTTCCCGCCGCGACGAGGCGCAACGCCTCCTGCAATACTGCCAGGAGACGATAGCCGCCGAGCGCGAGTTGGGCCGCGATGTGAGTGCCGCGGAAACGCTCGCGCGCGCGGCCGACGAAGCGCTTGTAAACGACGAGCCCGACCGCTCGATGCGGCTCTCGGCGGAGGCGTGCGACGCCGTGCGCCGTTGCCCAATGCGGCCGGATTGGCCATACGTCGAGCCGTCGGACCTGGAGAGTATCAGAGCTGAGCAGCCTGCCGCTGCTTGGGCTCCCGATGTCAGCCTCGATGAGGCCGCCATCCGCGACCGCATCCTCGGCGGGTGGCTCGGGAAGAATGTCGGCGGCGCCCTCGGCGGGCCCTTCGAGGGCTGGACGCGCCAGCGCATCGCCGACACGTACGGCGAAATCACGGACTACGTCGTGAAGCCGCCGAGCACGCTGAACGACGACACGGCATACGAAATCGTGGCGCTGCACGTGCTCGAACGGAAGGGGCGCGACTTCACCCCGCGCGACATTGGCCTCGAATGGGTCGAGCGCATACCAATATCGTACACTGCCGAGCGGGTCGCGATAGACAACATGAAGCGCGGGATCATGCCGCCGGAGTCGGCGCTGGTTGACAATCGGTATCGCGAGTGGATTGGCGGCCAGATGAGAGGGGAGGTATGGGGCCTGCTCTGCCCCGGCCGCCCCGCGGACGCCGTCGAGTACGCCTATCGCGATGCGATCGTCTCGTGTGATCGCAACGGAACCTACGGGGAACTTTACGACGCAGTCCTCATCGCGGGCGCGTTTGCGGAAGCCGACCCCCGGCGACTCTTGGAGATCGGCCTCGGCTTCGTGCCCGCGCGCTCCCGTTTCACCGAGGTCGTGCGCGACAGCATTGCGTGGTGCGACGAGTCGCGCACGTGGCACGAGGCGTGGGAGAAGGCGGAGGCAAGTCACGCAGGCCGCTACCATCCCGTGCACACGTTCCCCGCGATATGCGCCGTTGTCATCGGGCTGCTGTTCGGGCAAGGCGATTTCGAGCGCTCCACCTGCATTACCGCCATGTGCGGCCTGGATACGGACTGCTCCGCGGGGCAAACCGCGGCCATCATGGGCGTGATTCTCGGCGCCTCGGGGGTTCCCGCGAAGTGGAAAGACCCCATCGGTGACGACTTCGAAACCTTCGTCGTCGGCTACGAGCACCTCAAGACATCCGAAGTCGCGGACTGGACGTTCGGGCTGAGTCGGAAGTTATCCTGAGATCCGGGCACCGGACGCGCGATCTCGGCCATAGGCCCACAAGTCCAGACTACACGTATCCGGAGAGGAGGAACCGTGCAAGCTGACAAGCAACCATCACCGCCCGCATTCCTGACCGGCGTCATCACCCCGATGTACACGCCGCGTCACGAGGACGGGCGCCTTGACCTCGACGGGGCGCGCAGCATGGTCAAATGGCTCAAGAGCCGCAACTGCGTGAGCTCCGTCTTCGCGCGCTCGGGGGTGGGGGAGATGTACGCCTTCACCGTCGAGGAGACGCGCCAGTTCATTGACGCTGTGGTGGATGAAGCGGCAGGCGAGATCGGCGTGCTCGCGGGGTGCGCGGGCGAGTTCGACGGCAAACCGGAACACCGCCCGGACGCGGCGGTGTACACCGAGCAAGCGGCGGGTCTCGCGCAGTATGCCGAGGAGCGGGGGGCAAGTGCAGCGGTCCTCGTTCTGCCCTCGGCGCTGAGGCCGGAGCCGGGCGTGCCGCTCGAAGATACGATCTTCAACTACTACAAGGCGGTGAACGACGGGATCCGTATCCCTATCGTCATCTACCAGCCGCCTGGGATGCTGCCTGAGTACCGCATGACTCCGGCGCTCATCAAGCGGCTGCTGACGCTCCCCCGCATCGGCGGCATGAAGCTCTCGACCACCGACCATGCCGTGTTCGACCCCATCTGCTGCGAGGTCGCCGCCACCAGCTTCGGCATGATCGCGGGCGCGGAGCATTTCTATCTCAACGCGCTGGAGCAAGGCGCGAGGGGCGTCATCGGCGGCGGCTGCAACACGCATCCCGAGATGATCTACGCAGTGGGCGAGCACTTCAGGGCCGGACGCCTCGATCGCGCTCGCGCCGCCCAAAAGGACGTCAATGAGACCCTGGAGGCGTTGAACGCGCTGAAGGCCTCGGGCGCGGTTGCCGGTAAGCTCTACATTGCGTCCAAGGGCTATCCCATGGAGCCGTATCAGGCGAAGCGCCGCGCCGTCGCCGCGTACGGCAAGGAGCCTACCGCCCTGCCCCCACCCGAGCTAGTGGCCGAGTTCGCAGGGATCGTGGATTCCCGCGTCGCACCTTACCGCAGCGCGATCGAGGAGGGCCGCGAGTTGCCGTAAGCCGGCGGATCTCGGGGTTTCCTTTACGCTCTCCGTGGGGGCTGCTATAATACGGCGCGGGACCGGCGCTGCATCGGTGAGCGGTGCCATGCCGGTGGGTACTGAACCGTGCGCGTGCTTGGCATAGATCCCGGGCTGGTGGCCAGTGGCTACGGCATAGTTGACTTCAACGGCAGGCGCGAGGCGCTCGCCGAGGCCGGCGTGATCCGTGCGGGCGGGCGAGAACTCACCGCGCGACTGTGCCACATCCATCGCTCCGTGGCCGATATTCTCGAGGAATGGCGGCCCGAGGTCCTCGTGATCGAAGAGGTCTAGTCGAAGTATCGCCACCCGCGCACGGCTATTCTCATGGCGCACGCGCGAGGCGTGATCTGCCTTGCCGCGGGCGATGCGGAACTGCACATCGTGCATTACGCCGCGTCGGAGGTGCGCCGCGCGCTGACGGGAAACGGACGGGCCAGCGCCCGCCAGGTGCGGGAGATGGTGTGCCGCAGGCTGGGCATCAGCTCAAGCGGGTCCGACGCGCCCAGGACGAGCGGCCGCGACGAGCATATGTACGACGCGCTCGCGCTGGCGCTGTGCCACGCCGGGCGCTCGCGAGAGACGGCAGCACGACGATGACTGTATGGCCGGCCGACGATTGGAGGGCACGGGGGTGATCTCGCGCATTAGCGGCCGCGTGCTCGAACGCAAACCCGAGGGCGTCATCCTCGGCGTCAACGGCCTCGGCTACGAGGTGCTCGTCCCGACGGGCGTGCTCCAGTCACTTTCCGCGGAAGAAGGAGAGCAGCTCGACCTGGTCACGTACGAGTATCTTCAGGTCGAGCACTCCCGCGCGACGCCCGTTCTCATCGGGTTCCGCAACGAGTTGGAGCGCGATTTCTTCCAGCAGTTCACCACCGTGGCGAGCATCGGGCCGCGCATGGCGGTGCGGGCGCTCGCCATACCGGTCAGCCGCATCGCTCAAGCCATCGAAGACGGCGACCTCCGCGCGCTCATGAGCTTGCCTGGAGTGGGCGCGCGCAAAGCGAAGGAGATCGTGGCCAAGCTCCAGGGCAAGGCGGGCAGATTCTGTCTCATCCGTGACGAGTCCGAGCGCGAGATGGAGGCGGAGGACATCCAGGGCGAGGCAGCAGAGCTGCTCCAGCGCGTCGGTCACTCACGAGCGGAAGCCAAGGACATGGTCGATCGCGCGGTGGCCACCGGCGAGCGCGTGGAAACCGTGGAGGAACTGCTCAACCTGAGTTACAAAACGCGGGCCAAGCAGGCGTGACGTACGCGCTGGCTCCGGGGGATGACAGCGGCCGATGGATGTGCTGAAGTGAAGAAAGACAAGCCAACCCGCGAGCGGATTCTCAGCGGCGAAGAGTTGCCGGACGAGGAATCGTATTCGGTGCGCCTGCGGCCGACGACGCTCGCGGAGTTCATAGACCAGGAGCACGTCAAAGAGAACCTGGCCATCGCCATCGAGGCGGCTAAGGGCCGCGGCGAGCCGCTTGACCACGTGCTCTTCTACGGCCCGCCCGGCCTCGGCAAGACTACGCTCGCGCAGATCATCGCCGCGGAAATGGGCGCCGACATCGTCGGCACCTCCGGGCCCGCCCTGGAACGTCCCGGCGACCTGATCGGCATTCTCACCAACCTCGAGCCGCGCGGCGTGCTTTTCATTGACGAGATCCACCGCCTGCCGCGCGTCGTCGAGGAATACCTCTATGGCGCGATGGAGGACTACGTCGTTGACTTCGTGCAGGACAAGGGGCCGTACGCCCGCAGCATAAAGATCCCCATCAGCCCGTGCTGTATCATCGGAGCCACCACGCGCACCGGCCTCATCTCCGCGCCGCTGCGCGAGCGGTTCAGCATCTTCCATCACCTCGACTTCTATCCCGAGGACGCGCTGGTGCGCATCGTCGAGCGCTCCGCCCAGATCCTCGCCATCCCGGTCGAGGAGAACGGCGCGCACGAGATCGCCAAGCGCGCGCGCGGCACGCCGCGCATCGCCAATCGCCTGCTGCGGCGGGTGCGCGATTATGCGCAGGTGCGGCGCGACGGCGTGATTGACAAGCAAGTCGCCGACGAAGCATTGTCCAAGCTCGGGGTGGACGAGCGCGGCCTCGACGACCTCGACCGCAAGTTCCTGCACATCATTGTGCGGCAATACGGCGGGGGCCCGGTGGGGGTGGAGGCCATCGCCGCCACCCTCAACGAGCAGACCGACACGCTGGAGGAGATGGTCGAGCCGTTCCTGCTCAAGATCGGCTTCGTCAACCGCACCCCTCGCGGCAGGCAGGCGACGGCTGTCGCATACGAGCATCTCGGCGAAGCGCAGGGAGAGGACGCCGACGCCCAGCGGCGGCTGTTCTGAACGCCGGGCGTTGCGCGGCGTAGAGACGCGACCGGCGCCACAGCAGGGGGGTCGGGGGCAGGTGTCGAACAACCCTACCGTGATCGTGCCGGCGTGCGTCGCTGATGTGCGCTGCGCGCACGGCCGCGCTGGATCGCACGCCAGCGCATGACGGATAATCCCGGCTAGAGGAGTGCGATGGAAGAGAAGCGCAGTCGCACGTGGTACATCGTGGCCGGCGTCGTGCTCGCCGGACTCATCGCCGTGCTGTGGGTTCGTTACGCGGCAACCCAGAAGCTCATCCGGGACCTGGACAGCAAGGACCCCGAGGTCCAGGCCCATGCTGCCGCAGCCTTGCTGCAGCGAGGCGTTCTGGAGGATTCGCTGCCCGCCCAGCCTGAGGAGCGCCGCGCCCACGCGGCCGCAGCCCTCGCCCGCGTGGCCAACGAGGCCGCGTTGGAGCAATTGGTCGCGCTCATCAAGGATCCCGAGGATCTGCCGCAGAACGCCGCCTCGCGCGCCATGGGGCGGCTGGGGGAAAAGAGTGTTTCGTATCTGCTGCCGGTGCTCCAGGAGGGAGACGCGCGGGCGAAAGAGGCCGCCGTCAATGCCTTCGGTCGGATCGGCGAGCCGGCGGTCCCCGCGCTGACGGACGCGCTCGACAACGTGGATCGCCGCGAGCAGGCAGCTATCGCCCTGGGCGAGATCGGCGGCACCGGCTTGGAGCCCCTGCTGAAGGAAGCCCGGAGCAAGGATAAGGATCTGCGACGGATCGCCATCAGGGTGCTCGGGGAGGTGAAGGAGCCCCGCGCGGTGTCGGCTGCCATTGACGCCCTGCGGCACGAGGAGCTGCGACAGACCGCCATCATCGCTCTGGGCCTGATCGCCGATCCGCGTGCGGCGCCGGACGTCATCCCGTACCTCAAGGATCGCGACCTGCGCATTGATGCCGCGACCGCTGTCGGCGCGATGGGAGACGTCGTGGCCGTGCGCCCACTGCTGACGGAACTCCGTGACCCCGAGCGGCAATTCCACAACCGCGCAGTGTGGGCATTGCAGCGCATCGGCAAGCGCGCAGCGCCGATGCTCACGGAGGCGCTGAGAAGCGATTCAGCGTACGTCCGTCGTGGCGCAGCCGAGGGGTTCCGCTGGATCCATTCGCCCGAGACCGTCCCCGCATTGGTCGGCGCCCTTCGCGATCCCGATGTGAAGGTACGCGTGGCCGCGGCTCGCGCCCTGGGCTGGCCGGGCAATGTCGCCGCCGTCGCGCCCCTGCTTGCGGGGCTCGACGACGCCGACTGGCGTGTGGCGGATGCCTGCGTTTTCGCTCTCGCGGACATGGGACAGGCCGCCGTAGAGCCCCTGATCAAGCTATTCGACGATCCGCGCCCGGTGCAGCGGATGTTCGCGAGCGACGCCCTCGCGAAGATGGACAAACCTCCGGTGCAGCGCCTGCTCCAGGCAACCGGCAGCAGTTCCCTGGGGACTCAGAAGTGGGCGGCGTTGACCTTGGGCGATATCGGTGACGCATCCGCTCGAGCGCGGCTGCAGGAAATGGCCGAGACCTCTCAAGGGGACGTGCAATGGGCTGCGCGCGAGGCCCTGCGCAGACTGGGCGCCCGGACGACCACTTCGTGACGGTTCCTTGACTCCGCCGCAGGGCGCGCCCGCGCTGGTCGCCGCGACGGGCCTACTGCGCCGCTGTACCTGTGGGCGCCGCCTCTGCCTCTGCTGAACCTTCCTCCGCGAGCTGCGCTTCTCGCGCTCGCGTGAGTGCCGTGGCGCTGGCCCGCGCGAGGGGATTCAACGCCAGCGCGCGCCTGTAGGCATCCTGCGCTTCCTCGTACCTCCCGGCCGCGAGATAGGCATTCCCCAGATTATGGTAAGCCTTCTCCGTCGGCCGGACCGCAATTGCCCTGCGGTATTCCTCGATGGCTCTGGCGGCATCGCCGCGCATCAGGTACGCGTTGCCCAGGTTGAAATGCGGCAGGGCGCGGGTGGGCGCGGCGCGAGCCATGTGGCTGAACAGAGTGATGTCCTCGCGATACCACGCGATGCGGCTCCACGACAGGGAGGCGGCTGCGATGATAATGCCTGCGAAGCAGAGGATGACAAGGGTGCGCAGCCGGCCTCGCCCGCGTGACGCGGCCGCATCGGCGGCGCTCACCACTGCCCACCCGACGATGATGGCAATGCCCGCCGACGGCAGGTAGAGGCTCCGCTCGGCAAGCTGGGGCGCGGGGAGCGGAAGCGGGTTAAGCACGAGCCCGAGGGGCAGCAGGACCCACCAGCTGGCGAACGCGACCGCGGGTGATTGACTCCTGACCCGCACGATCAGCACGACGAGCACGACGATCGCCGCCACCGCGATGATGACATCGACGCGCAGCGGAGTGCTGATCAGTTCCGCGGCGAGATACGGCTGCGACCGCACCGGCAACAGAAGCAGTTCGATCGCCCTTATCCCCCACAGGGGCATCGCGTACAGGTATGCCGGCCAGGCGCTGACGTCGAGGCCGACGGCGAGGTGGTAGCCGAGCGCCCACCAGCGGGCGAGCAGATACAGGCCGATGCCGGCCGCAAAGCCGAGGTAGGGCCGGACGGCCAGCACGCCCTTCTGCACGTCGAGGCGGCGCCGCGCAACCAGGACCTCGTACAGTGGCAGAAGCACCACCAGCGCGGCCGCAGCGGCGTGAGCGAACAGCGCGAGCGTAAACGCGACGACGCTCATCCAGTAGCGGATGCGAGTACGCCGTCGCGGGGCGGTTGCGTTGTTGAATGACTCCACGTAGTGCCCGTATGCGAGTAGCGCGAACAACGCAAAGCACGTCGCGAGCAGCTGCGGCCGCGCCGCGATCCACGCCACGGACTGAACGTGCACGGGATGTACCGCGAAAAGCGCGCCCGCCGCGAAGGCCATGTCCCGCCGGCGGAGTAACTGCGTCCCGACGACGTACACGAGCAGCGTGGCGATGAGGTGCAAAGTCAGGTTGGTCGTGTGATAGCCGACCGGGTTGACGCGCCAGACCTGAAAGTCGGTGAGGTAGGTGAGCGTGGCGAGGGGATGATAGCTGTTCGGCCGCGCCGACAGGAACGACCTGTTGAATACCGCCAGGATATCGCCGGGGCTGCGTATGAGGCCGCTGTCAACAACCAGCGGGCGGTCCTCCCAGACAAAATCGCCGCTGAGAGCAGGCAGGAAGGCGGCCCCAGCCAGAACTAACAGGCAGATTACGAGCCATACGTCGCGGCCGGGCGCGAACGGCGGCGCCTCGGGCGTGACCGACTCTCCCGGGGGCGGCGCTTCGGGCGCCGCGGTGTCCTTCACGGGCGGTGATTCAGGCTTGCGCGTCTGCTGCGGAGAGGTTGGTACGCCCTCGGCCGTCTTATCCGGTGCGGAGGCCTGGGCCTGGGGTTCCGCCGCAGGCGCAGGCGTCAGGTCTATCGGAGGAAGCGGTCGGACGACGCCCTTTCGCGGGCGCCTACGGGGCCGACGCCCTTTGCCCCGGTGGTCGCGCTCGCTCATGGCACCATTCCCGCCGGCGCCACTCCGCTGGGCGCACGGCGCCGCACCCGAGCGTCGGTTGAGTCGACGCGCGCCTCTCGGCTGCAATTACCGGGAGCACCGAACATGCCTGCTCCAATTGGAAGGGGCAGATCTACCTGGCGCATGGCTGCTTGCTCCGAGGACGGTGAGCTAATTATATACCCCAGGCCTTCGTGCGTCAAAACATGAGTGCGCATAGGCGGCCTTGCGCAACGGGGAAGAATCAGGGCACAGGAATAGGGTTGACAGAACGGAAATGCGTGGTATAATTAGATGTAACTTGCAGTTAAACGCGGTGGAAGGGAATGCCTAGGCGCTGCCACAGACACGGTCAACAGGCCGGAGGCCCGTGCTCCTGCGAGATGGGCAATCTGTATCGTTTCGCGGAGCCCATCGTGCTACTTGCTATTGCGCGACTCGGCGAGGCGCACGGGTACCAGATCGCTCATGAAGCCGGGGGCATGGCGGTGACCCACGCCGGCCTCGACAGTGGGATCATCTATCGCACACTTCGCCGGCTGGAGGGAGCGGGACGCGTCAGTTCCCGGTGGGACACCTCTGGGGCAGGGCCGGCGCGGCGGGTGTACGTGCTGACCGAATCGGGCGTCCAGCACATCGCAGAGTGGGCGCAGGTACTGGAGGGCATCTCGGCCTCGCTCGAATCCCTCACTGAGGAGTGCCGCGCCGCCGCTGATCGCCACGGTGTTGCAGTAAGGCCAGGCGAGTCCTCCGCTACCGTCCCGTCGGGCGCGCCCGCGTCCTGACGGCAGGAAGCTCAACTACATGACGTAATGCGGCTTGATTGCGTGGAGTAACGTGCAACTTACATCTAGCAGTAAGAGACTCGGCAGATGAAAGAAGGGGAGTCTGATACCGTGGATTCGTGTGATCACGAGTGCGCAGCAGCCTCTCCCGGAGCGCGAGAGGCTGCCGCAGATGCGACGCCGTCGTTGGCCCAGCAGATGAGCCGGATACAACGCGTCGTGGGCGTGATGAGCGGGAAGGGCGGCGTCGGGAAGTCGCTCGTGACGGCGCTGCTGGCGGGCGCCGCGCGGCAAGCGGGGTACGCGGTGGGCGTGATGGATGCCGATGTCACCGGCTCGAGCATCCCGAAGATGGTCGGGCTCACTGGTCGCCCTGATGCAAGCGAAACGGGCCTCTCCCCTGTTATCAGCGCAAGCGGCATTCGCGTGATCTCCCTCAATCTGCTGCTAGAGCATCCCGATGACCCGGTCATCTGGCGCGGGCCTTTGTTGGCGGGTGCCGTCAAGCAGTTCTGGGAAGAGGTGGTCTGGGGGGAGCTGGACTGGCTATTCGTGGACTTGCCGCCAGGCACGTCTGACGTGCCTTTGACGGTGATGCAGAGCCTGCCCCTCGACGGAGTGATTATCGTCTCGTCGCCGCAGGAACTGGCCGCGATGATCGTGCGCAAGGCGATCAAGATGGCCGCGCACCTCCGCGTGCGGGTGCTGGGATTGGTCGAGAACATGACCCATCTCGATTGCCCGCACTGCGGCAAGCGAGTGGACCTGTTTGGCCCGCCCGGTGGGCCGAACGCGGCTCGTGCGGCGGGCATCCCCGTGCTGACAAGTCTGCGGGTGGATCCCGAATTGTCGGTGTTGTCGGACCGCGGGGAGATTGAGGCCTATGCGCGCAACCCGTTCGCGGGGCACATTGCAGCGCTGGAGAGTATCCTGCATGGTGCGCCTGCTGGTCAACGAGGTAAGCCGTGAGCGCGAAGATCACGATACTCGTGGACGATCGGGTGAGCCAAGGCGAGGGCTTGCTTGCCGAACACGGGCTGAGCGTGCTGGTCGAGGCGGGAGATGATCGAGTTCTGTTCGATACGGGACAGACCGGTATCTGTCTCCGCAATGCCGCGCGGCTCAGCGTGCGGCTGGATGGTCTGCGGGCGGTGGTGCTGAGCCACGGCCACTATGACCACTGCGGTGGTCTCGTGCCTGTGCTGAAGCGGCTGGGGCGCCTCGATGTCATCGCCCATCCGGACGCCTTTGCGCGCAAGTACGCGCGACGTTCGATGAATGGTGACCGTTACATCGGAGTTGCGGCGGATGTGGACGCACTGACACGCGCTGGCGCGATCATGCGCTTGGAGTCGCAGCCCGTGGAGATCAGCCGCGGCCTTGTGACCACCGGCCCGGTCCCTCGGGTGACCGCCTTCGAGCGCGTTGAGTCGCACTTCTACGTCAAGACTACCGATGGCTGGCGGCCCGACCACCTGGAGGACGACCATGCGCTTGTGGTTCGCACGGGCAATGGGTTAGTGGTGGTGCTGGGCTGCGCTCACGCGGGGCCGATCAACACCGTGCGTCACGCCATGGCAGTAACGGGCGACGAGCGTGTTCGCGCGGTCGTCGGCGGACTACACCTTTCGAGCGCCGCCGATGAACGCATCGAAAAGACGGTGAACGCACTGCGTGAGCTGGGCGTGGGACAGGTCGTCCCGTGCCACTGCACGGGATCAACGGCGAAGACGCGGCTGCGGGCTGCGTTCGGCGAACGGTATGCGGAGGGCGGAGTGGGTCTGAAGCTCACGTTCCAACTGAAGTGACGAGGAGGAAGCCTATGGACGCGGAGCACAACCCTGTTGAATCAGCGAAAGTCGCGATTGCCACGGATGGCGACGAAGTCGCCGCCCACTTCGGGCGCTGCGAGGCCTACACCATCGCGGAACTGGCGGACGGCGCGATATGCAGACAACAGGTGATACCAAACCCGGGCCACGAGCCGGGCTTCCTACCAAACTATCTGGCCGAGCGCGGCGTGACCTGCATGATCGCCGGCGGGATGGGGCCGCGCGCGCAGATGCTCTTCGACGAGCACGGCATCGAAACCATCGTCGGCGTCGTGGGGAAGGTCGAAGGCGTGATCGTGGCGCTGCTGCGAGGCGAGCTGAGAAGCGGCGAGAGCCTGTGCGAACACTGACATGAGCGCGAGTGACGTGAGCGAATTGAAGAAGGTGGTGTACGGGCCGGTTCCCTCGTGGCGTCTGGGCCGCTCGCTGGGGATTGACCTCCTCTCGCGCGCGAAGACGTGTTCCTTCGACTGCATCTACTGTCAGCTTGGCCCCACCCGCCAGAAGACGGTGCAGCGAAGCGAGTTCGTCGCCACCACCCGGGTGCTCGAGGAGCTGACGCCGCTTCCGAGTTTGAAGATTGACTACGTCACCTTCTCGGGCACCGGTGAGCCGACGCTCGCCTCGAATCTTGGCGAGGCGATAGTCGAGGCCGGCAATCAGATCGGCGTGCCAGCGGCGGTCCTTACGAATTCGTCACTCATCACTGATCCCCAGGTGCGCGGGGAGCTTGCCCTGGCCGACTTCGTCGTGGCGAAACTGGACGCGCCCGACGAGGGCATGTTTCACATCATCAACCGTCCCGCGGACGACGTGCGCTTCGAGGCGGTGCTCGACGGGCTGCGTCGCTTTCGACAAGAGTACCAGGGGCGCCTCGCGATACAGGTCATGTTCTGCCCCGAGAATCGCGAGTGCGCTGGCGACATTGCCGCGCTGCTGAGCGGTCTGAAGCCGGACGAGGTCCAGATCAACACGCCGCTCCGACCGTGTCCGGTGACGCCGCTCCCGGCTGCGGAGCTGGCCGAGGTCGCGCGGGCGTTCGCCGGAACGAATGTGGTGACGGTGTACGAATCGCGGCGACCGGCGGTCCGCGCGCTCGACGCGAGCGAGACCGCGCGGCGCAGACCCGAATGATAGACCACGTGCATTGTGCACGAAGACACGAGGAGAGGAGGAGTGAGATGCCAGGTGGTGACGGCACGGGACCGATGGGAATGGGTCCGATGACTGGAAGAGGCGCAGGTTACTGCGCGGGCTACCCCACGCCGGGGTTCATGAATCCCGGCGGAGCCCGGTTCTTCGGGGCGGGGGGTGGCTACGCACCGACGGCAGGGCCGATACAGGCGCCGATGCCTCCCGCATTCGGTTATCCGATGCCGGGCGCGTATGCGGCTCCGGGCTTCATGCCTTACGCCAGGCCTTGGTTCGGCATGGGGCGCGGTATGCGCGGCGGCATGGGCTTTCGCCGCGGCATGGGTATGCGCCGAGGCATGGGACGGCGGCAATTCTGGTGAAGAGCCGTCTGCTCTCCGGCGAAAGCAGCGCAGGACAATCCAGAGAAAGGAGACGCAGAGATGCGACATCGCAACATGTACTACCTGACCGGCATGCCCGGCTGGATGCGGTTCGGCTTCAGCCCAGGTTGGGTCGGGCGTAGTCCGACCGGCATGGGACCGTGCGCGAGTTACCTCATGACCGGGCAGTGGCCGATGCCCCAGGCGCAATGGGATGCGGCTCAGGGCGGTCCGGGGCCGATGACCCGCGAGCAGGAACTCCAGTGGCTGCGCAGCCAGGCGGAAGTGCTCAAGTCTCACCTTGATCAGATCAGCTCGCGCGTCGCTGAACTCGAAAAAGAAACGTAGCGGCACGCCGGTGACGCCGGGTGGCCGAGGGAGGAGAGGAATATGGCAAACATAGCCGTCAGCAGTACGGGGCCGGATCTGGACGCCCAGGTAGATCCGCGGTTCGGCCGGGCTCAATACCTGCTCATCGTGGACACCGAAACGATGGACTTCGAAGCACTGCAGAACCCGAATGTGGCCGCGGGCGGCGGCGCCGGCATTCAGACCTCGCAGATGATCGCCGAGCGCGGGGCGGAGGCGGTGCTCACGGGCAACTGTGGGCCGAACGCGTATCGCACGCTCGAGGCGGCCGGGATCAAGGTCTGTGTTGGCATCGCCGGCACGGTGCGCGAGGCCGTGGAAGCGTATAAGCGCGGCGCGGTGCAGGCGGTCTCCGGGCCGTCGGTTCCCAGTCACTTCGGCGTCGGTGGCGGCGACGGGGCCGACGCGCCGGGTCCGGGGATGGGACCGGGCATGGGCGGCGGACCGGCCATGGCTGGCAGAATGGGCGTGGGTGGCGGACGAGGCGGGGGTGGCGGACGAGGCGGGGGTGGCGGACGAGGCATGGGTGGCGGACGAGGCGGGGGTGGCGGGCGAGGCGGGGGTGGCGGGCGAGGCGGGGGTGGCGGGCGAGGCATGGGCCGGGGCGGCGGCACGGGCATGGGCATGGGCGTTGGGCCCGCCAGGGCCCCGGCGCCACCGACCGAGGCGACCGGCCGAGACCTTGAATCGCTCAGACGACAAGCCGATTCCCTGCGTCAGGCACTCGATGACCTTACTGGGCGCATCAAGCGACTGGAGCAGGCTCCTCCCGATTGCTCATGAGGTAGGAACGGCTGCGCTCTGCGCGCGCGGAGGGTTATGCGTGATCCTGCGCGCTCAGGCAAGGCCCATGTGAGACTGGCAGCGTCGAGCCATCACGGGTGTGGATGATGTGGGCTAACCCGGTCGGAGATCGCCGAAACGGGTGTGGACAGCCAGTTGCGCGGTGTGGGAGGACGGCGTGGCATGCGATCACGCCGGACACGATGATGCGGAGGGCGACGTGCAGCGGCGCTACACGGATAGAGTCATAGACTACTTCATAGACCCGCCCAATTGGGGGAAACTGGAAGGTGCGGATGCCCGGGGTGAGTACGGCGACATACCGTGCGGGGACTACGTCGTGATGCAGATCAAGGTGGCGGAGGGACGCCTGGCGGACGTCAGATACCAAGTGTTTGGCTGCCCGGTGGCGATAGCAGCTTGTGCGATTACGACGGAAATGGCTATGGGTAAGCGCCTGGGCGAGGCGCTCGCGATATCTGAGAGCGGCGTCTGTGAGGCCCTGGGCGGGGTGTCGGAGATGAAGGCTCACTGCTCGCTGCTGGCGGTAGGCGCACTGCACGCCGCCATTCGGAATTACCGCGGAGACGCGCGGGGCAAGCCGGATCCGCGGACATCATAGACGGAGGAGCTTAAGATGCCGAGAGGAGACGGAACCGGCCCGCCGGGAGGCGGCGGAGCCGGAACCGGCCGTGGTCGGGGCCGAGCCGCCGGGCAAGGCGCGGGACGTGGGGCCGGCGGCGGTCGCATGGGTGGCTACGCCATGGGCCCGGGCGGCAATTGCGTATGCCCGGCGTGCGGCGCGACTGCGGCGCATCAAGCCGGCGTGCCGTGCTACAACGTCAAGTGCCCGAAGTGCGGTCAGCCGATGACTCGCCAGCGCTGACGACGCGGGAGGAAAAACGTGCCCATCTACGAATACCGCTGCCCTGAGTGCGGTGGCGGAGCCGAGGTTATGGCGCGCGCCGCTGAGGCGGACGCGGAGCGCGAGTGTGAGCGATGCGGCGCCGTGATGAACCGCCTGCCCTCCGCGTTCGCGGTGGCGGGGAGGGCGAGCGCCAGCGCAGGTGACAACTGCTGCGGTCTGGAACGCCCCTGTAACGATCCCAAGCGGTGCTGCGAACGGTGACTCGGACTGAAAGCCCCACGCGTCTCTGGAGGAGCGTCGGCGATGGACGATGAGCAAGACATTTCGGTGTGGTCGATAGGCCGGGTTCATGCGCCCGAGGGCAGCGAATGCCAGGCGATCGAGGTCCGCTCCGAGTTCGAGCAGGCGCTCGACGGCGTGGAGAATCTGGAGCATCTGTGGGTGCTGTTCTGGATGCACCACCTGTCACCGGCGCAGCGGCGACAGTTGAAGGCGCATCCGCGCGGGGATGCGTCGAGGCCGCTCACGGGTGTCTTTGCCCTGCACAGCCCAATGCGGCCGAATCCCATTGGCATGACGCGCGTGCGCCTCGTGCGCCGCGCGGGCAATCGTCTCGTCGTCGAAGGGCTCGACGCCCTCGACGGCAGCCCCG
>CP070648.1:225691-236503 GCA_020354555.1 Armatimonadota bacterium | reverse complement strand
GCAGCGCCACCCACATCACCGCCCCGGCAGCGACGGACCACGCACCCACGCGCAGCAGCAAGAAAGTCATCGCCTCGGGTGCAATGTCGAGGTCGGCTCTTCCGAGCACAAGCGCCGGCGGCAGCGCGATTGCGCCGAGGATGTGGTAGAGGAATCTGTCCTGATCGGCGCCGGCGCGTCGCAACAGCGCCGCGGCCGCGCCAACCACGGCCCCGAGGACGCCGAAGGCGACCCAGCCGAGCGCAGCGTAAACGCCGACGGTGACGCCCCATAGGCCCCAGAAATCCGCCGCCCGGAGCACGCGGCCGTGCGCGCCCGCCGCCGCCACGGCCTCACTCACCCCCACAATGATGCCGACGACCATGCCGACGGCTGCCGCTGTTTGCAGATGAGTTCGCATGTCAGATCAGGGTGTCCCGTGTCTCCTGTTTGTCCACACCGTGGGTTGTCGCCCCGGCCGTGCCAGGCGCCGGGACGAGCAAAGCCGTGCGCCCCGCCGCGCCCGGGGCGCACCTCCCCTCTTCTGTATTCTACCCCTGACCGGCGCCGGCAACGGCGTGCGCCCGCCTCTGCGGCGCTGCAACAATACGCCCCTCAGCACGCCTCGGCGACGCGCTTGCCGTACGCGCGGCAGGCTTCGATATCATCCGCGCTCGGTTGACCCTCACAGACGGGGCCGCCATCCACGACCTTCATGCCGTGAATATCGAGCGCCCATGTCAAGGCCTGGAGCGCGCGCTCGCCGTCGCGGCGACCGCCGGTGGAAGTGAACACGCCGCCGACCTTGTCGCGCAGATGCTGGTACACGGCGATGGAATCGTCCACCAGCTTCTTGGCCTGCCACGCCATGTTGCCGAAATATGTCGGCGAGCCCAGGATTACGGCATCGAGTTCAGTCCACTTCTTCGGGTCGGTTTCCTCGACGCGCTGCACGGTCACCTGCGCGCCCGCGCTCTCGCAGCCCTCGGCCACGGCGCGCGCCATGGCCTCGGTATTGCCCCCGCTGCTGAAATAGAAGACGCCGATAACAGCCATCGTCAACCTCCTCGCTCGCTTCGATGGGCAATCATTCCCCCGACGCGGCTCAGGACAAGCGAGGATCGCTCCTACTCCTCGTCTTCTTCGATCTCCGTATCCTGATGCCCGTAAGGCGGCGACGAAACGCAGAGAAACACGAGTTCCTCGTCCCCGATGTTGACGACGCGGTGCCGCGCGCGGCGCGGGATCAGGACCGCCTGGCCGGCGCGGATCTCCGTCTCTTCATCGGCGACGGACAGCAGGCCGCGACCGGCCGTGACATAGTAGACCTCCTCGCTCACTTCATGGTAATGAAGCGCGGTGGATGCGCTCGGTTCGAGCGCGGCTTCAGCCAGGCTAAGGTTGCGCACCGGCACGCGGTCGGGGTGGACGATTTCCCGAACCAGGCTGCCGTCCTTCGTGCGATACGCAGGGATGTCTTCGCGATTCACGATGTCCATGGCCCACCTCCGACGAGGCACCCGGCGGTTTCCAAAGGTCGCCGCCGCCGCCATACTGATTGCGCGTGCGCCCTATCCGGTGTTTGCAGCTACGGGTCGCCGCGCCAGCGGTCGCCGATGCCCCACTTGCCCAGTTCCCCGAGGAAGACGTGATGCGTGAGATCGAGATGGATCGGCGTGACGGAGATCATGCCCACGGCGACGGCACCAACGTCGCTGTCGCGGTCGGTGTCCTGGCTGTCGAGGTCGCCGCCGAGCCAGTAGTAGGGCCGCCCGCGGGGGTCGAGACGCTTCTCAACCCGGCTGTGGTAGCGGCGCCGGCCCTGGCGGGTCACCGCGACGCCGGCGATGGCGGAGGGCGCCAGGTCCGGGACGTTGACGTTGAGGAACGTGTCCGGCGGCAACCCTTTCTCGTTGACGATGGAAGCGAGCTGGCACGCGAACTTGGCGGCGGCATCGAAGCTCGAGATGTCGAACGACGCGACCGAGATGGCGAAGGCGTTGACCCCGTAGATGGCTGCCTCCATCGCCGCGGAAACGGTGCCGGAGTAGGTCAAGTCTTCGCCGAGGTTGGGCCCCTGGTTGATGCCCGAGATAACGAGATCGGGAGGCGGGTCGAGGCTGCTCATGCCGAGCAGGACGCAGTCCGAGGGCGTGCCGTTGGTGCTGTAGCCGACGACACCCTCGAGCAGTGCGACCTCCTGCATGCGCAGCGGCTTGTGCAAGGTGATTGCGTGCCCGGTCGCGCTGCGAGGGCGATCGGGGGCGATGGCGGTGACGTCACCGACCTCACGCAGGTGACGCGCCAGCGCGACCAAACCTGCCGCGTGAACGCCGTCATCGTTGGTGACCAGGATGCGCAAGAAACAGCCTGCGATCGTTATTGCGAGCGCAGCCGGCCGCGTCCTCCGCGATATGCCAAAGTGCGCCGCGGGCGCAGCTGTTCGCCACCTGCCGACCTCTTTTCGACGCCGGTTGACCCGTCCCTGCGCGTCGGTGGATGGTCCTGTCGGGCGCCGCGCCACAAGCGATGGAAGTGCCGTTCATTATCCACGTTATCTGTTTTCAATGCGCGCGCGATATGTGGAATATATGGTCAGGAGGGATGCGTAGTGGCGATGGGTCGTTGAGAGTACCGGCGTGTGATCCCTCCCTTAGCCTCCACCGGAAGGGCAGAGGTGAAAGAGTCCTCTGCCCTTCACATTTTACAGCCCCGCAGCGCCCTATGCGCGTCCCCACCGCGGCCCGGCACCGCGCACCGGCTCTGCCCCGCTTGCCGTCGCGTTTGATCGTGTCATCCGGCCCCACGCCTGCCGTCCGCCTCCGGTTTGTGCTATAATTGCCCCAAGCGCTATCTGCCCGCGTGAAATCACCGATGCCGACGTCCCAAGCGGACATCCTACCTTACGTCACCAAACCCGCCCGTTACACCAATCGCGAGTGGAATGCCGTCCACAAGTCGCATGAAGGCGCGCGAGTCCGCGTCGCGCTCGTGTTTCCCGATGCCTACGAAGCCGGCATGAGCCACCTCGGGTTGCGTATACTCTATCACGTCCTAAACGAGCAGGACGGCTGCGTTGCCGAGCGCGCTTTCAGCCCGTGGGGCGACATGGAACAGGAGATGCGTGCGGCGGCGTGGCCGCTGTGCTCGCTCGAATCGGCGACTCCCCTATCCGAATTTGACCTCGTTGGCATCACACTGCCCTACGAGTTGAATTACACTAACGCCCTCAACGTCCTTGATCTCGCAGGTTTGCCGCTGACGTCCGCCGAGCGCGACCAGCGCCATCCGCTGGTCATCGCCGGAGGCGTGTGCGCGGCGAACCCGGAGCCGCTCGCCGACTACGTGGATGCCTTCCTGTGGGGCGAAGGCGAGGACGCGATCGTCGAGTTGGCCGAGGCGGCCCAGGACGCGCGTTCCTCCGAGCGCGACTCGCTGCTGCGGCATCTGGCGCGGATCGAAGGGGTGTACGTGCCGCGCTTCTACCATGAGCGGCGCGACAACGGACGGTTCGCCGGCATGACGGCGGCGGCGCACGCGCCTGCCGCGGTGACGCGCCGGGTCGTGGCGGACCTCGATGCAGCTCCGTACCCGGTGCGCCAAATCGTCCCGTTCGTCGAGACGGTGCATGACCGGCTGACGTTGGAGATTATGAGGGGGTGCGGGCGGGGATGCCGGTTCTGCCAGGCGGGGGCATGCTATCGGCCCGTGCGCGAGCGCTCGGCGCAGACGATTCTGCGCCTCGCGGAGGAAGGACTGCGCGCGACGGGATATGACGAGGTCTCTCTGCTCGGGTTCAACAGCCCGGATCATTCGGAGATCCAGGAGATCGTGGACGGACTGGCGGGGCGGTATTCCGACGAACGGGTCAGCGTCAGCCTGCCGTCGCTGCGGATCGACACGTTCTCGGTGCGGCTGGCGCAGCGGCTGGGAATGGTGCGGCGCGCCGGGCTCACGTTCGCGCCCGAGGCCGGGACGCAGCGTCTGCGCGACGCGTTGGGCAAGCGAGTGACGGAGGACGACCTGTTCCAGGCGGCCCGCGCGGCGTTCGAAAGCGGCTGGCACAGGATCAAGCTCTATTTCATGGTCGGCCTGCCGGGCGAGACTGCCGAGGATGTCGAGGCCATCGCGGACCTGGTCCTGCGTTTGCGGCAGATGGGGCGCGAGATTCTCGGCAACCAGCGGCGCGGGCGGCTGCGCATCGCCGTGAGCGTGAACGCCTTCACGCCGAAGCCGCACACGCCAATGCAGTGGTGCGCGCAGGACTCGCGGGAATCGCTCGAGGCGAAGTTTGGCGCGCTGCGCGGCAGGTTGAAAATCAAAGGCGTACAACTCAGTTACTCGGACCTTGCCGCGTCGCGCCTCGAAGCGGCGCTCGCGCGCGGCGACCGGCGCATCGGTGCGGTTGTCGAAGGGGCGTGGCGCGCGGGATGCCGTTTCGACGCCTGGGACGAGCACTTCAAGCCGCAGGCGTGGGGCGAAGCGTTCGAGTCGGCGGGGCTCGATCCGGCGGAGTACGCGAACCGCCCCGTGCCGGTGGATGCAGCACTGCCCTGGGATCACCTGGACAGCGGCATGAGCAAGGACACCTTGCGGCGCCAGGCGGAGATGGTCGCCGCCGCGGCCGCGCCGAGCGCCTGAGTGCGTCGGACGAGAAGGTCGAAGGACGCAGGTTACGATGCAGCAGATCGTCTGCCGTTTCGCCAAGGGTGAAGCGGTCAAGTACATATCGCACCTCGACCTGATGAGGGCACTGGAGCGCGGGATGCGCCGCGCGCGGCTTCCCCTCGCCCACACCGAAGGCTTTAACCCGCGTCCGCGCGTGTCCTACGCGTCGGCGTTATCGGTGGGGCATACCAGCGACGCCGAACTGATGGCCGTCGCGCTCACGGATCCGATGGATCCGACCGAGCTGCGCCACACGCTGAACCTCAATCTCCCGCACGGCCTTCAGATACTGCAGGCCTGGGCGACGCCCCCGCACAAGCGCAAGACGACGCTGGGCGACACCGACACCGCAGAGTACGTCGTGATCGTCGAAGGGGCGTTGGATGAGCTGAGCCTGGCCCGGCGTGTGGACGAGTTCCTGGCACGCGACGAGGTATGGATCACACGCGTCCGCGAGAAATCGGCAAAGGACCTCAATCTGCGGCCGCTCGTCGGATCGGTGACGATTGCGCGCGCGGATGCTCGGGAGGCCGAGCTGCACCTGCGGTTGCGCACGGGCAGCTCGGGCGGCGCGAGGCCTGAGGAGGTGCTGGCCGCGCTCGGCATCGAGGGGCGCGGATTTCGCACGCGCATCCACCGCAATGCTTTATACGCAAGCGGCGCGTCCGGCCGCGCGGCGCGGCGCAAGCTGCGACGGCTGGTGGGAGACGGGTGAAGGGCGCCGAGGTCGGCGAGTGAGGAGTTGAAACATGCCTGACAAGAAGAAGACGGCCCCCCGCAAGACGCGCAAGCGCAAGTCCGCGGCAGTGAAGTCGCCGCAGGCGGATTCGAGGATCAGCAAGGAGATCCTGATTGACGCCGGGGATCTCGAGACTCGCGTCGCCATCCTGGAGAACGGCGAGTTGGCGGAGCTGTACGTCGAGCGCGAGCCGCGCATCGTCGGCAACATCTACAAGGGGAAGATCGCCAACGTCGTGCGCGGGATGGATGCGGCATTTGCTGACATCGGTACGCAGCGCAACGCATTTCTCAGCTTCGACGACGTAATTCTCAGGCAGGCGGAGGAGGATATCGGCCCCGCGAACGAAGTGCGGCACGCCGGTGACGGCGAGATGCTGAAGAGCGGCCAAGAGGTGCTGCTCCAGGTCGTGCGCGGGCCGATGGGGCCGAAGGGGCCGCGCGTGAGCACTCGGCTCGCCATCCCTGGGCGCTACCTCGTGCTGCTCATGGGCAACGGCAACTACGTTGGGGTGTCGCGGAAGATCGACAAGGACGCCGAACGCCAGCGGCTGCGCCAGATCGCCGAGCGCATACGCCCGAAAGACCACGGGATCATCGTGCGGACCGAGGCCGAGGGCAAAGGCGTCAAGGTTCTCAAGCAGGACCTCGACTACCTGACCGAACTCGCCCGCCGCATCCAGGAGAAGTCCGGCCAGGTCAAGGCCCCGGCCCTGCTCCACGAAGACCTACCGCTTATCAGTCGCATCATCCGCGATACGTTCAATCGCCAGGTCAAGCGCCTCGTCGTTGACTCGAAGCAGGTGTACGATGACGTGCTCGAACTCGTGGCGTTGAGCGCTCCCCAGCTCAAGCAGCGGGTGACATTGTACCGCGACAAGTTGCCCCTGTTCGCGGCGCACGGGATTGAGGAGGAGATCGAGCGCTTGCTGCGTCGGCGAGTGGGGCTCAGCACCGGCGGCTACATCAGCGTTGACGAGACCGAGGCGCTGACCACCATTGACGTCAACAGCGGCCGCCTTACCGCCACCAGCGGCCTCGAGGAGACGATCCTGCGCACCAATCTCATCGCGGCCGACGAGGTCGCCCGCCAGCTCCGGCTGCGCGACCTGGGCGGCATCATCGTCATTGACTTCATTGACATGGACAAGGCCAAGCACCGCGACCGCGTCATGGCCGCCTTCGAAGCCGCCCTGCGCCGCGACCGCGCCAAGACCAAGACCGTGCACCTCAGCCCGCTCGGCCTCGTGGAGATGACGCGCAAGCGCACCACCGGCAGCCTGCTTCGCCTGTTGACCCAGGATTGCCCGTGCTGTGGCGGCACGGGGAGGATGCGCTCCGCACTCTCCGTCGCCCTGGGCATCGAACGCGACCTGGCGCAGCGAGCCGTGCAAGAGGAGCGCGCCGACGCCTTCATCGTCCGCGCTCATACCGACGTCGCCGCCATCCTCGTCGGCTATGCCGGGGAACGCGCGAAGCAAACCGAGAAGGCGATCGGGCGGCCGGTGTACGTCCGCACGTCCGGGGCCGCGAGCGTCGAGCAGATGGAGGTCCAGGCCACCGACACGCGCCAGGTGGCAGAGCAGATACCGCTGCTCAAGCGCGGTGACGTGGTGACCGCGCGGGTCGTCGCACAGGAGTCTCCCAGCGACCTCGCCCTCGCCGAGGCCAACGGCTGCCTGATCGGCATCGAAGCTGACAAGGAGATCGCTGCGCCCGAGGTGGAGGTGCGTATCAAGCAGGTGCAAAACTCCTTCGCCACCGCCCAGTTGGCGGAGAAGCCGGCCGCAAAGAGGACGACGCGTCGGCGCCGCCCGCGGCGCCGCAAGAAGACGCCCGCCAAATCTGAATAACTGCTGCGGCCTACCTCGATCCTTGCTATAGAGCGCCGAGCGACGCGGCTGTGAGATAGGAGCCGATCTTGCCCGACCTCAGTCTCGCCACGGAATACATGGGAGTGTCACTGGCTAACCCACTGATCGTCGCCTCCGCCGGCATCACGGAAACCGCGGATCGGCTGCGACGCGCCGAGGACGCCGGGGCCGGCGCGGCGGTTATGAAATCGTGGTTCGAGATGGACATCGTGCGCCAATCGCCGACGCCGCGCTTCCGCCTCCTGCGCCGGGGAGTGCCCGGCTTCCGCTCAACGACGTTGTACTCCTTCGAGCAGGCCAGCGGCTTCGACCTCGACCGCTACGCGGAGGAGGTGCGCCGCGCGAAGGAAATCCTTGACATGCCCGTCTTTGCGAGCGCCAACTGCGTCAGCGACCGGGGGTGGACCGAGTTCGCGCAGGCGATGGAGCAAGCCGGCGCCGACGGCCTCGAACTCAACGTGAGCTGTCCCTTCGGCCCGCAGATGCTGGGGCAAACGGTGGTGCAGGACGAGATGGTGCGCGTGACGCGTCTCGTCAAATCGGCAACGCGCGTGCCGGCGGCGACGAAGATCACCCCGCAGTTGGCGAATCCCGTGGCGGCCGCGCGCGCTATCCAGGATGCCGGCGCCGACGGGCTCGTGATGTTCAACCGTTTCACCGGCCTCGACGTTGACGTGGAACGAGAGCGCCCGATTATGCACGGCGGCTATGCGGGTCACGGTGGGCCGTGGGCGCTCCAGTACGTCCTGCGCTGGATCAGCGCGACCTACCCGCAGGTATCAGTCCCCATCGCATCGAGCGGCGGCGCTGCCGACGGCGCGGACGTCGTCAAGCTCATCCTGTGCGGGGCGACGGCGGTGGAAACGTGCGCGGCGGTGGTCCTCGGCGGCTGGGAAGTGATCCCCCGTCTGCTGCAAGGGCTCACCGACTTCATGGAGTCAAAGGGGTACGCGTCGCCGAGCGCGTTCCGCGGGAAGGTGTGCGCCAGCGTCATCCCGATGGAGGAGGTCGATCGGCGGCGGGTGGCCGTCGCCGAGATTGACGCGGAGCGGTGCACGGCGTGCGCGCTCTGCGAGCGCGTGTGCATCTACGATGCGGCGCAGCCCTCAAACGAGAAATACGCCGTGCTCGCCGAGGCGTGCAGCGGCTGCGGCCTGTGCGAGCAGGTGTGCCCCGCGCGCGCGATCGCGATGTCGCCCGTCACAGACTAGCCTGCACGCACCCGGGGCCGCGCCCTGCCGCTTGGAAGACCGGGCAGCTCAGCCCGTCTCCTGCGCCATGTCTTCCACTTCCTGCTTGCCCTCGTCGAGCAGCCGCGCTTCGTCCGGTGCGAGGCGGCGCAACAGTTCGAGGAGTTCCCCGGCGTGCACGCGCTCCTCGTCGGCGATGTCGAGCAACACCTTCTTCGCCAGTGCGTTCTGGGCTGCCTCGGCCTGGGCGGTGTACATGTGCACCGCTTCCTCTTCTGCCGCGACCGCGATGCGGATCGCCCGGATCAGCTCCTGGTCGCTCATCGGCCGCGGCACGTTCCCGGAGAACGGGTTCGCGAAATCCGGCATGTGACGCTCCTTTCCATTTCCCACGGAGATTATAGCCGCATCACAGCGACCGGGCAACCGCTTGCCAGAGATCAACGATGGCGGCCCGGGCCAGCCCATCCGATGCATGCTCGACGAGCGGCACGCCTTCTACGGTGGATTCCGCGACCGCGTCGTCGAACGGTATGCGAGCGAGCGGCAAGGCGTCCGCTGCCTCCCCCACTTGCTCGATCTCCTCGGCCAACTGCGGATTAAGGTCCCACTTATTGACACAGAGGCCGGCGGGCACGCCGAAATGCGCCGCAACCTGAAGCACCCGCTCCATGTCGTGCCGCCCCGGAGGCGTCGGCTCGGTGACGACGAGCGCGTAGTCCACGCCGGCAAGCGACGCAATGACCGGGCAGCCGATGCCTGGTGAGCCGTCGGTGAGAATCAGCTCCGCTCCGGCGTCGCCGGCGAGTCGCCGCGCGCGCTCGCGAACCTGAGTCACGAGCTTGCCGCTCGCCTCAGCGGCGGGGTTCAGTCTGGCGTGGATCAGCGGGCCATACCGCGTGTCGGACACGAAGATGCGCCCGGTGGGCTCCTCGCGCATGGCGATGGCACCCGCGGGGCACACGACAGCGCATACCCCGCAGCCCTCGCAGCGCCGCGGGTTGATTTCCAGGTCCGAGATCGCGCCGAACCGGCATGACTGCTCACACAGCCCGCAGCCAGTGCACGACTCGGCGTTCATCACAGCGAACGCCGCGCCGATGTACTCCTCCTCGCTGCGCATCTGCGGGGCGAGCAGCAGATGGAGGTTCGGCGCGTCCACATCGGCGTCCGCCAGGACCTTGCTCTCGCTCAGCACTGCGAAGGAGCCGAGCACCGTTGTTTTCCCCGTGCCGCCCTTGCCGCTGATGACGAGCAATTCCTTCACGACGGCGTGCTCCTTCGAATCTCACCGAACAGGCCGCGGAAGCGCTCGCCATACTCAGGGAAGGCGTCCACGAGGCATCGCCCACGCGAATACGCCTCAGCGATCTCGCGGCGGAACGGGATCCTCATCAGCGTGGGAAGACCGCGCTCGCGGCAACCTTCTTCGATCAAAGCATCGCGCCGCCCGCTGCGGTTGATGATGACGCCGGCGGGCACGCCGAGTTCCTTCGCGGCGTCCGCCGCCATGACCATGTCGTGAAGCCCGAACGGCGTCGGCTCCGTCACGAGCAGGCAGAAGTCGGCACCCCCGATGACCTCGACTACGGCGCACGCTGTGCCTGGCGGCGCATCCACGACCGCGCAGGTGTCGGACTCGATTTCGGCCAGCTCGCGTTGCACGATGCGCACCGCCGACGGCTCCCCCGGTCTCAGGCGCCCCTGAACGAACCGCATTCCGCGGGCGTTTCCGATCTCAACTTCCCCTATCTGACGCTGCACCTCTCTCACCGCCCGCTCCGGACACACGACCAGGCACCCACCGCAGCCGTGGCACAGCTCGGGGAAAACGAGGACCTGCCGCTTGACGACCGCCAAAGCGTTGAAGTGGCAGAACTCCGCGCACTTGCCGCAGTAGGTGCAAGAATCCGGGTCAATTTCCGGGACCATCATGTGGACCGGCACCGTGTGCTCGATGCGCGGATGCAGGAACAGATGCGCGTTCGGCTCCTCGGCATCGGCGTCCACGAATTGCGCCTGGGGCAGCGACAGGGCCAGGCTGGTGGCAACGGTCGTCTTGCCGGTGCCCCCTTTTCCACTGGCAACGACTATCCTCATCACTGTGATTTCACATCGCGATCCGGCGCGCGTTCAGTGCAGCCACCGCCCGGCGGCGCCCATTCTTCCCTCCACGCCAGGACTCGGCGCACAAGCTCCCTAGCCCGACTTGATGTCGAGGACGGGGCTGCCGTCGAGGGCGTCGAGCCCTTCGACGACGAGACGATTGCCCGCGCGGCGCACGAGGCGCACGCGCGTCATGCCAATGGGATTCGGCCGCATTGGGCTGTGCAGGGCAAAGACACCCGTGAGCGGCCTCGACG
>CP070648.1:216212-225591 GCA_020354555.1 Armatimonadota bacterium | reverse complement strand
GTGTTGCTGGCGAGGATGCACGTCTCCGGCGTCGCCTCCTCGAGCTCCTTGAAGATCTTCTTCTTCAGGTCCATCTTCTCGGGGACCGCCTCGATGACGATGTCAACATCCCCAAACCCGTCGTACGTCGTGGAACCCGAAATGAGCGCCATCTTCGGTTCCACATCGGAAGCCGACATCTTGCCCCGATCAACCCGCCGCTGGTAGATCGACCGCGCTTTCTCAATGCCTTTGTCCACCAGTTCCTGATTGACGTCCTTGATCACCACCGGCAGACCGGAGAAAGAGATGGTCTGCGCGATCTCCGCGCCCATTGCTCCCGCACCTACAACCGCTGCCTTGTAGATATACATGGCTACCTCCTGGGATTTCGAGTCCCTGTACTCACGTCCCGCGGAACGCGCCTAAACGGTCCATGCAGGCCCGCGCCGTCCCGCCTATTTCCGCTCGACGACGATCGCGCCACCCATGCCGCCGCCGACGCACTCCGTGGCCAGGCCGTATCGGGCGCCTCGGCGCTTCATCTCGTTGAGCAGCGTGATGACGATGCGCGCTCCCGTGCACCCCACCGGATGCCCGAGCGCAATCGCGCCGCCGTTGACATTCGTGATGTCCATGTTGAGATGCAGAATCCGGTCACACGCTATGACCTGCGCCGCGAATGCCTCATTAAGCTCAATCAGGTCCATATCCTCGAGCTTCAGCCCGGCACGCTCGAGAGCCAGCGGCGCGGCCTTGGTGGGCCCGACCCCCATGCGCTCCGGTTCCACAGCTGCGAATCCGTACGAACGGATGTAGCCCAGGGGCTCGTTGTAACCGAGTTCCTTCGCCTTCTCCTCGGTCATGATGAGACAGGCCGCCGCGCCGTCGCTGATCGGGCACGCGTTCCCCGGGGTCACGCTTCCGCCCTCCTTGAATACCGCCGGGTAGGACGACAGCATTTGCTCCGTCAAGGCGACGTTGATGCCTTCGTCCTCGGTGATGATATCCGGCGGCACTTCTCGCCCCGCGACTTTCTTGGGCACGGTGACAGGAACGATCTCATCCTTGAACTTGCCTTCGCGAGTCGCGCGGAACGCCAGCTTGTGGCTGCGGACGGCGAAATGGTCCTGCTCCTCGCGGGTGATGTCGAATTCCTCGGCGAGGTTCTCCGCCGTGCGCCCCATGATCTGATTGCAGACCGGGTCGGTCAGTCCTTCCCACAAGGAGTCTATCAACTCCGCGTGGCGCAGGCGCTTGCCGAAGCGGGTATCGCGCGAGACATAGGGCGAGTTGCTCATGCTTTCGACCCCGCCGGCGATGTAGATCTCGCCTTCACCCATCTGAATGCACTTGTAGGCGTCGGCTACGGCCTGCGCCCCGGACGCGCAGTTGCGGTGTACGGTCCACGCGGGCACGTGGAACGGGATACCCGCATTGAGCGCAACGACCCGCGCGGTGTTGGGGGAGTCACTGGTCTGGATGCAGTGCCCGAAGACCACCTCGTCAATAATCGCGGGATCGAGTTTGCTGCGCTCCAATAGGGCTTGTGTAACAGTCGTGCCGAGGCGATGTGCGGGAACGTCCTTGAGCACGCCGCCAAGCGTACCTTGCGCGGTGCGAACGCCATCAACGATTACGACTTCCTTCATGGATCCCTCCACCCGAGCCAGCCCCTTCATGGAGCCAAGCCCATGCTTGTGCATTTGTGCACGAAGTCGCCGATATTATCAGCCGGCACACGGTGCCGGCTTGTCTGTCCGGCTGGCGCAATCGGCTGCCAGCCGCGCCGGGCCTGTCCCTCGGAACCGACTCACAGACCGCTTGTGCTGTCCTTCACAGACCCGCGCTGGTACACCTTGATTCGCGCTCCACGCGCGCTTTCCTTCCTTTATTTCTGAACCAATTCTCGCCGCCAGTGCGGCCACTTCGGCACGCCGTGCCATCTGCGAACATCTGTATCGTTCCGCTCCCTTACGCCGCTCGGAGCCTACCGAGGCCCCAGCAAGGACATAGTCATCTCCGCGATGCGCTCCCGCGCATCCTGCAGCACGGGCCAAACGGCCCGCTCTTCGATTACGGTTCGAACCAGGCGGTCAATCTCGGCTCGAGCATCTCGCGCGCCCGGTTCCCCGCGCGAGACTGCGTCTTCTACCGCCCGGCGAGCCAGCCACAGGGCTTCGTAGTCCTCGACCCCGTCGCGGCAGGCCTCCCAGCGCTTGCTGGGGATCGGTCCGTCCCGCCCGGGATACACGAGCAGGTATTCGTCCTTCGTCGGCGTCCACGGGTCGTCGGGACTCGTGCAGTAGGTCCAGAACCCCAGGCCATTGAGGCCCATCTGCCACCCCAACCACGCCTGGTGACGGTAATAGCCGAGCGGTGATATCCGCTTCACGCGCGGGAAGCATTCATATGTCCACACCTCCGGGCTGTCGGCGCGCATGATCGCCAGCCGCTCCTCGGGATACATGTCAGGCGTCGGCCCCCAAACGCGATAGAAGGAATCCTGCTCCGGGCACCAGATGTCCACGTACGGCGCGGCGCGGCGGAGATCTTCCCGGCTCATTACCACGATGGGGTCGGTGTAGTTCCGGATGCGAGGGTCGGCCGCCTTGATCCGCCGCCCGTGCTCGATGAGGTACTCGATTCGCGGCCCATGCTCGAGCCCCGGCTCGTCCGTGACGTAGATCGCCCAGTCCGAGTAATCCAGCCCCTTCTCGGCGAGGTGCGTGGCGAGCAGCCTCAGGGCGCGCGTATGCGCTCCCTGCTCGGCCTCCGGCGGCGCGGCGCCCTGTCCGACGAACTTCAGGCCCGGCTCGTTGATAAGGATGATGCCGTGGCCGGCGTACCGGTCGAGCTGCGTGTCCAGCGCATCCCAGTCCGGCTCGAGCACTTCCCCGGTATCGTCGTACGGAATCGTGACGCCGCCGGATACGGTGAACACCGTGTTTTTGTGCGCCACCAGGTCAGCCATCGCCGCGTCGATCCGGTCGGCGAAGGCGCTGTTGTCGAGATATGCCCAGGTGCAGAAGCGCACGGGCGACTTCTCGGGCAGAGCGATAGGCCACACGCGCACCCGCAGCGGCACGACGGCGCTCTTGCCATCCGGCGTCATCTCAGTGAGGGTGATCCTCCCCTCATAAAGGCCTGGAGCCGCTTGTCCGCTCCTCACGGTGACCCACAACTGCGCCGCGCGCATCGGCGCGATGCGAATGATGCCCGCCTCACCGAGCGACACCAACGCGTCGCCGACGCGGTCACCTGCATGTCGCGGCACCATCGTCGTCTCGCGCAACACGAGATGCTCGCCCGCCGGAAGCGTCGTCCCATCTTCTGCGACCAAGTCAGCCGCCGCCACCCTCACTTCCAGCGGCTGCGCCGAAACATTGAGCAGATTCGCCGCGGCCGCCTCGTATTCGCCCTGGTAGAGCGAAACGGCCAGCGCCGCCGAGACCGGCGATTCCGCATCCAGCCACGCACTGCCGGGATCGAAGGAATCCCATGGGTTGGCGGCCCACGTCACGAGAGCGTCGGTGCCGCTCTGCGAGCGCTGTCGCTCGACCGCGCCTGTAAGGGCCCGCAACTCTGCTGCGACTCGCAGATCCCGTCGGGCCCAATCCAGCGGGGATGCCGGTTCACCGGTCCCCGCCGGGACCGCCGCCGCTCGCGCTGCCGCGAGGGCGACCTTGTTCGGCCAGTTCAGATGAAGTTGCCGAATGGAGAGATCCGCCATGGACAGCGCATCCTCGTGCACCAGCTTGCAGGCACTGACGGCCGACAACGAGATGTCCGCGGATGCGGCCGCCATGACCCGCCCGTCCGGGACACTCACCTCCACGCACTGCACGCCCGTCGGCCAGTTATCCGCGACCGGCAACGGGATGCCGAACACATCGTCTTCCGTCAGCACTTGGTCAATGCGAAGCTCGCGGGCGCCCGACGTCGTGCGGACCGTGGTCAGCAGCACGGCGGGCACATCCGCGGGGCGGCCGACCCCGGCCGTCAGCACGCCGTCCACCAGCGACGCCGCGTCGTGTGACAGGGCGATGGCACCGGTCTGTGCGCCACGTGCTCGCTGCAGGTCAGACGGCGTCGCCCCGCCGCGCTGCTCCGGCGCACATCCCGTCAACTCCGCGTTGCCGCGCGCTCCAGCCCATGCGACCTGGACATCGGCCGCCCCTCCGGCGCGCACACAGCACGTGGCGAAAAGCCTGGTGGCCGCGACGATCTCCAACCGTCCGTCGGCATCAAGGTCAGCCACGACCGCAGTGTCCGTCATTCCGCTGTCCGCCAGGAGCACCGGCTTGCCCGTCTCGAGAGTGTAGGTCGCCTCAATTCCCCCGCCGGCGCTGATCACGTACAGCAGTTCCCGGCGCTTCATGCCGAAGACGAGTTCCAGCGCCCCGTCGCCGTCCACATCGGCGATGGCCGGTGGCGCGATAGCTTCGTCGCCGTGGTCCGATGTCCGCGATTCCGGCTTGAACGGCAGACGCCAACGCTCGCCGCCCGTCGCGTCACAGCAGTAGAGAACGCCGCGGCCGTCGCTGAAAACGATTTCGGCAGTGCCGTCGTCGTCCAAGTCGGCGGCGGCGATGCTGGGTGTGACTCCCCACTCTGTGGGCACGGTGGCGAGCGTTTCACCCGTCGCGCCGCGCAGAATGTAGAGATGGCGGTCATCGCTGCCCACGATGATTTCCGCGGATCCGTCGTTATCCAGATCCGCGATCACGGGCGCGCCGTAGCATGCGGCACCCGCCTTGAACTGCCACTTCCAGTCGCCGCGGCCTGAGAGGCAATAGAGATAACCCGGCTCCGTGACGAACAGGATCTCCGCGGCGCCGTCGCCATCCACGTCACCCGCGGCAGGCGCGCACGTCGCGTCGCGATTCAGGTAACGCTCGAAGTTCCAGTTGAAGCGAGAGATGAAGGGGTCCTTGTCAACCGGCCGCCGCGCGTTTTCGGCCAGCAGATGCCACAGGACCCGGCCATCGGGGCCGAGGCATGTCAGCCCGCCGTGGCCGTCGGCCGCCAGCACCTCCAGCCGCTCGTCGCCGATCAGGTTGGCGCAGACCGCCGAACCGATCATGTCCTCGACCGCCCGGCGCCATGCGATGGTGCCGTCGGCGCGCACGCACAGCACTCCGTCGTCAAGCGCCACGAGCAGCTCGGCGTGCCCGTTGCGGTCCACGTCCGCGACGGCGAGAGTCCCCTGCGCGTCGCCCTCGAGATCCAGCGACCACACTTGCCGGCCCGACCCATCGCTGATTATCAGCCGCTGACCCAGCACCACGGCGAGAAAGCGGGGCACGTCGCCGACCATCGGCGCGTAGGCCACGGGCCCTGCGAGAACAGGCATGTTGGCCGGGCTCTGCTCCGTCGGGTCGCGGTCAATGCGCCAGACTTCCGTCACCCCGGCGGCGAGCGCACAACTCGCGCATAGTGCGACCAACGCCGCGGCAACCAGAGCGCTGCGCATTCGAGGGACTACGCGGTTCAGATTGGGCATCGAAGCGACCTCTCCGATCCTGATTCGAGCCAGGTGTGGTAACCCGCCGCTCGAAGATTCTGTTTCGTGGGGATGCCGGCCTGTCGCGGCAATGCTACGCCTGCTGATGGTCGCCGGCCACATCAGCCGCGCGAGCCGAGATACTCCCGCAGGCGGGCGACTCCCTCGCGGATGTTGTCCAGCGAGTTGGCGTAGGAGAAGCGCACATACCCCTCAGCGTTGCGCCCGAAGTCCACCCCGGGCGCGACCGCGACCTTGGCGTGTTGCAGCAGTTCGCGAGCGAACGCCACCGAATCGTCACACATCCGCCGCGCGTCCGCCAACACGTAATACGCACCGCTCGGTTCGGATCTCACCCCGAAGCCCAGCTCTCGCAGAGCGGGGACGAGGTAGCGCCGGCGCTCGTCATAGGTGCCACGCATACGCTCGACTTCTGCGTCTGCGCTGCGAATCGCGGCCACGCCAGCCCATTGGGCGAAGGAGTTGGCGCAGATGAATAGGTTCTGCTGGATCTTCTGAATGGCCCGCACGGACATCGGCGGCGCCACCACGTATCCGAGTCGCCAGCCCGTCATCGCATATCGTTTCGAGAAGCCGTCGAGCACGAACGCGCGATCCGTGAATCGCAGCATGGTCTGCGCTTCGACGCCGTACGTCAGCCCGTGGTAGATCTCGTCGGAGATGACCGGCGGCCCCAAAGCGGCGAGTTCCCCGAGCACCGATTCCTCGAGGACGACGCCGGTGGGATTCGCGGGCGAGTTGACGATGATCGCTTTCGTGCGCGGCGTGATATGCTCTGCGACCCGCGCCGGGTCGTACTGAAACCCGTCGGCTTCCGAGAGCGGGAAGAACACACACCGCCCGCCCAGCAGTTCGACGAAGTTCGGGTAGCAGGCATAGCCCGGATCGCTGATGATGACCTCGTCGCCCGGCTCGACCAGCACTGCCAGCGCCAGCAGCAGGGCGGGGGAGGTGCCCGAGGTGATAACGACCTGATCGCACCTGACCTCGACGCCGTAGTGCTCGCGATACCGCTCGCAGATGGCCTCGCGCAGCTCGGCTATACCCATGCTGTGCGTGTAGCGCGTGTGTCCGGCGGCGATGGCTCGATTCATCGCCTCTACGATGCAGGCGGGCGTAGGGAAGTCGGGCTCGCCCACCTCGAGGTGGATGATGTGTTCTCCCTGGCGCTCGAGAGCGAGGGCCTCTTCGAGGATGTCCATGACCAGGAAGGATGTCATGGTTTCGGCCCTGCGCGTCAGCAGCCGAGATAAGTCGCGAGAGGGGGTGCGGTCGGCCATGCCGGAATTCCTCGGCGCTCCAATTCGATGTCACGACGCCGCAACCTGCCGAGGCGCCCAGGTCGCTGATGCGGCGAGGCCGATTCGCGTCGGCACTGCCGCGCGGGTCGCAGCGGCCTGCCGCCGAGGGCTGCGAGGCGACTGCACCCGAACACGTCCGCCACAACAGCCGGCCTAGCCCGCTCTCACCACAGCACTTCGTCCAGGTCGCTCCCGGGCGGGGGCTTGTGGATGCTGCAACTCGTGGTCGGCGCGTCCCGCGGGGCGAAGCGCCGGTTGACGACGCTCGGGCAGTGCTCCGTCGCGAGCTTGCCCGATTCCGAGCACACGCTGAGGGTGATGGCGCCGGCCACCTCGGGCGCGCCCTGTGACCCGGGGCCGTGCAGGTCACACGATACCCGCGGGACCGCGCCTCGCTGCTCGGGCGGATATTCGACGACTCCTGTGTTCGGGCATTCGGGTCGGGCGAGCTTGTTGGAGTCCAGGCAGACGCGGACGCGCACCGGTCCGGTTTCGGGCTCGCCCTCTCGCGTAGTCGGCTCCTGCCGTGCCGGGCGCTCCTCGTCACGACGCGCCCTCGCGGGATTACGCTTCTCGATGATCTGCATCGCTTGGGTCATGAAGTCCGCCCAGATCGGAGCCGGCACGGTACCGCCGAAGACGCGGCGCATGGGGCTGTTGTCGCGGTTGCCGACCCAGACGGCGCACACCAACTCGTTGGTGTAGCCGATAAACCATGCGTCCTTGTAATCGCTCGCGGTGCCGGTCTTGCCCGCGGCGTGCCATTTGATGCGCGCGCGATGGCCGGTGCCGCGCCTGATGACGTCCTGGAGGATGTCGTCCATCACGGCAGCCGTCGCCTCGGACAGAACCTGATGCGTCTCGGGCCGATAGGTCACGAGAGCGCTGTCGTTGAAGTCGGTGATTCGCTCCACCGCTCGCGGCTCCGCCCTGCGCCCTCCGTTGGCAAAAACGCCAAAGGCGCTGGCCATGTCGAGCGCAGTCACGCCAGATGTGCCCAACGCCAGGGATAGGTAGGGGTCGAGCGGATCACGTATCCCCATGCGATGGGCACACGCCACAACCTTGTCTATGCCCACCTCGTCCGCGAGCTTGACGGCAATCACGTTCACCGAATGCACCAGCGCGTTGCGCAGCGTGATGGAGCCGCGGTGCTTGCGGTCGGCGTTCTTCGGCCGCCATGGCTTGCCGCCGGCGCCTCGATAGCTGACCGGTTCGTCCACCATAATGGTGTCCGGAGTGAAGCCGGCGTCCATGGCCGCGGTGTAAACGAATGGCTTGAACGCCGAGCCTGCCTGCCGTCGCGCCTGCGTCGCGCAGCTGTACTGATCCTTATTGAAATCCAGCCCGCCGACGAGCGCCTTGACCGCGCCCGTTCTGTAGTCCAGCGCGATGAGCGCGCCCTCGCTGACGTGCAAGGGCTTCGCTCTGCGGACGCCGTCGCGCACCGCGCGCTCCGCCGCCTCCTGCATCTTCCAGTCAAGGGTCGTATAGATCTTCAGGTTGCCGCGGTAGATGGCGTCGGCGCCGTGCTCCTGCACCAGTTCGTGCAAGACGTAGTTCGTGAAGTAGGGCGCCTTGTACTCGCTCAACCCGAGCGGTCGCTTGGGCTCTCCCAGGCCAAGCGGCTGCTCTACCGCTTTGTCCGCCTCCGCCGCGGTGACGTATCCCTCATCGCGCATCTTGCGCAGCACTTCGTCGCGCCTGACCGTGGCGGCGTCGGGGTCGAGAAACGGATTGAAGTCGTTGGGCCGCTGCGGAATGCCCGCGAGCAAGGCGCACTGTGCGAGGTCGAGTTTCTGCACCGGCTTGTCGAAGTACGTCTCGGCAGCCACGCGCACGCCGTAGGCGCCATTGCCATAGTACATCTGGTTGAGGTACAGCTCGAGGATCTCCTCCTTCGAGTACGTGCGCTCGATCTGGAGCGCGAGGATCATCTCTTGGAGCTTGCGGCCGAAGGTGCGCTTGGGGCTGAGGTAGACGTTCCGCGCAAGCTGCTGCGTGATGGTACTGGCGCCGCGCACGATACGCCCACCGAGAACGTTGTCGCGAATGGCGGCTACGATCCCTTTCGGATCTACGCCGTGATGCTGATAGAACCGCCGGTCCTCGACGGCGATGGATGCGAGCTGGAGTTCCGTGGGGATCTCAGTCACGGATAGAAACTCGCGGTGTTCCTTGGCGACCCGCCCGAGCAGGACGCCGTCGCCCGAGTAGATCTTGGCCCCTTCGGCGGGCCGGATGCCGGTGATGTCGCCCGGAGCAGGGAGCACCTCCATCATGCTCGAATACACTCCGGCGACCACACCACCCAGCAGCGCCGTGAGGGCGACCACCATGAACGCCGCGACCGTGATCAGGCGCCATGCCAGACGGCGTCTCGCTCGTTGTCTCGGAGACAAACCTCGTACTCCTCCTCGTACGATTATACCCGACGGACTGCCGCAGCGCCAAGCGCCCTGAGGTTAGACGTTGTCCGACGGCGAATGGATTACCTGGACCGTCTCGGCCAGGAAAAAGCCAAGACTCTGCGGCTGGACCACGCTCGAGAGGAGCCTGACGATGCGAAGCG
>CP070648.1:206202-216112 GCA_020354555.1 Armatimonadota bacterium | reverse complement strand
GAGGTGGCCTTCCACACCCGGAAGGGCTGCCGGGCGAATATCCAAACCCGGGACGAAGAGACGGGATGGTGCTACAAGAACGGCGGCCAGCCCCTGTGGGGCTATCGGGCGCAGCAACTCGTTCGGGGGGAGGAGACGAAGAACCGCCCGATCGTCAAGACCATCTGGGTGCTCGAGGACACCGTCGTTGCCGGGCGGCCGCTTCACGAGTGGGTGCGCCATTGCCTCGTCGATTTGGCGGCGAACGGCGCGTCCCTCGATGAGCTTCGCGACTTCTGTAACCAGACTGGTATCCCGGCGCGGCGGCGCCGGTTTTGGGGCGTTTCGACCTGGAACTCGCTGCTAGAGCCTCAGGCGCTTCTTCAGTATTGCGGACACGCCGTGTGGAACGTGCATCGGAAGAACGGCACGGTGAAGCCGGTCGGCGAATGGCTTGTGGTTGAGAATGCTCATCCTGCCATCATCTCCGAGGACGAAGCGCGAGCCATCGCCGCAGCGAGGCGGAGGCACAGGAAGTCGTTCGATGCCGGCTACGGCAAGAGCCGCAGATCGTCTTACCTGCTCAGCGGCGGGCTGTTCCAGTGCGGGCGCTGCGGTGCGAACATGATCGGGTTCAAGACGCCGAAGGGCCGATACTACGTCTGCGGCAGCCAGCCGTATCGGCGAGGGTGCGGCTGCGGCCCTGGCGTGTACGTCCAGCAGGATCACATTGAGGGCGAAGTCATAGAGGGGCTGTCGGACCTGGCGACGCTGGTCACAGACCCCAAGGGTTTCCTTCGCGAGGCGAACGAGGAGCTGCGGCGGATCTGCGAGAGCACAACGGGGCATGACCCCAACGCGGCCAAGAAGCTGGAGACGATTGACGCGAAGATCGCAAACATCCGTCGCGCGATCGAGGATGGCCTGTCTGACGCCGCATGGGCGAACTCGCGCCTAGAGGAGCTCTTGACCGAACGCCGGGCTCTGGCGGGGCAAGACGTGCCTATGGGAGAGGCGCCGCAGATCGACATACGGACCGCAATGGCCTACGGCCGGCAGACGTTCAAGGCGCTGAAGCAGGGCGACGCGGCTGAACGGAAGCGCGTGGTGCGCAACTGGGTCCAGGAAATGAAACTGGCTCCGGAGCGTCTAGAGGTGGATATCACCTACCAGCTGCCGGAGCCTGTTATGAATGGTCTGGTAGCGGGGGCTGGATTCGAACCAGCGACCTTCGGGTTATGAGCCCGACGAGCTTCCAGACTGCTCCACCCCGCATCACTTGCGTAAACTATACCAGATTCCTGCCCTCCTGTAAACCCCTATCCAGCCCTGGTCGCGCGCGCCCGCCGTTGTCTATTGCGCAAGCTATCGCCTGCTGACCTCAATCGCCACCATCGCCTTCCGGCGATCACCGATGTCCGAGCACCGCGGCCGCGCCAACGCAACCGACCAGCGCGGCCGCAATTCGGTCATTCGTCCCATTCAATCCCGAGCAGGACGGCTCAACTCGATCCGCCCAGCCCTACTGCCCCAGGCTCCTGATCGTAAGGGTCACAATTCGCTCGCCGCGCGTTGCGCGGATGACGACGGCATCGCCCGGCTTCAACTGGTCAACAGCAGTTTCGTAGTCCGCCACCGAGGCGACTCCAACGCGGTTGATCTTGACGATCACGTCGCCCTCCTGGATGCCCGCGCGCGTGCCTTCGCCATTCGGGTCAAGCTTCGTCACCACGACGCCGTGGTCTGCCTTGAGCGAGTATTGCTCCGTCAATTGAGGTGTGATCTCGCTCACCGTTACCCCAAGCTTACCGGTCGTCGTGGCTGCTGCGGTCACTTCCTTCGCCGCCGAAACCTGGCCGATCGCGACCTGGATCGTCTTGCGTTCTCGGTTGCGCACGACCGTCACGTCCACCTCCGCGCCGGGCTTTGTGGCCTCCACTGCCTGGACCAGATCCTGTTCGTTGTCGACCTGCTTCTTGCCGTACTGGACGATGATATCCTCGGCCTGGATGCCGGCCTTGGCCGCGGGGCTGTCGGGCATCACCTCATTGACGTATGCGCCTGCCTCGACGCCGTATTCCTTGGCAATCGCTTCGTCCACGGGGCGGATATAAACGCCCAACTGGCCGCGCGTCGGCGTCTCGCCAACCTTCAGGCTCTCTATGACACTTCGATTTGCCGGGTTGATGGGAATCGCGAACCCCAGCCCGATGTTGAAGCCGGTAGTGCTCACGATGAGCGTGTTGATGGCGATGACTTCTCCGCGGATGTTGAGCAACGGCCCGCCGCTGTTACCCGGGTTGATAACCGCGTCGGTCTGTATCATCTCCCGGAATGGCTTGCCCTGCACGTTGGGGTTACGGAAGGTTCGGTTCTTCGCGCTGATGACACCGACGGTCATGGTTTCCTCCAGCCCCAGCGGGCTCCCCACAGCCATGACCCACGAGCCGACCTTCTCGTTGTCCGCATTGCCCAGCGCTGCCGGCACGAGCGGCGCCTTGGCCTCAGCGGAATCAATCTTGATTACCGCCAGGTCCGTCTGCGGATCACTGGCGAGGATCTCCGCCCTCAGCTCCTTCCCGTCGGCGAGAGTCACCGTCACCCGGTCGGCGTCGCGGACCACGTGCGCGCTGGTCAGGATGCAGCCCTGCGCGTCAATGATGACGCCCGAGCCCAGGCTCCTGCGCGGCTGCGTCGGCGGCATCGGCATCGGGGACGGGAAGTCAAACTCATCGCCGAACAAGCGCCGCAGTCGTTCGCGCAACTCATCCTGCTCGCGGGAGTCCCGAGGCGACACCTTCACGTCTTGCTCACTGCTGATGTTGACCACCGAAGGCTTGGCGTGCTCGGCCAGTGTCTGGAACGCGTTCTGCAGCGATTCGAGTTGCGGCGGTGGCTCGAGCGTCGCCGCCGACGCGTTGCCCATTCCCATTCCGACCAGCCCGTGGTACCTGTACGAGATGCCGAGCACTGCCCCGAACACGACCACGAGCGCGATTACCCACGCTACGGAAATGGTCAGCCTGTATTTACGTCCTTCCATTGTGAGACAACCTCCCGTTCTCCCCTCAACCGACAAACAGTCTATACGAAGCCATATATCCAGCGCCGCGGGGTGAGCTACCGTCCTCATCGTTCAGACACCGGTGCAGGCGTCGGCGCAGCCACCGGCCGCTCGATTCCGTCCTATCCCTCCTCTGCACGAAGCAAACGGCGTACGGATCGGATGAGAGAACCGGCGCGGCTCCGGCACCGCGCCCAGCACATGTAGTGCGCAATCTCCCGGTACATGCCGAGGCGGGCACGAACCCCCCGCAGCGCCCCCATCTTCTCCTCTTTCATTACATGCGTTATTCCCGCAAGCGTGACCCACGTAACGCGCCAACTGTTGACTCGCGCGAAATGCGTCAGCGCGACCTCGACCCCGGAGCGGGCCGCGCGCACTTCAGGCACGCTCAGGAACATCTCCCGCCGTATCGCACGCTGTCCGGAGATATACGGCGCCAGTTTCTGCGCCAGGTCGGTCCAGTACCGCCCGTGGCGGAAGACGCCGACGGACATATCCGCTTCGCCGCTCGCCACCGGCTCCAGCATGATCCTGAGATGCTCGGGGCGGAGGCCCACCAAGTCGGCGTCCAGGAATACCAGGATGTCGGCGTCGGTGCTCTCGGCCCCGGCCCACATCGCGCCGCCTTTCCCGCGATTGTGCGGGAGCCGAAGGGCTCGCACGCCGTTGCCTATGGGGAGCATCTCGAGGGTCCTGTCCGTGGATCCGTCATCCACGACCAGGATCTCGTCGAGTACGTCTGCTTCTCTCACCACGGACAGAACGGTTCCGATCTGCCGCTCCTCGTTGTAGGAAGGAATGATGGCTGATACCTTAATCGGGTACCTCCCGTACGCCATGATTGCGTCGAGCGGTATTATAACAGAACCTTGTCACATCGCGCCAGGGAGTCGAAGTCGAGGTCGGAAACCACTGTGCCTCCGCCATAACGGTTAGACGCCGGATCGCGCCGAGTGGTTCCACCAGCCCGCGCTGTCAGACCCGAGCGAAGCGACATCTGCGGTGCAGCTGTACCCCGCGAGCCCATCCGCCGGCCTCCCTGTCCCCGGCGTCAGGCATCGCCGGCGCCGAAGTACCTCGCCAACTCGTCCCGCTCGAACTGCGGGAGCGGCCGCGCCCCCCGCGCCGAGTCCATGACGAGGCCATCCTCACGCGGCCGAACCTCCCCGATGACGGCAGCCGCGATGCCCGCTTGTTCGAGCTCTCCGACGGCACGGTAGGCTCGCGCTGGGGGAACTGCGGCGAGCAGCGACCCCGAGGCGATCAACCCGAGCGGGTCGAGCTCGAGCGCGCCGCATATTGCGCGGCATTCCGGAAGGATGAGGATGGCATCCTCGTTCACCCGTAGGCCGTGACCACCAGCTACCGCCATCTCGGCCAATCCGGTTGCGAGCCCGCCCTCAGTGGGATCGTGCATGGCGCTGGCCCCACCGCCGCCCGCCAGGATCGCGGCCTCTCGCACCACGCTGATGCCCGGCGAGAACAGGAACTGCCGGGCCGCCCGCAGCTCATCTTGGGGTACGCCGCGAGCCCGCAGCTCGTCTGCCGCCTCTCGCGCGAGGACGGCCGTCCCTTCCACCGCGACTCCCTTCGTCAGCACCAGGGCGTCCCCCGGCCGTGCCCCACCCGTCCGAACCAGTCCGTCGCGTTCGACCTCCCCCAACATGCACCCGACGACGACCGGTCGCGCCACCTGAGGCGTGACCTCGCTGTGCCCGCCGACGACTGCAATATCCGCGCCGTCGCAGGCATCCACGATCTGGTCGAATATCGCCTGGGCCATGTCCGCGGTGGCGCCCTCCGGCAGGAGCACGGTAGCCATGAACCAACGGGGAATCGCGCCACACGTCGCGATGTCGTTTGCATTAACGTGCACCGCGTACCAACCGATGAGGTCGGCCGCGAAGGTGATGGGATCCGTTTTCGCGATCAGCAGCTTCTCGCCGAACGCGATCGCGGCAGCATCCTCCCCCACCGCCGGCCACAGCACGACACGACGATCTGTGCGCGGAATCCGTGCCAGCAGCCGCTCCAGGAGAGCTGCCGGGACTTTACCAGCTTTCAGATGCCCTGACTGTGGTGCCCTTTCCTCGTGCTCTTCTGCCATTGGCTCTCCAATCGGCAGTACCGTGATCTCCCGGACCAAAGAAAAATCCCGGCGACGACCTACTCTCCCGCCGCCTTACGGCAGCAGTACCATCGGCGCTGAGGGGCTTAACTGCTCTGTTCGGAATGGGAAGAGGTGGATCCCCCTCGCTGTGGTCACCGGGAATTCAATTGACGGGTGACGGTGGGACGTCAACCGCGGGCGGGAGGCGATACGCCTCGCCGCCGGGACGGACGAAGAGGTGTGACAAGCGCAGCGTCAAGCGCGTTGAGATCGGGGGGTCAAGCCCTCGGCCGATTAGTACTGGTCAGCTCAGGCGGTTGCCCGCCGTACACCCCCAGCCTATCAAGCAGGTACTCTTCCTGCGGCCTTACCCCTTACGGGTGAGAAGTCTCATCTTGGGGAGGGCTTCGCGCTTAGATGCTTTCAGCGCTTATCCCGGCCGGACATAGCTACCCAGCGTGTGCCCCGGGCGGGACAACTGGTACACCAGGGGTCCGTCCACCGCGGTCTTCTCATACTGGCGGCAGCTCCCCGCAAACTTCTTACGCCCACGACGGATAGGGACCGAACTGTCTCACGACGTTCTGAACCCAGCTCGCGTGCCGCTTTAATGGGCGAACAGCCCAACCCTTGGGACCTTATCCGGCCCCAGGATGCGACGAGCCGACATCGAGGTGCCAAACCCTCCCGTCGATGTGAACTCTTGGGGAAGATAAGCCTGTTATCCCCGGGGTAGCTTTTATCCGTTGAGCGACAGCGCTTCCATTCGCCACTGCCGGATCACTAGGCCCGACTTTCGTCCCTGCTCGACAGGTCCGTCTCGCAGTCAAGCTCCCTTATGCCCTTATACTCTGCGTGCGATTTCCATCCGCACTGAGGGAACCTTTGGACGCCTCCGTTACCTTTTGGGAGGCGACCGCCCCAGTCAAACTACCCGCCTGATACTCTCCCGCCGCCCCTCACCGGGGCCGCGGTTAGAAGCCCGAGACCTCAAGGGTGGTATTCCAAGGTTGCCTCCATCCCAACTAGCGTCGGGATTTCACAGGCTCCCACCTATCCTCTACAGGAGATCCCACGCTCCAATACCAAGCTGTAGTAAAGCTCCACGGGGTCTTTCCGTCCAGTCGTGGGTAACCGGCATCTTCGCCGATACTACAATTTCGCCGAGTCCCTCGTTGAGACAGCGCCCAAGTCGTTACGCCGTTCGTGCGGGTCGGAACTTACCCGACAAGGAATTTCGCTACCTTAGGACTGTTATAGTTACAGCCGCCATTCACCGGTGCTTCGGTTCGAAGCGTCGCCCGGCCGAAGCCAGGCTAACCCCTCCCCTTAACATCCCGGCATTGGGCAGGCGTCAGCCCCTATACATCGCCTTTCGGCTTTGCAGAGACCTGTGTTTTTGGTAAACAGTCGCTTGGGCCTGTTCACTGCGACCCCCAGGCCCTCCGGGAGCGGCGCCGAAGCACCGTCCCTTCAAGCCCGAAGGCACCCCTTCTCCCAAAGTTACGGGGTCATTTTGCCGAGTTCCTTAACGAGGGTTCTCTCGCGCGCCTTGGCATCCTCTGCCCACCTACCTGTGTCGGTTTGCGGTACGGTCACCGATGAACTCGCTAGAGGTTTTTCCCGGCCGCGGATCACGCCAGTTCAGTCCGGACGAAACCTTTCCTCCTCATCACCCCTCGGGAGTCATTGGCGCGGATTTCCCTGCGCCCTCCCTGCGGGCTTGAACGCACACATCCCTCCGTGCGCTGGCTCACTCCACGGCGTCACCCCCTCGCGTCTTTGCCGCCCATCGGTGGCGCCGGAATATCAACCGGCTGTCCATCGCCTGCGCTATCTCGCCTCGGCTTAGGACCGGCTAAACTTAGGAGGACGAACCTTCCCTAAGAAACCTTAGGTTTTCGGCGTCCCGGATTCTCACCGGAATTTTCGCTACTCATACCGGCATTCTCACTTGCGCCTCGTCCACCCCGGCTCGCGCCGGAGCTTCAACCTACTGCGCAACGCTCCCCTACCGGAGCCCGCAAGCATCGCTCGCGGCGCTCCCCGCGGCTTCGGTATCGAGCTTAGCCCCGTTGGATTCTCGGCGCAGAACCACTCGACCAGTCCGATGTTACTCGTTGTTTAAAGGATGGCTGCTTCTAAGCCAACCTCCTGGTTGTTTGAGCAGTCCCACCTCCTTGCCCACTGAGCTCGATTTGGGGACCTTAGCCGGCGGTCTGGACTCTTCTCCTCTCGACTACGAAGCTTAGCCCCCGCAGTCTGACTCCCGGGTTTGACATGGCGGCATTCGGAGTTTGATTGGGTGCGGTAACGCGTTAGCGTCCCTAGCCCATTCAGTGCTCTACCTCCGCCACGCATCACCCAAGGCTAGCCCTAAAGCTATTTCGGGGAGAACCAGCTATCTCCAGGTTCGATTGGCATTTCACCCCTACCCACAGGTCATCCGAGCCGTCTTCAACCGACACCGGTGCGGGCCTCCACCCCGAGACTATCGAGGCTTCACCCTGCCCATAGGTAGCTCACCTGGTTTCGGGTCTACTGCCGGCAACTATGGCGCCCTTGCGGACTCGCTTTCGCTGCGGCTCCGGCTCTTCGCCTTAACCTCGCTGCCAACAGTAACTCGCCGGTTCATTCTGCAATAGGCACGCCGTCATCCCGCCCCACACCGCCTTGCGGCAATCCAGGGCCTGGACTCCGACCGCTTGTAAGCACGCGGTTTCAGGTTCTCTTTCACTCCCCTCCCGGGGTGCTTTTCACCTTTCCCTCACGGTACTAGTCCGCTATCGGTCGGAAGCAGTACTTAGCCTTAGGAGATGGTCCTCCCGGATTCCCACAGGATTTCTCGTGTCCCGTGGTACTTGGGTTGCACGCTCAGGGAGTCCCGCGCCGTTCGCCTACAGGGCTGTCACCCGCTGTGGCTCGCCGTTCCAGGCGCATTCGGCTCATGCACGGGTTTTCTTACTCCCCGGCGGGTCCGCAGCCCCGCCCAGCATACCCCCGCGACCCCGCCGCCACAACGCCCGCGGGCTGTCACGTGACGACGGTTTGGGCTCGTCCCTTTTCGCTCGCCGCTACTCGGGGAGTCGCGCTTGCTTTCCGCTCCTCGGGGTACTGAGATGTTTCAGTTCCCCCGCTTACCTTCCCAGGCTTATCAATTGGGCCCGGGATGATCCCGCATCACCGGGATCGGGTTGCCCCATTCGGGTACCTCCGGATCACTGCCTGCTTGCGGCTCCCCGGAGCTTTTCGCAGCTTGCCACGCCCTTCTTCGGCTGCTTCCACCTAGGCATCCACCGCGCGCCCTTAGTAGCTTGCTCACCCCCGATCTCACCGCGCTCGTCTGCTCTCTCGCGCCATGAGCCGGAAGCTTACGCCGATCTCTCGGCAGGACACTTGCTCCTGCCACTTCACGCGCGCTCGGCTACGTGCCTTATACCTCTTCGTCCTTCACCTCTATTCAATTGCCAAAGTCCTGCCCGCCCGCTCGGGGCGTCCACTCTCATGCCCGCACTTCGTGCGGACCGTCCACTATTATATACGCACCACCATCCCCAGTCAATCACAGCGTGTCCGCCGCCGCAAACAGAAACGCGGCGGGGACGGCCCCGCCGCGGCCATGCCCTCGATGTGTCAAGCTGCTATGGGTCTGCCGGGAGGCAAATGGTGGTTCGCTTTTTCGCCAAGCCGTGCCTCGCAACCAATGGTGGGGCAGGCGTCGCGCCTGCCCGCTGCGGGCGCCGCGCACCCTGAGAACTGAACAGCGCATACCCGCCGTCGCACGAGGCGATGGCGAGCTTCGGTGTGAGCCGGTGATACGCCGATCGCAATCGATCGGCATCGACCTGGGAGGTCAGAATCCAGAGGCTCGCATTGGAGCATCTAGAACCTGATTTCTCCTTAGAAAGGAGGTGATCCAGCCGCACCTTCCGGTACGGCTACCTTGTTACGACTTAGCGCCAATCGCCGACCGCACCTTCGGCACCTCCCTTGCTTGCGCATTGGGCCAGTGACTTCGGGTGCAACCGACTCTCATCGCTTGACGGGCGGTGTGTACAAGGCCCGGGAACGTATTCACCGCAGTGTTGCTGACCTGCGGTTACTAGCGATTCCACGTTCACGAAGTCGAGTTGCAGACTTCGATCCCAACTGAGGACGGCTTTGTGGGATTGGCTCCACCTCGCGGCTTCGCAACCCTCTGTGCCGCCCATTGTAGCATGTGTGTAGCCCAGGACGTAAGGGGCATGCTGACTTGACGTCGTCCCCACCTTCCTCCCCGTTACCGGGGCAGTTCCGCAAGAGTGCCGCCGCGGTTACCCGCGACCTGGCAACATGCAGTAAGGGTTGCGCTCGTTGCGGGACTTAACCCAACATCTCACAACACGAGCTGACGACAGCCATGCACCACCTGTGTTGCGGCTCCCGGTTGCCCGGGCACCCCCGACTTTCATCAGGGTTCCGCACATGTCAAGCCCTGGTAAGGTTCTTCGCGTAGCGTCGAATTGAACCACATGCTCCACCGCTTGTGCGGGCCCCCGTCAATTCCTTTGAGTTTCAACCTTGCGGTCGTACTCCCCAGGCGGAGTGCTTAATGCGTTAGCTGCTGCACGAGGGGGGTCGATACCCCTCACACATAGCACTCATCGTTTACGGCTGGGACTACCAGGGTATCTAATCCTGTTTGCTCCCCTAGCTTTCGCGTCTCAGTGTCAGTATCAGGCCAGAGAGTCGCTTTCGCCACCGGTGGTCCTCCT
>CP070648.1:202146-206102 GCA_020354555.1 Armatimonadota bacterium | reverse complement strand
CGGGATGCCGGCGACAAAGAGGTGCGCCTATATCACATGGAGCGCGGAAAACCGACCCGCGAGAACGTGCCGCTGTTCCCAAACACCGTGCCGGAGGTAAGGCTTGCGCGCATCTCGTTCGTCGCTGCGGATAAGCCCAAGGGGTTACGCGTGGAGTTCTGGCTTGTTCAAGGAACTCTCTTTTCGCTCCAGTTCGACCAAAGCCCCCGAGGGATCGACGCTAGTCGCATCGAGATCAAGGACGTGAAGGTGATGGTCGATCCGATGGTTCCCGCAGTTGCAGAACGAAGGGAACCGATTGAAGCCGATACTCTGACGGATTGGCCTCGCGAGTGGTCGAGAAAGTGGGCGGTAGCGAGACTCCGCGAGCCGTTGCCGGGGCCGGACCAGCAGCGGATCCTGGCCCAACTCGATGCGAAACTGCCTACCGACTACCTCGAGCTCGTTGCCCAGACGGAGGGACTGGAACTCCCGGGGTGCGTTGTCTTCGGGCTGTCGGAGGTTCGCAGCGTGGTGCTGCCGGAAGCGAACTACTACGTACTCTCGGAACTGGCCGACCGGGGCGTGGTTGCGGTGCAGGAGGGTAAAGCAGACGGCACAGTCTTTTTCGTGGACTATGAGGGCCAGGAAGAGGACATGGGCTTTTCGTTCCGTGACGCGATCGAGCGGTTACTGGAAAGGCAGTGAGGTCGGTGGCTGCGGCTGGCCCGTCGCGCTTCGGCACAGGCGCAGTGAGCCAGCGCGAATCGCTTGTTCAACATCCAGCAACTCGATCGCGTGCCGCGGGTTTACAGGGGCGGCGCGCTCGGCTTCGCCTGGGGCTTCGGCGGCAGGTATGTCAATGAAACATACTGCCAGTAAGGAAGGCCACTCTCGTGGCGGGACTCCTTGAGGCCATTGACTATTTGCTGAAGCGCTTCTTCGCCAGCGCAGAACTCCGGGCGTACGAGAGCCTGTGCCTGGACGGGTGGAAAGGCGTGCTTTCGGCAGAGGCTGTCGCGATACTCGACCGCCAACTGCGATTGCCGAATCGGCGGGTGCAGCGTGGATTTGCGGGGAAGGTGGTGGTCTCTTACTGCCTGGGGGACCCCGATTGCGAGAAATTGCCCCCGGAAACTCGGTTCCTTTTGCAGTCGGAAACCAGCATCACCTTCGCGAGCATCGTCATTCGGGGCAAAGGGCCGCACAAAGGCCCGCACTCACTCAAGGCTAACATCCTGTTATCTGATGGGATCTTCGGCGCACTGGTGTTCGACAGGAAGCCGCACACTGTGTTCGACTACCCGAAGGGCGTCAAGAGGGATGAGATCGAAGTGATCGAGGTCAGAGTCTTGATTGACCCCATGTGTCCCGAGGCTCTCGCGACCCAACCGATTCCGGATAGCAGCGCGCTTCTTGGCTGGGTGCGCGAGTGGGCGGAGACAAGGCAGGCGCGCGATTTGCGAACGCCGCTGTCGGCCGGCGCGCGCGAGAGGATCCTCCAGAATCTCGACGCCCGGCTGCCCGACGACTATCTGGACGTGATTGCCCAGACAGAGGGGCTGAGGATGGGTGCGTGCCAGGTCAGGGGGCTTTCGGAGATCCCCACCGTCCCGGAGCCGGAGGCAACCTTCTACATCTTGGCCGACATTGATGATCGCGGGGGCGTCGGCGTCGCGCAGGGCGGTACGGACGCCGAGCTGTACTATCTCGACAACGACGACGAACCCCGGGCCGTCGGCACTTCGGTGCGGGCGGTCATCGAGAAGGAGCTGACTCGCCGCGCCGAAGAGGGGGCGGAGTGAGTCCGAGTGACGAAGAGGATACCCACCAGTTCGGGGACGGGGAAGCTCGCTGCAGCACCTCGGCGCGCGGTACTACATGCCGGAGATCGGGAGGTTCCTCAGCCAGGACCCGCTCGGCATCGGCCATCCGTATGCGTACTGTGACAGCAACCCCGTGGGCTGGGTGGACCCGGAGGGCTTGGGTGCGCGTGACTGGCTGATCTACCACTTCTCGGGCGCTGGCGAGAAGATTGACAAGTATCTTCTACTCGGGCGCACCGCGAATTACGGCCGTGTGACTGGCCTCCACGACATCGGCTGCGCGTCGGGACTCGAGGTGGCCTGGGCGGGCGCGCAGTGGGGAACCAAGATGAGCGTCGTGGCACTAGCTGCGACGGAGGCACCCGGAGCACGTCTGGCCCTGCGCCCGCGGGTCTTAGGTGCCCAACTGAGAGTCTACGGGAGGTTCTGGGGATTCGCGGACCTGCGCCACGCGGCGCATCACACGTTTCTCAAGTCTGCAAGATCCGGCTTCCTGAGGCACTTTGGCGTGAGGCCCTTCAAGGCGCCGCACGTACAGATCGCACTCAACACGTTCGGGAAGGTCAGGATGCTTCGAATCCCTTACTGGTGGTGATGACCATGGGCGAGCCGCTATACGTGAGGATAGCAGACCCAGCAACGCTTGCTGCCGCGAGTGATGCTCTTCATGACGCCCCGTTCGACGGCAACGACATTCGGTACGATCCTACTACGCAGAACTTCGACATGATTTTCCGTCGAGAGGTGTCAGGGCGGCTAGCGCCCACGCGTTTTCGCAACGTGTGTGTGGAGGTTGAGGAGCCCGAGCAGAGATGGGCAAAATGTAGGCTGACCTTCCGCCAAGTGGAAGACGCTGACATCCGAATAAACGTGCGTCGCGGTGCCGAGCTGATTGACCTGGAATACGATTCTGGCACTGACACGGTAACCGTCGATGCAGGGGGTGCCGTCGATATCGTGCTTCGTGTCACTGAGTTGGACGGAGAGCTGGCGGACATCTAGTCCATCCATACTCCGGGGAGTGACGCTCGGAGGACATCCCGACGAGTAGGCTAGCCGCGCCATGCCACCTATCGCGCCCAAGTGGGGAATTTGGGGGACACACCACCTAATTAGCCTGTGATAATGACCCGGTCGGCCACGTAGACCCCAGCGGCGCAATAGTCGAGACGGTTGCAGATATAGGCTTCGTCGCCTGGGATATCTGGGACTTGGTCAAGTGTCCCACCTGGGGCGGCGCAGGAACAACTGCGCTGGATGTGGGCGGGCTATTCTTGCCGTTCGTCCCCTCGGTCGCAGGTCTCGCCAGTAGAGGGGCGAATGTCGCTGCGAAAGCGACCAAGGCGGCCAGAGCGGCGAAAGCCGCAATACCCGGAAAGGTAATGCATCATGGGGTGCCTCGCGCCGTACTGAAGCAGTTGGACCCCGAGGTCGCAAAAGTGGTGCGGGGCGCGCGGGGAAGGCCGAACCGCCGGGCGGTCGATGAGGCCGTTCACAGGGGGGCCCACAGCGGGACGGGGAGGGGCGGCGATTACAGTACTTTCTGGCGGGACGAGTTGAGAAGGGTGGGTGACCCGAGGAATGCGACCGTGGAAGACGTTGAGCGAATCCGTGCAAGGGCAATGCTTCGGTTCTTCGACATAGTGGAATAGCTGAGATGATGAAGATCTGGAGCTTCTACAATCCACGCGATGACACGTTCGCTGTCGCTGGCGGCATCGGCGCGCGGTGTATCGTGAAACGTGAGAGGATCCAACCGTTGGTCATCGAGTGGGAGCCGGGGTCGGATGTGATTGGCGATTTCACCTGGGCGGAGATAGGGATCATGGTCACCGAACGCGTGGGCAAGGCGCTGCTGGAGCACTTCCGCGGTTTCGAGTTGGGCCCGGTGGAGATGATACAGAACCCGCGGCTGAAGCGACCGACGCGGATCACGCGCCGAACCAAGCCCAGAGTGTGGCTTCCCTACGAGGGCCCGCCGCTCTACGAGCTGTGCGTAACGGCCCGGGTAAGTGCCGACCTCGACCGCTCGACGCTCGAGATCAGAGGGACGGATCCGGACACCGGGGGGGCGCTCTACCGAGTGATCGGCGATGAGCACATAGAGGGCGACGTTGACCGAAAGACGAGGAGGTACATCCGCACCCGGGT
>CP070648.1:191474-202046 GCA_020354555.1 Armatimonadota bacterium | reverse complement strand
GATCGCATCTGGTCGCACGAGCGCCCCTGGGCTCCGAAGCCTTGGCGAAGGGGCCTCGCTTGCGACGGCTCGAAGCCCCCGCGCGATGTTCAGAGGTCGGTTCGCTCATCTTCGTGACCTCCACGGGATCCCGGGCGGGCCTCAAAGCGCCAATTGCAGCACGTAGTCCCCCCGGTCGGTGCCGTCCGGCCACCCGCGTTCCCGCACGCTCTCAAGTCGGAACCCGCACCTCTCGTAGAACGCCCGTGTCCGCGCGTACGGCTCGTACGCAACCGTCGGCGCGACCGTCGCCACGCGAAGGCAGGCGATGCCGGCCTGACGCGCGCGATCCAACATGGCAGCCAACAGCGTCCTGCCGATGCCGCGTCCGTGATGTTCCCTCGCGACGGCGACCCACGCGATCTCCCACTCGTCAGGCTTTTCCTCCCAAAGCACAAAGCCTACAATGTTCCCGTCCTCATCGGCCGCCACGAGTCCCGGCAATCGGCAGTCCTCGGCGCGCACCCTCTCTACCGCCTGGGGAGTGAACCACTCCGGCAGCGCCTCCATGATGGCCGTCATCGCCGGCACATCTTCCATCGTCGTCGGCCGCAGTTGAGTCTCGCTCATCGCGCTCTGCGCGCCACGAAGATCATCTCTGGGCTCTCTGCCGTCAGCGCGCTGCGGTCGAAGTCCCCGTACAGCGCCTCGACCTCGAACCCGCCCGCATCCAACATCCACTCCATCTCGAAGCGAAAGAAGTAGCGCAGCTCCAACGCGTACTCGCGCACCATCACCTCGCCGTTGGGCGCAGTACATTCATAGCGCGGGCGCCACACCAGCCGCTGGTTCGCAGTGTCGTATTCGGTCTTCCCCGTCTCACGAATATCGCTGCCGTCCGGCCCCGTGTACGTCGCTTCACTTTCCTCCACCGGCCCGATCGCCGCGAGACGCGACATCCGCGGATTGAACACATCAATCGCCAGTCGCCCGCCGGGCGACAGATGACGCGCACACGACTCCAGGCAACCCCGCTGCTGCGACCGTTCGAGCAGCGCCTGGAATGAGCGGAACGGGATGATGATGAGCCCGTATGTCGCGCCGAGATCGAAGCCGCTCATGTCGCCTTCGACCAGGCGCACGCGCGCCTGCACCTCGCCAGGTTCCTGCGCCAGCTTCCGCCGCGCCACCGCCAACTGGTGCGGCGACAGATCGAGGCCGGTGATCTCATATCCCGCCCGCGCCAGCGGGAGCACCACCCGCCCCGTGCCGCACGCGAGTTCGAGCACCGGCCCGCCGGTCTGGGCCGCCAGCGCCAGCCACAGGGCGACGTCGTCGCCGATTCCGCGCGTTGCGTAGTGATAGTCGTACGTCTCCGAGATCCATGCATCCCTGTACAGGTTCGAGTCGGGGTTCATAATTCGCTCCGGAGCTCCTTGCTCAAGTACGCGACATCGCGGCGGACCTCATAGCCCGCGTCCTCGTAGAATCGGATCGCCTGCGGGCGATCCGCGGTGGTAAGCAGCGCGACGCGCTGCGCGCCGAATGCCGCCAGCCGCGCCTCCGCCTCCCCCATGAGGCGTTGGCCAACGCCGCGTCCCTGATAATCCGGATGCACGGCGACCCGGTTGATCCACGCCCGCCGGCCGTCCCAATCCCCCAGCGCGGTCCCGACGACGCGCCCACCGAGTTCCGCCACCAGGCACAAGTCCGGATCGCGCGCCAGCTTACGGTCGAGCGCCTCCTTGCTGTCACCCGCTCGAATATGGAAGCCCACGCTCCGCCACAGGTCGGCGACCTCGTCGTAGTCCGTTGGGCGGTAGCCGCGGATGTGCGGCTCGCAGGGGTCGGCCGCGGGCGCCGCCGCGAGCGCCTCCCACTCCTCGCGCAGGATGGCCATCGTCACGACGTCAATCCACTCGCCGGCCTTGAGAATGGCTCTGCGGCGCAGCCCCTCATACCGGAAGCCGCACTTTCCGTAGCACCGCCGCGCGCGGACGTTGTGCGCCCACGTCTCCAACTGTATGCGATGCAGGCCCCGCTCCGCGAACCCCATGCGCAGCATCTCGCGCGTCGCCGCCGTGCCGTAGCCTTTGCCCCAGTATGACTTCTCGCCGATGTGTATGCCAAACATGGCGCTCTGCTCATCGCCGCGCAGGTGCAGGCCCGTGCCGCCGATGTGACGCCCCTCCGCCTCGATCGCCAGCACCAGCTCCTTGCACTCCGGCGACGAGATGTGCGCAAACCACTCGCGTTCCTCCTCGAGCGTCAGCCCCGGCTCGCGCTTCAGCCACTGCATCACCTCGGGGTCATTGAACCACCGCACGTAGTTCGGCAGATCGCCTTCCGTTATCGGCCGGAGGCGGACGATTGGACCATTCATCTCTTCATCTCCTATTGCCGGTTTTCACCTTTCTGCGATGCCACCGGCAGGGATCGGGAACCGCTTGCGCATGAGGCCGGCCTCGAACGGCTCGTAGCCAAGGCGCGCATAGAGCGCACGCGCCTGATCATCGCCGGTGCGCATCATGAGATTGATCTGATACGCGCCGGCCTTGGCCAATCGCCGCTCGATCTCCGTCACCAACGCCGAGGCGATAGCCTGCCGGCGATACGCGGGCAATACCGCAACCCGATAGAGCCACCCGCGGAAGCCGTCCCACGCGCCGATCGCTGTGCCGACGAGTGCCCCCGACATCCGCCAGCCGCAGAGGACGTTCCGTCTCAGCATCAGCGCCTGCCTCACGACCTCCCGATCCTCGCCAACATGCGGCCATAACCCCACCTGCTCCCAGACGCCGATGATGTCTGCGACATCCTGAGGACCGAGTTCGCACAAGCCGTCGGACGGACACTGCTGCAACGCCTGCCACTCCTCGCGCAGCAATCCCATTACCACCAGGTCCACGAGCGCGCCGCGCTTGAGGACGGCCTGGCGCAGCATGCCTTCGTGACGGAAGCCGCACTTCTCGTAGCAGCGAATGGCGCGTGGGTTCCCGGCCCACACCTCGAGCTGAATGCGGTGCAGGCCGCGTTCCTCGAAACCGATCCGCAGCATCTCCCGCGTGGCGGCGATGCCCCAGCCGTGGCCCCAGCGTGACTTCTCCCCGATGACAATGCCGAAGGTCGCGATCGGGGCATCGTCGCTGAAGTGCAGCGCCGTGGCGCCGATATGGTGACCGGCGGCCTCGATCGCCAGCACCATCTGCGTGCATTCCGGCGACGAGATCCGCGCGAACCACTCGCGCTCCTGCTCAAGGGTACGCTCGCCCCCTTCACGCACCAGCCACTCGGTCACCCCCGGATCGTTGAACCAGCGGACACGGTCGGGCAGGTCCTCCTCGGTAATCGGCCGCAACAGCACCGTCACTTCGTTCATCGCACAATACCTCCACTGCCGTTGACAACTATGATCGCTAAGGACCGCGCCCGTCGCTCTCGGGCGCGCGGCCTGTCCTGAGCGGTGGCCGAAGGGCCTGTGCCCCGCGCGCAGACCTACAACCCTCTCCCTACCAGGGACTTGTGCGCCTGCGGCGCAGAGGCCGGGCCGCGTGAGCGGCGCGGGTGAGGGTGACCCGGAAACGGCTGTGCAGACGGCGTGGCCTTCACTCTCTCCCGCACCGACGGGTCGGGGCGGCCTGCCCCGACGAACGGGATGCGTTCGCGGCAGCGACGCACACGGTCTCGCGACCACATCCGGTGGCGCAAGCGTCTCGCTTGCGTAGCCCAGTTGGTGGCGCGGGCGTTTATCCTGAGCGTCGGTCGAAGGGTCCTCGCCTGCGATCTATCAGCGCGCGTCCTCCCCCGCGCGCGCCTCACAGCGCCTTCCCCATCACACTCACCTCGCGGCGATCTTCATATCCCAGGCTGTGGTAGAATGCCCGCGCTCGCTCGTTGTCCGTATTGTAGATGACGTTGATCGAAATCGCCCCCTTGCCGACCAAACGCTCTTCCAGTTCCCGCATCAGAACCCGTCCGAGTCCGCGCCGCTGATAATCCGGATGCATCGCCATGCGATACGCCCAGCCCCGCCGCCCGTCCCACCCGCCGATGACCGTGCCGACGATCCGCTCTCCCGCGCAGGCGACGAGGAACAGATCCGGGTCGCGCCGCAGCTTCTTGGCGACCTCGTCGCGCGCGTCCGCGGGACGCGGGCCCAGCCCGGCCGCGTGCCACAGCGCCGCGACCTGCTCGTAGTCGGCAATCGTGAACGCGCGAATTCGCACGGAGCCCGTGCCCAGCGCCGCCTCCTGTAGCTCTTGCCAGTCCCCGCGCAGCATCGCCATCATCACATCGTCGTGCCATTCCTCGTCCGCGAAGAAGCTCTCCCGCTCCACGCCCTCGTGGCGGAACCCGCACTTCTCGTAACACCGAATCGCGCGCGCGTTGTACGCGGCCACGCGGACAGCCACGCGATGACAGTCCATCTCCTCGAACGCGAGGCGCAGCATGAGCCGCGTCACTTCCGTGCCGTAGCCCTTGCCCCAGTAATCGGGGTTGTCAATGCCGATGCGGAACCGCGCACGTCGGCTGCCTTCGTCCGTCATCTCGACCGTCGCGTGCCCAATGTACCGACCGTCCGCCTCGACTGCGTGGAAGTGACCCTGTTCGCCCCGCTGCACCCGCTCGAACCACCGCCGCCGGTCCTCCATCGTCGGCCGCCGCGGCGAGGTCAGGCTCCCGCCGTACATGTGCCGCAGCTCCGGCGTCCACACGCGCAGCGACTCCTCGAGGTCGCTCTCCCGCAGCGGCCTCAGCAGCACGCGTTCGCCCTTGATGACATCCGGTCCCCGCTTCGTCCCGCCGGCCTCGCAGTCGCTCATCCCGGTAACCTCCCCCAACAAAATCGAAAACCACAGGCCTTTTCTGTCTGCCTGTGGTTTCGCCGGTGTCGCTTGCTATGCGGTTACGGTTAGGGCGTCAGGGTGGACCAGCAGGCAGCATGGACGAAACGCGCGCGGTGGCGCGCAGATCCCCACGAAGTGAAAACGGATTATACATGCTCTGCCTGCTCTTCTTCATCGTCGCTGGCACAGCATAGCAGCCCGGTGTCCCCTTGTCAAGACGAGGCGAGCCCAACTCCCGTCACTGCGCCGTGCTCCAGGTTCGCCGCGGCCGCCGCGGGGCCTCCTCAGAACAGGAAGAAGCGGTGACCGCGGACGCCGCTGATGCTGTCAATCACAATCCATAGCGCGGCGGTCGCGAATTCGCCCAGCACCAGGCCGAGGAAGAACGGGCGCGCCCTGCGGAACAGGCTCATCCCTCCCCAGCGCAGGATGAGCCACTTGAACCACCACCCGACGAGAATCGAGAACCACAGCTGGATCATCGGCCAGCTCGGGCCCATCGCATAACCGATCGGGTGCAGCGGCCAACCGACAAAGCGCGCGCGTAGCGCCATCAGCGCCCAGGTGGCCACCGCGCCGACCCCGGTCAACTCGATGTCGGCCAGGCTGGCCTTGCGCGGGTCGGTGAGGTAAGAGGCCAGCACCACGAACGGCTCCCGCGGCGACGAGATGAGGAACCATTGCTCCAACGTCACCCCGCCATAGCGGTACGCCAGGATGATCAGCGCGGCGTAGCTCACCACCGTCGCGATCACGACCCCCGCCGCCAACGCCGGGAGCAGGCGCCGCTTCGGCACCTGCGCGGCGTCGCACATGCGCCACGCGTCCATGAATGACGGCATGATGAAGGAGCGCACGTCGAACAGCGCAAGTGCGCGCTCGACGTAGGCGAGGACGGTCAGGTTGTGTGCCCCCAGCGGTCGCGTGCCGACCGCGGCGATCATGATATCGGACGGGCGAAACGGCGCGGCGATGAACAGCAAACCGCCCTCCGCGACGAATCGCGTGAGGACGATCGCCGTGATCAGGAAGAGCACGATCGAGAGCAGCGCGATTCCGAAGTCGAGCCCCGCGGTCGAGAGGATCGCCGCCAGAAGCAGGGCGCCCGCGCCGAGGCCGAGCACCGCGACGTGGTATGGCAAGGCTTCGTCCGCGTCGGGCGCTTCGCGATCTGGTTCCGCGGGTCCCTGCTGTCTCACCGCCGCAACCGTACGATCCCACACTGTCCTCAGATGCGCTCGCGCGGCCCACGCCATGCCGCCGCCGAGCATGAAGAACGCCCCCAACATCTGGTACGCCGCGAAGGTCGGCGTCGAGTAGGTCGGGACGTAATCAAGGGCATAGCCTAGCGCCACCACCCCGATCGTCTCGAGCTGATACACGAAGTAGAAGAACCACAGGCTGAACGACAGGTCGGTGGGGATGAGGAAGCTGAACCCGATGACGCTGAAATGGGTCCAGATCCCGAGCATCCCGGTCTGGTTCCACGGCCACGACCTGAAGTAGTGCGCCAGGTCGTGAGCGACCGGGAGGTCGGGCACCGCCGGCAAGTACACGTGCAGCCCATTCATCGAATGAACGATGAACGGGATCGCGAAGCCGGCCCACATCACACGGCTGCGGAAGAACGACGGGAGCGCGGCGGTCACCGGCTCACTGCGCGTGATGTCGAGCGGAATCTGCACCAGGGGGAAGGCGAGGCGCTCGCGCTCGACCCATTGGCGCCGCAGGACGACGGTGATGCAGAGCAGGATGAAGAACAGCGTGTAGGCCATCGCGGTCCATGCCGCCATCGGGATCAGCCACGCGCCCCACGGGATCGTGCGCAGCAGGCCCACCGGGCCCATGCGCTGCGCGTCGGGGATCGCCTCGTAGAACTGCCGTATGATCTCCGGGCCCGCGGGATGGAGCCACTTCGGCAGCCACGCGTAAACGCCGTACACCCAGTTGTCGCTCATCGTCCCAGCGACCGCGGGATAGCCGCGCAGATCCACCGGCACGAACCACTGCGGGATGTGGCGGAAGAACAGGGACTGCCATCCGTTCTCCGGGGTCTCGAAGTAGAATGCGCCGGCCAGGGTCGGCAGGAGGTATTCAGTCAGGCCGAACGACGGGATGCCTGCCGCGACGAGCATGATGAGGTAACTGACCAGCACCTCGCGCCGCGTCATGCACCAGCGCGGCGACAGGCGGTGTAACAGCGCGTTGACGCCGCCCGCCCACAACGCGAACAGCACAAACGCGCCGATCGGCAGGTGGCAGGCGGCGATCCATGTCCCGCGCAGGTAGAGTTCGGTCCACGGCGTGATGACGCCGAGGGCGGCGGTGCCCACGAGGCCGACGGCGATGGCGCGGCGGGTGACGGCGGGTTCGTGCACCGTAGGGCCGGCCGCAATGGACGCGATGATGGCCTCCTCCGAGCCGACGGTGCGACAGTGGCGCTTCCGCCGGCGGAGGCCCGTCTGCCGCTCGCTCTACGCCGTCAGGCTGCCGCGCGCGCCGCCGCGGTCACGCAAGCTTCTGGCTCAGCCGGCAGGTCCACTCGGCGACCTCGGAGGTCTTCAACCGCTCGTAGCCGACCACGAAGGTCTCGAAGTCGTCGCCGAGGGGGCCCTTCCACTTCTCAGGAATGCCGGACGCGCCGAGGACTGTGCCCATGATCGCGGCGGTCTGCCCGGCGCTGCAGTCGGTGTCGAGTCCGCAACTGGCGGTAATGCAGGTCGAATGCTCGAAGTCGCCCTCGCCGAAGAGGAGGCCGATCACAACCGCGCAGATCGCCGGGAACGTGTGATCGGGATGGTAGCGCCCGGCGTGGCTCGCCTCCGCCTTCTCCCATGCTTCCAGCCAAGAGCCCGACTCGTCGCACCATCTGATCGAGTCCCGCACCACCTCGGCAAACCGCGAACGCGCAGGCACGAATCCCAGGCAGCTCTCGAGCAGCGTGCGCGGGTTGCGTTCGACGAATGCCGTGGCGATCAGCGCGGCGTCGTACAGCTCGCCGTAGACGCCGTTGCGCTCGTGCGCGACAATCGCGTCGCGATACGCGTACTCGACCGCGTCCGCCGGGCGGCCGGGGCACAGCAGCCCCCACACCTCGCCCTTCATCTGTCCGCCGATCCATTCGCGGTAAGGATTGTCCACCAACGCGCACTCCGGCGGCATCAGGCCGCGCCTCAGGTTCTCGATCGCGACGCGCTCGGCGGTGTAGGACTGAGGAATGCGCTCGACCCACTCGAGGCCGATATCGGTCGCTGTGAAGTCCCGCCCTTTGTCCTCGACGACGTGAAGGGCGACGATCTCGTAGGCCGTATCGTCGTTGAGTGTGCTCGGCGGCTTCTGCACGTAATCGCTGATCTCGCCGTACGCCTCGGCGATGCGCTCGCGCGTCCACCCCTCGATCGGGCCGCCGAGCGCGCCGCCGATGTTCTTGCCCAGCCACCCGCCGTGAATACGGTCGCGGGTCGCGTCGCCTTCGCATATGACGACCGGCGGCCGCACCGTCGGCATCTCCGCCTTGATCCCCTCGAGATCGGTCGGCTCGACATACGGCCAATCGGGCAGCGGCGGAGAACTCCGCAACGCGGCCCGCGCCTGCGCCACCAAGCGCACCGTGCGCTCAGGCCGCTCGGCCTCGAGCGCCTGCGCTGCTTCCAGCGCAAGCCGCTCCGCCTCGCTCACGTCGTGGCCGAGCTCGCGCTGCGCGGTGATCATCTGATTGCAGTACCCCAGCAACCCGGGCGCCTCGTCGAGACGCCACGTTGTCTCCAACACTGCCATCGTATATCCTCGGAATGATTTCGTGGACCGGAGCGGCGACCGCGCCTCGCCGCGGCCCAGCCGCTGTACCTGTGCCGTGCCGCTCGGACACTACCTTGGCCAGCGCTCCTTGATCCCCGGCAGCTCCGGGAACGCCGCGTGCGGCTCCGCCTGGTACCAGTAGGCGACTGACGCAATGTCGTCCTGCATCGGCTGGAACTTCGCGTTCGGCCACCATCCCAACGCCTGGATCGTCACCCGCAGGTCCTGACGGAAGCGGATCGGATCCATGATGTGCCAGCGATACAAGCCGTGCTTCGGCACCTGGCCGGGATTCCGCTGCCACAGCGGGTACCCGAGGAACGGCCCCGTGAAAGTATCGCCGAACGCCCACGCTCCGCCGAAGTAGTCCTCGGTCCCCGTGCCACAGATAGTCGGGAACTCGTCATCCCCATCAATGAAGAACTTGATCTCGCCTTCACCCCACCAGCCGTTGGCAAGCTGGGTCCAGGCGAGGAAGGTGCCGACGTAATGGCCCTCGCCCTTGACGCCGTCGAGGATGGTATGCTGCGGCGCCTCGCGCGGCGTCACCGATCGCCGCCACTGCGCGTGCAGGTACGCCGCATTGTCGGGTACCGGAGTCAGGCTGTACGTGACTTGGTAGAAGAATCCCTCAATCGGCTCCCAACGCTGGTTCTCGACTGTGATCCTGCAGTGCTTGCGAAAGGGCATCGGCCAGTAGCAGTTCATGCCGCCGTTCGGGTTGACCGCCACCGGCAGGGATACGACGTTGTACCGCAGGCCGTGGCCCAGCGCGAAGAAGTCGCCGAGCGGGGTTTCGATCGACGGGGTCTTCTCGTCGTCCCAGTAGAACCGCAGGACGCAGTCCCGCAGTGCCTTCTCGGTCACGGTACTCCAGATGTGCTGGATGATGCCGGGTCCGTCAATGTCCGCCAGTGTGGTGGTGCTGCCTGCTTCGAGCGTGATGCAGGGTCGGACCTTCCACCCCCGCCCGAGGTCCGACGCATCGCTGCGCGCATCCGGCACCGCACGCGCGCCCCCGCCGCGCGCCCCGTCCGGATTCTCCGCCGAAATCGAGCGCGTTTCGGCATCGCTCAGCAGGGGGATCGCCCCTAGCCCGAAGTTCAACCCAAAGTTGTCAAACACGCTCATCCTCCGGTGTTCGGCATTATCTTCAGATCCCGCCGCCCCATCCGCCGTCAAAGAACTCGCAGCAGCAAGCGTTAGGAACACCACAATCGCGCTCGCCACTATCCGCGGTAGCTGTGTGGGACACATGAGTCGCACCTCCCCGTGCGGCGCTTCCGGCCGATATCGCGGTGCATCCGCCGCCGCGCCTTGGGTCCCGTGAAACGGTCGTCCTCCGCCGCAGATCCAACGTATTCGTGGGCCGGCCCGCCCTGCTGCGACCGGGCGGGCCGGCACACTCGGCATCCCGCCGGACTGGGCGCAACCGCCGCCGCGGTTGCGCCGGCCAGTCGAGGATGTGCCATACTGTCGAAACGCAAGCTACTGCAGCTCGTTGGGCGACGTCAGCAGCGAGATCATCTGGTAGAAGCCCAGCCGCATGTACTTGACGTGACCGTCTACGAACCCCATCGGCATGGTGCACGGAATCACCGGCGGCTCGCCGTAACCCACCGCCGCATACAACTCCGGCGGGATGATATGGGTCTGCGTGTACTCGTGGCTGTAGCCCTCGTGGTCGCCGAAGCCGAGGCAGCCGGTCATCGGCTTCCACACCGGATCGTCGAAGTTGCCCACGGCGTTGGAGCACGCCCAGTACTCCTGCGAGTCGTGATACTCATCTGTGCTAATGTAGCCGAGCAGCCAGGCGATGTCCCAGAACGCGCCGGATTCGCCGCAGAACTCGGACGCGGCGAGCGGGTCGCCGCCGCCGAAATGGCAGCACCCCCACCAGTAGGAGCCGGCCATGTAGAACGGGTACCCCGGGTACCCCACCGTGCCG
>CP070648.1:182024-191374 GCA_020354555.1 Armatimonadota bacterium | reverse complement strand
CGCGTGCCGCGACGCTTTCCTTCGCTGATGCGGCGCGAAGGATTGATCCCCAGCGATAGAAGTCGCGATACGCCCGGCGGTATCCCGCCTCGAGCTGCCCGGCGGACATCCTGGCTGGTCGAAACACCGCATGGCGGGTGTCGTAGAGATCCCAGTTGGCGGTTGTGATTCGGCCTTGAGCCGCCAGGCGCTGGTGCAGTCTCGTGCCGGGGTACGGGGTGAGGATGTGAAAGGTGGCGGTCTCGATTCCCCGCTTGATCGCCCACTCCACGGTACGCTCGTGGACTGTTGTGTCATCGTCGTCCATGCCGAACACGAAGCTGCCGTTGATCATCACCCCCGCATCGTGAAGGCGACGGACCGCGGTGTCGTAATCGGCGTGCAGGTTGTGATGCTTGCGCTGGGCGCGCAGGTTGGCCGGGCTGAGCGTTTCGAACCCGACGAACAAGCTGCGCAATCCGGACGCCACGGCCTTGTGCAGCAACTCCGAGTCGAGGGCGGCGTGAACCGTGCCCGCCGCCTGCCATATCCTGCCCATGCCTAGCATGGCGTCGAACAGGGCGATGGCGAAGTCGCGGTGTCCGAAGATGTTGTCGTCCACGAAGAACAGATGCCGCCCCGGCAGGCGTTCGATGTCGGCCAGAGTCTGATCCACGGTCTGCGTGTAGAAGGAGGCGCCGCCGCGGAAGAAGGACTCCTTGTAGCAGAAGTCGCAGGCGTGAGGGCAGCCGCGGGAGACGACGAGGGAGTTCGGCGCGAGGTAGAGATGCCGCTGGATGAGGTCGCGGCGCGGCGGGGGTTGAGCGACCAGGGAGCGCACCTTCGACTGGTACGAGGGCGCCGGGCGCCCGGCGCGGAAGTCGCGCAGGAAGGCGGGCCAGGTGTCTTCGCCGGGGCCAAGGAAGATCGTGTCGGCGTGGCGGCGCGCCTCTTCGGGCAAAGCGGTGACGTGCAGACCGCCGAGGGCGACATGTACGCCTCGGCGACGGTAGAGGTCGGCGATCGCGTAGGCGCGGCGGGCGGAGGTGATGTAGACCTGAATGCCGACCAGGTCCGGCTCGTCGTCGAGTTCGAGGGGCTCGACGTGCTCATCGTGGATGGTGACCTCGTCATCGTCGCGCAGGTAGGCGGCGAGAGTGGCGAGCCCGAGGGGCGGGAAGAGAGAGTACTTGATCGGCCGCCAGAACGGGCTCCTGGCTTCGGTCAGGGCGGGCAGGATGAGCTTTACCCTCACGTCAATTGACCTCCGGATCAACGAGATGGCCGCCGATTCCAACTTCATCTTAGGCTTGACGGGCGGGTGGCGCCGACCCACTGACGCCGGTGGTTTGCGCACTCAGGTGCGCCGCTGGAGGGCGCAAGTGCTTGACGTGGGGCCGCATTTGCGGTTTGCTATAGCGGACCGGGACGCATGAGGAGCGAGGCGATGCTCAAGCTGCTGGTGGTGGAGGACAACGAGCGGCTGCGCGCGGCCTTGAAGACCGGGCTGGAGGGGCTGCGGGCGGTGCGCGTGCTGCACGACTGCGGGTGCGGCGAGGATGCGCTGGACTACTGCCTGAGACAACCTCCCGACGTGATCCTGCTGGACGTGCAGCTTGCGGGGCAGATGAACGGCATCGAGACTGCGGTCGCCATTCGGCGGGAATTGCCGCGCATGCCGGTGGTGTTCTACTCGATCCAGGATGACGAGGCGTATTACCGCGGGTTTCGCAGTTCCGGCATTCTCAGCCATTACGCCTACGTGCGGAAGTCGAACTACTTGCTGCCGGAGATGATTCTGCCGCTGCTGCAGGATGCCGCGGCGGGGAAGAACTTCATTGACCCGGAGATCGAGGCGCGGGTGCAGGAGGTGCGGCACAAAGACGCGCAGTCGCCGATGGCGGTGCTCGAGCCGAACGAGCAAGAGGTGGCGCGCATGCTGGCGCAGGGGATGACCAACGAGCAGATTGCCGCGCGCATGGGATTCCGGGACAAGCGCACGATCAGCCGCACCAACGGGCAGATCTACGCGGCGTGGGGGCTGAGCGAGAGCGCGACGGACGACAAGGTGGCGCGCACCCGTGCCGCGCTGATCGTCCGCTCGGGGCGGCTCATCTCGTGGGACAAGCAGGGCGCGGCGCGCGTGATGAACGAACGAGGGGAATGGGTCGAGTGGGAGGACTGATCGTCCTGATCGCGCTGGTGTACTTCGCGCTGCTGGCGCTGTCGCTGTTCAGCACGATTGCGCTGGTGTGGCTGGGCGGGACGGTGCTGCTCAACGCGCAGCGGCGCGGGTGGGGCGTGTGGCTCGCGGGGTGCGGATTGCTGGCCGGGGGCGCCGTCTTCGTCAGCCATTCCGCGGTGCTCATGGAGAGCGCGCGGGTCATCGGCTCGGAGTTGAATGTGTGGTGGCCTCTCGGCTGGACCGCGGTCATCTTCTCGCCGTTCGCGTGGTACATCGCGATGCTGTGGCACACGGGGTACTGGGACAGCGGCCAGTCGGCTCTGCGCCGCCGGCACCGTCCGCTGTTGGCGGCAGCGCTGGCGCTCGTCGGCGCGTTGTTCGTGCTGCTGATGATGGCGCGGCCGCTGCCGTTCACCGTTCACGGGACCGGCTTCAACCTGTCGACACGGCCGGCGGTGCTCGGCATCCCGGTGATGGTGCTGCTGTATCCGGTATTCGTGCTGTCGTGCATCAGCTTCTCGCTCGACGCGGTGGCGCGCCCGGGGCCGTCGCGGCGGCCGATGGGAGAACCGGCGCGGCGCCGTGCCCGGCCGTGGCTGGCGGCCGCGTCGCTGGCTCTGCTGACGGTGAGCATGCTGGTGGTGAGTTCCCTGATCTGGCTGCTGCGCCACGGGCCGGGCGCCCTCGACGTCGTGCCGGATGGGCTGGCGCTCGGCATGCTGTGGCTCGACCTGGTGATCACGGCCCTGATCACGCTCGCCGTGGTGCTGCTTGGACAAGCGATCGTCGCGTACGAGATCTTCACGGCACGGACGCTGCCACGGCGCGGTCTGCGGCGTCAGTGGCACAATGTGCTGATCCTCGGCGCAGGCTACGGCGTTGCCGTCGGCGGGAGCTTCGCCGTGGAGCTGCCGTCGGCGTACGTCGTCGTGCTCGCAACGCTGCTGGTCGCCTTCACGTACGCTGTCTTCAGTTGGCGGTCCTATCGCGAGCGGGAGCAGTACATTTCCCATTTGCGCCCGTTCGTGGCGAGCGAGCACGTCTACGACGCGGTGCTGACGTCGCAGCCCGAGGCGATGGCGGAGACCGGCGCCGCCGAGCCGTTCGTCGCCTTATGCCGCGACGTGCTGGGCGTCGAATCGGCGTACCTCGTGCCCGCGGGCGGCCTGTCGTCGCTCATCCCGGTGCCGCTTGTGTATCCCGAGGGCGTCTCCGTGTCGGTGAACGTGAGCGAACTCGTGAGCCGGTGCGCGTCGCCGGATGTGACGACGGTGGCGCTCGAGCCCGATGAGCATGGAGGCGCGCTGCTGGCGGTGCCGCTGTGGGGTCCGCGGGGGATGATCGGGGTCCTGTGCCTGGGCGAGAAGGCGGACGGCGGGCTCTACTCGGAGGAGGAGATCGAGATCGCGCGCGCGAGCGGGGAGCGATTGCTGGATACGATCGCGGGGGCCAACCTGGCGCAGCGCCTGATGGCGCTGCAGCGGCAGCGCTTCACCGAGATGCAGGTGCTGGATCAGCAGTCGCGGCGCGCGCTGCACGATGAAGTCTTGCCTGCTCTGCACGCCGCGATGTTGGGGCTGGGCAATCATGGCGCGGCCGAGGCGGGTGCGGGCGCCCTGGCGCAGTTGACCGAGGTGCACCGGCGCATTTCGGCCCTGCTGCGCGAGATGCCGGCCGGTCTCGCATCACAGGTCGCGGAGCTAGGGCTAGTGGCGGCGGTGCGGCGCATGGTGGAAACGGAATTCGCCCACGAGTTCGACCGCATCACGTGGCAGGTGGAGCCGGAGGCCGAGGAGCGCGTGCGGGCGCTGCCGCCGGTGACCGGGGACGTCATCTTCTACGCCGCGAAAGAGATTGTCCGCAACGCGGCACGCCATGGTCGCGGCGGCACGCTTGAGCGCCAGCTCAATCTCTCCATCTCGGCGGCGTGGCGCGACGGCCTCGAGATGCGCATCGCCGACGACGGTATCGGGCTGGCGGCGGCGAGCGAAGCGCAGCCCGCAGAGGGGCACGGCCTTGCGCTGCACGGCACGATGATGGCTGTGATCGGCGGCTCACTGGTGACGGAGACCAAGCCCGGCGCGGGCGCGGCGGTGACGCTGTTCCTGCCGCAGGAGCAATGGCACGAGGTGTGACGGGCGTCGCTCGGAAGCGGCGGGGTGAATCCCCCCACATTCCGGCGCGGGCTCGGCGACCGGCGACCTGCCGTTTGCCAGTCCGTGCCTGACGACGTGCCCCCTCGACAGCGTCGTGAGCGAAGACTATACTATAGAGTGTCGGGTATTACGAGAGCACCGGTAATGCCCGCGGACTCTTCCGGACGAGGTTCGTTCGGGAGGGGCGCTGCCATCCCTTGCGTCCTCCTCTAATGCACGAACCTCGGTAACCAATGGGGTCCGTATCTTAGCGGAGGGTTGTAAGCTGTGCGCGCCTGATGCCGGGGGCGCATGAGTTCGGGAGGGCTAGTATTGCCAGAGGATGCAATGAAAGGCGTCATTGAGATGATGCGCAGCCACATCGTGCAGTTGAACGGCGCGGGCGGGGCGCTGCTGCGCGAGATGCTGCTGCATCATCTGGGGTGGGACGCGGTCGACCGAGATGCGGGAGAGGAGTCCGCGGGCAGCGCGGCGGGCAAGCTGGTGCGGCCGCGGCTGTGCGTGCTGTCGTGCCTCGCCGTGGGCGGGAATGCGGCCGCGGCGATCCCGGCGGCGGCAGCGATCGAACTGATTCACAACTTCTCGCTGATTCACGACGACATCGAGGATCGCGATGACACGCGCCGCGGCCGGCCGGCGGTATGGAAGCTGTGGGGCGAGGCTCAGGGCATCAATGCCGGCGACTGCATGTATTCACTGGCCTATGCCGTTCTCACCGAGCCGGAGGAAGCGACAGCCGACCCCGGGCGCCGCCTGCGCGCGACGGCGATTCTGAGCCGCGCGTGCGCCAGGCTGTGCGAGGGGCAGGCTCACGACGTGGCCTTGCGCAACGGCCGGGATGTCTCGGAGGACGAATACCTGGACATGGTCGGGCGCAAGACGGGGGCGCTGCTCTCCGCGGCGGCCGAGACGGGAGCGCTGCTGGGCGGCGCGGATGACAGAGCGCTCGACGGATTCCGTGATTTCGGCTTCGATCTTGGGGTCGCCTTCCAGATACGCGACGACGTGCTTGGCATCTGGGGGGACGCGCAGAAAACGGGCAAGCCGGTGGGAGGGGACCTCAGTCGCAGGCGGTGCTCGTATCCGGTCGTCTGGGCGCTGGCGCGCGGGAGGGACAAAGATCGCCACGCGCTGCGCGACGTCGGCGGCGCGTCGTCTCCGCGCGCCATGGCCGACGCGGTGGCAGTTCTGGACCGCGTGGGCGCGCGCGAGCACGCGGAGGAACTCGCCGCTGAAACCCACCGCCGGGCATGGAGCGCGCTGGAGGGCCTGCGTTTGGAGTCAGCCGCGAAAGATGATCTGCGGCGGCTCACTGAGTTTCTGGCTGTGCGGCAGCGCTAGGGCGGACGGATTGCGCTCGACGGCTACGCGTCGGGCCCGCAGCACGCGCCATGAGCTACAGCGGTATGCTGAAGGCCCGCGTCAGGAACATGGCCATCTGCGCGCGGCTGACGCTCGTCGTGGGGCAGTAGCGCCGGATCTCGGGCGGCCCCGCGTTGTAGTAGCACCCGCTCGTGACGGCGGCCGCGTAGATGGCCTCAATGTATCCGAACGTCGGATGGTCCGCGGGCACGTCCTCGAAGGTCGGCACGCCCGGATAGACCGGGCTCAGGCCTGTCGCCCGGGCGAGGAAGACCGACATCTGTCCGCGGGTCACCGTGCTCGTGGGACAGTAACGCCGCACCTCGGGCGGCCCCGGGTCATAGTAGCATCCGGCGGTGATGCCGGCGTCGTACAGCGCCTCGATGCATCCGTAGAACGGGTGCTCCGGGGCCACGTCTGCGAAGGTCGGCGCCCCCGGCGACAGGGGCGCAAGTCCCATTGCCCGCGTCAAGAACGCGGCGATCTGCCCGCGCGTTACGCGCGCTTCGGGACAGTATAACAGCGGAGTGACCAAGCATCCCCCCGTTATGCCCTCGCGGTAAATCGCCTCGATCTGGCGGAACGCCCAATACACCGGCCAGACGTCCTCGAAAATGTAATCGTGCTCGAGCGCGTCCACCCAGGCGCGCGTGCGCGTGATGTAGATGGTCTCGGCGTCGGCGCCGTAGCGGCCGTAGTGGCCCTCGTAGCTGAGGTACGTAAACTCGGGGATGGTTTTGGGAACGGCGGGCTCGATCTGCGTGCCTTCGTGCCATTCGTTGAAGGAGGTGATGCCGAGCCATTCCGGGGCGGCGTCGACGGCATAGCGCCACATCGTATCGTACCCGGCGGGGGTGCGGGGCTTGTTGATGGTGCCGCCGATGCGCGTATGGATGAAGCCCGGGCCGACGCCGGCGCAGAAGATAGAGTTGAGCGCTGAGACCTGCTCGCTGAGGGAAGCGAGATCGCTGCCGTCGGAGCCGACCTGGTGCGCGTAGAGGTAGATGCCGTCGAAGTGGCAACGGTCGATCCAGTCCACGCCGCCGCTGGCGAGGACGATGGCGTCGTTGCCGGTGCCGCGGATGCCGTTGAGCATCGTCCGCCAGTTGGCGTCGGTGATATCGCCGGGGGCGAAGACGAAGAAGACGCCTCTCGCGGCGCCGCTGGGCCCCCACTTAGTGGGGCGGCTGACGCGCAGGAAGGCGGGGTGACTGCCGTAGGTGGAGTAGATGTAGGCGATGTCGTCGCGGGTCGAGGCGGCGGTGCGTCCGCCGTAGGGTTCGAGGTGAAAGCAGACCTTGAGCCCTTGCGCCGCAGCCGCATCGAGGACGCCGGGTGCCGCCGCGTTCTCGAAGGATGTCCTCCCCCACCAACTGGAGACGATGATGCCGACGCCCGCCTGCGCCGCCCACGCCATATGCTGGGAGCGGGCGGCCGAATCATTGACGCTGTAGGCGCCGAGGGAGGGATAGTAGTTCGAGGTGATGTCGTCGGGCGGGGTGAAGCCGGCGTCATTCCAGTGGAACCAGTAGCCGTCGAACGCCGGGTTGGCGTACCAGGGGTAGTAGTAGGCGAAGACGCGGTCGGAGGCGCAAGCCGAGTGGCCGAGGATGAAGGTAACGCAGCCAGCGAGTGCGAGAAGGATGATGAACCGCGCAAGCCTGGTCACGGGCATGATGTCACCCAATGATCGAAGCCGCATGGCCCTCTCGGCCGTATTATACCACGAATCATTCCAGGCAGCCGGGGAGCCAAGCAAGGGCTTGCCAGCCTGGATGGCGTTTGCGGCCCGTGCCGCGCCGCTGATGTCCGCGGCAGGCGCAATCACACGCGCCCCGATTCGATGTCTCCGTGGAGAACGTGGCGGACGAGTCCGGCGCGCGGAAGGTCCCCTGCCCTACGATCTGACGAAGCGGATGAGCGAGACAACGGCGTTGCCATTCGGCTGGAGGTTCTTCATGACGACCGGAATGCGGCCGTCGGCCGTATCACCTGCGGAGACCGGGACATCAATCCAGCGGCCGACGCGGTAGTTCTCGTATTCGCCGATGAGCCGGTCGGATACGGAGACCGATTGCCGCCGACCGCCCGCGAGACCGTCGCCGTCGAGGATGAACAGGCGCAGCGTTCCCGACGCGCCTTTCGGGCAGGTGATATCGAATTCCAGGGAATCGTAATCCGCCCAGCAGTGGTTGATTTCGGTAGGCCAGCCGGCGTACGCATAGCCCTTGCGGAAGACGAAGTCCCAGCCGTCGTCGCAGAACTCCTCGTCGCCGTCTCGGCTGCCGCAGCGAACAACAAGCGTCTCGCCGGCGTCGCGGTACTTCTGGGCCGATTCCGGGAAGAGCAACGGCCGACGCGCACGGCACGCAGGCAGAGAAGCGAATGGCCGGTGTGGCTCCTTCTGATACCAGTATGCGACGCTCGAGAATTGGAGTGGGTTTTCGGGCTTGGAGAACACCTCGCGAAACCACGGCGCCTCGTTTTTCCCGAAGCCGACGGTCATGCGCAGGGAACGGTTGAATGAAATGCGGTCGTTGAGCGTGAAGCGATAGGCGGCGGCGCCGTTGTAGTAGGGCTGGTAGCCGGTGTACCAGAAGGTGTTGCCCTGCTCCGGGAAGCCGTAGCTGAAGCCGAACGCGTCCTCTATGCCCTGCCATTCGATGGACGGCTCGCGCTCGCCGTCCACGTAGAACTTCACGTTCTCATCCACGACGTAGCCGGCGTTGGGCGCGCCGACGCCGCGCACGGTGACGTTCCAGCCGATAAACTGCCCCGGGCCGAACGCCTCAACGACGCGGTAGTCAGCGCTGCCGAGCAGCACGGTCTGCTGCCGCCAGGTGGCGTGGAAGTAACCGGCATCGCGCGGGATCTCCTCGAGCGCTCGATACATGACGTAGCCGTAGCACGGGTTCATCTGCCACATGCCGTTGGGGTAGCGCGGGTTATCCGCGGTTACCTCGATGCGCGCAGATTTCGCGAAAGGCATGGGGAAGTAGCAGTTCCAGCCCCGCTTCTTGTTGACGAGGGCGGTGTCCACTCGCTCCATGACGCCGTTGGGGTCGCAGAAGAAGTCCACCAGCGGCGCTTCGACGCTGGGGTTCTCCTCGCCGTCCCAGTAGATGCGGATGACCGTGTCGCGGTTCAGTCGCATCGTCTCGGGCATGGCGAAGTGGATCATGGTGATGACGCCCGGGCCTTTGAGATCGGCCATGACGACGGTTGAGCGGCCTTCGCCGAACCGGAGTTCTTCCGGGTTCTCGGGCCACAACGAGTTGACTTGCTTCGTTTCGCCATCCCACAGACGGTAGAGGGTGTCGAGGCCGGCCGCGAGGCCCGGTGCGACCTGGGCGCCGACGCCGCCGGTGCACAGGAACATCAATCCTGCCGTGAGAAGTGCGGCTTTCATGCGAACCTCCGGGCGTCAGAGGGCGGGTAGGGGCACAGCTTGCCGTGCCCCCACGAATCTGCCGCCAGGACTCCGTGCAAAGACGAGCTATTGCGGCTGCGCGGCGAGCAGGTCCGCCATGCGGAAGTGCTTGTACGGCGTTTCCGACGCACGCGTCATGCCGATGGCGTTGGCGACCCACAGCTCGCGGTCGGTGTTGCAGTAGATGACGCTGTGCAGGTTCTCGTTCATCGCCGCGGCCTGGGCGATCTTGATCGCG
>CP070648.1:179318-181924 GCA_020354555.1 Armatimonadota bacterium | reverse complement strand
TGCTCAACTCCGACAACTGGCAGAATCACATGATTCTCCATATCAAAGCCTACGAGCGGCGCCAAGGGTCCAAGCAGCATCTCGTGTGGAAGACTGCGACGATGGAACGCGGGCAGAATCACCGCACGAACGCGCTGTTGCTCGACAGCCCGGCCGACGTCGTCTCTCTCAACTCGGCGAGCATGGGGGACTATCGTAAGGTCGTTCCCGCCGCCGATGGCGCGAAGATCAGCATCCTCGACACCGACCACCTCTGGTGCGTCGGCGGCAATGCGTCGTGGGTGTGGAAAAGCTTCACTCGCGGGCATCATCCGGTGTTCATGGACCCCCACTACCCGAATCCGTGGGGCAAGGACACCCCGGAGTACGAACGGATCCGCAAGGCGATGGGGCATACCCGCAGCTGCGCCGAGCGGCTGGACCTCGCAGCGATGAGTCCCCAGGCCGCTGACTCGGCCGCGCCGTCGTCCACGCGCTATTGCCTGTTCAACTCAGGCGAAGAGTACTTGGTCTATCAACCCGGCGCCGGGGCGTTCCGCCTGCTGCTGCCCGCAGGGGCCTACCGTGTCGAGTGGTTCAATACAGCGACAGGGGAAGCTGGTCCGTCCGGCACCATCACCTGGCGCGGCGGCAAGCGAATCTTCGTCCCGCCTTCGGGCGAGCACCGAGTGCTCTGTGTCGCGGCGCGGAAGGATATTGGCTCCGCGCGTGCAAATGACGGGGAGAGTTGGCTCCAGCGCAGGCTGCGCGACCGGGCGGGCGCCCGCTTCACGGTGAATCAGGAGGAGTGCATGGCGAAGATTAGGACGCTGCTGTTTGCCGGCGGCGAGATTCATGACTACAAGGGCTGCGGCCCCCTGATGGAAGACGCGTTAAAGGAGACGGGAGACTTCGACATCGCGTACGTCGAGCAAGACCTCTCGGTGCTGGAGGCGCCGAAACTCGATCCGTACGACCTCGTCGTGTTCTACTACACCGTCGGCGAGATCACCGACGCCCAGAAGAACGGTCTGCTCAACTTCGTCGCCTCCGGCAAGGGGTTCGCGACCTGCCATTCCGGCGCCGACTCCTTCCGCGATTGCCCGGAGTACCGCGCCATGGTCGGCGGGTATTTCGTGACCCACCCGCACTTCCGCTCCTACCAGGTGAGCGTGGTTGACCCGGAGCATCCGATAACTGAAGGGCTCGACGAGTTCGTGGTCGAGGACGAGCAGTACATCGTCGATTACGACCCGCGCGTCCGCGTTCTGGCCTCAGCGCTGTGGAAGGGCACCGCCATGCCCGTGGCGTGGATCAAGCCGTGGGGCAAGGGGCGCGTGTTTTATCTCGCTCTCGGGCACAACCCCGACGCGTGCAAGCACGAGATGTTCCGCTTGCTCTTGCAGCGCGGCTCGAAGTGGGCGGGAACCCCGCCGGCGGGGTAACGCGCAGCGGATATCCGGCGCCGCCCGAACTACATCATGAGGTGCAAAATGGATACGGTCTTCTTCGTCCTCGCCGTCGTTTGCCTGCTGCTCGTCTGCGCGGCCATGGTCGGCTACGCCGCCGTCGAGAACCACACGACACCCGGCATGATAAGCTGTGACACCTACAGCGTGCGCCAGCTCTTCGGCCAGGGCGAACTCACCCTCGAAACGGTGCCGGAACTCTACGTGCAGCTCGATATCCCCGGGGTGACGTTCAACGACATGTTCTTCACGTCGTGGGACCAGGACTACCTGGACAAGCTCAACGCGGCGATGGCGGAACATCAGCGCACCCCCACCTGTCTCATCATGGAGGGCAACCTCGCCAACCCCGACGACGCACTGTGGGAGCAACAGATCGAGAGTAACGTCATGAAGCTCAAGGCTGCCGCGTATCTCGGCTGCCCCGTCGTGCGCTTGAACGTCGGGGGCACGGGTGATGCCGAGCGCGAGGAGACCTTCTGCGTCGAGCGCGTCGCCGCCGCGTTCAATCGCATGCTGCCGCTCGCCAAGGAACTCAACATCAAGATCACCATCGAGAACCACGGCGGCGTCTCCGCGACGGCCGACAACATCCTGCGCATCATCGAACTCACCGACCGCGAGTGGGTGGGTTCGTGCCTCGACTTCGGCAACTGGCCCGCCGAGGTGCGCTACGAGTCGTGCCGCAAGCTCGCCCCGTATGCGTATCACACGCACGCGAAGACTCACGTTTTCGACGAGGTCGGCGAAGAGGCGCGCATGGAGTTCGGCCGCATCCTCGCGTATGTGCGCGCCGCCGGCTATGACCGCGCGCTGTCTATCGAGTTCGAGGGCGGCGGCGATCCCGTCGAGGGCGTGAAGAAGACGCGCGACTTGCTGCTGCGTTACTGGCCTGCCGGAGCGAACACCCTCGCCGACGTGTGGGGCATGATTCTGCCCGAGGGCGCCGCCGCGCAGAAGATCCAGGGCGGCTTCCAGTTCACCGAGGGCCCCGCGTGGGACCGCAAGGGCAATCTCTACTTCAGCGATATCCCCGCCAACACCATTCAGCAGCTCGACGCTCAGGGCAAGATCTCCGCCTTCGCGAAGCCGAGCGGCCAAGCCAACGGCCTCGCGGTGGATCGGCAAGGCAACATTGTCGCCTGCCGGCACGAGGCC
>CP070648.1:172391-179218 GCA_020354555.1 Armatimonadota bacterium | reverse complement strand
GGATCGCGACCCTCAGTTGGTGGAGTCGGCCGAGACGTGCCGTCAGATTCAGAAATGCCACCAGCTTTACAACCTCGCAGAGCCGCTTGCCCGCCGGCGGCCATCGAAGGCGCAGGAGTACTACCAGCGCCTCATCGCCAGCGGGCTCACCGAGGCGCCGGATTTCGACCGCGCTTTCGCCGAGGCGAACGGCGCGCGCTTCGCGCTGTCCGTGGCCAATTGCACGGCCGCCAACCACGTCTCCTGCGCGGCGTGCGGCGCCGGCCCCGGCGACGAGGTCGTCGTCAGCCCCGTCACCGACTACGGCACGATCTACGGCATCGTCGCCCAGCGCGCGATCCCCGTTTTCGCCGACACCGACCGTCTCACGGGCAACATCACCGCCGACACCATCGCGGCGGTCATCAGCGACCGCACGCGCGCGCTTTCCGTCGTCCACTGGGCGGGCATCACGTGCGACATGGCGCCGATTGTCGCCCTCGCGGAACGGCGTGGCCTGCCGATCATCGAGGACGTCTGCCAGGCGCCGCTCGCCGAGTACGCCGGTCGCAAGGCGGGGACACTGGGCGCGATGGGGTGTTTCAGCTTCGACGGCGAGAAGCACCTGTCGTGCGGCAGCGGCGGGGCCATCATCACCAGCGATGAGGAGCTCTACCAGCGCGCCGCGAACTTCGCCGGCACCCGTGGGTCGTACGTGGATGACCCCGACTACGGCCGCCGCCACAAGGTGCTGGGATGCAACTACCGCTTCGACAATGTGCGCATGCCGCTCGCCATGGCGCAGTTGGAGGCATTGCCGGAACTGGTGGCACGGCGGCGGGAGTTGGGCGCGCGGCTCTCGCGACTGCTTGCCGAGATTGACGGCGTGACACCGAGTCCCGTGCCCGAGCGCGGCGATGCGGTATACTGGATCTATCCTTTCCTCGTTGAGGTTGAGGCAATGCGCGTCGGCTTGCCGGACCTCGCCCGCGCGATGGCCGCGGAGGGGCTGCGCGGCATCGGTTCCGGCCGCTACTACCTCGTGCCCGACAGTCACGACCTGCTCAACGACCTGCGGCGCACGTACGGCGCCGGCGCGCTGCCCGGCGGTGCGTCCGATACCTACTTCGGTCGCGGCTACTCTGCCGCCGATACCCCGAATGCGAAATGGTATGTGGATCATATGCTGCGCTTTCCGTTCACTGAGAAGTACAGCGAACGCGACGTCGAGGACATCGCACGCATCGTCGGGAAGGTGGTGGCGCATTACCGGGCGTAACCCGATTGCCGGCGCGCGCACCGTGAGCGCGCGGCATTCGCGACTTCGCGAAAGCCGCACTCGATCGAACCCGTAGGGCAAACCATGAGCCGCGTCCTGAATCTCAAGGGCCGTTACTACCGCACCATCCCCATGGAGTCGGCGGGATATACGGAGGAGGCGTTGGACTTGGACGCGGCGCAGACCGCGTTCGTGTCCCTTCACTGCTGGGACATCGGCTGCCCCGGGGGCCCGGAGGCTGATCCGCAGTACTGCGTCGGCATGGGGCACCGCGTATGCCTTGACGAGGCATATCGCGTCATGCACGACGTCGTCCGGCCGGCGATGGACGCAGCGCGTGCTGCGGGGCTGGCGGTGTATCACGTGCAGGCCGAGTCCATCGCGGCCAATTACCCGAAGTGGTTCACGTGCGACGCCGATCCCCCACCCGCGGGAACCGGCGATCCAGCGCCCGAGGCGATACCTGGGCATCGCGACGCCGTCCTCTTCCGCAGCCACGGCCAGGATTACATGACGCGCTCGGGGCTGGCGCATATGGATATCGCCGAAGTCGTCGCCGCGCTGCCCGACGAGCCGGTCGTGCATCAGACCTCGCAGTTCGACCGCATGCTGCGACGGCAAGGGATCGTCAATCTCATCTACACCGGCTTCGCCACGGACATGTGCATCCTCAATGCGCCGGGCGGGGTGGGGCCGATGTTCTCGCTCGGCTATCGGGTGCTGCTGATCCGCGAGGCGACGCTCGGGGTCGAGCAGCCCGACACGATCGACGACCGAATCGCGACCCGCTGGGGCATGCGGTTCATCGAAACCCACTGGGGTGATACGATTGGCTTCGACGATTTCATGGCTGCGTGCGCGCGGCTGGGCTGTCGCGCCACCCCTCTCCCTGTCAGGGAGAGGGAAGGGTGAGGGTGCCTCGGCGTCGTCGGTGACCCTTTCCTCAATCCTCTCCCTCGGCCGGAGAGGAGGAGACTGAATCATGACGAGTGAAGACCGCAACGCGGTTCAGATCGAAATGCCGGAGGGCATTCGCTGCGCCATCGCCCTGACCTACGACACCGACATGGCCGGCGGCTACGCGCCGGACCTCATCTGCCACGGCTGCACCATGCCCGCGCTCCAGGATTACATGTTCCGCCTCTGCAACACCGCCGAGCAGCACGGCGTCCGCCTGCACTTCTTCCAGATCGGCAACGGCCTGGTCGAGAGCGAAGACGTCACCTACCTGCGCGAGATACTGCGGCGCGGCCACGTCGTTGATTCGCACACCTACTCCCACATCGCGCTCGTGACGCCCGATATCAAGACGCTTGACGAAGAGCTGGCGCTGACCAACCAGCTCTTCGAGAAGCGCTTGGGCTGGAAGTCAACCGTGCTGCGCGGCCCGGGGGGCTATCAGGACGGCCTGCGCGGCAAACCCGAGAACCAGCGCGTCATCATCCGGAACGGCTTTCACTGGGTGAGCTGTCAGTACGACAACACGCTGGCGCAGCAGCCCGTGGAGAAAGCTGTCGAAGCGGCGGGGCGCGACCTGCCCTATGCCTACGACACCGGGCTCGTCGAATTTCCCTTGCAGGGCTTCACCGACCGCGTGTGGTTCGAGACGGTCAAGATGGAGGATCGCGAGCTATACGACGCGTGGCGCGCGGAGTGGGGCCACAAGGCGGTGCCCGATGGCTCGCGCGCGCCGTGGACGACGGCGGACGCGCTCGACAACTGGATTGACTACAACCTGGCCGCCGCGGATTACGCCTACGACAACGGCCTGCTGTGGATCATCTGCTGGCATCCGTACTCGCACTACGTCCACGATCCCGAGAACAAGATGCTCCCGGCGCTGCTTCAGCACTGCGCGGCGAAGTCGAAGAAGAAGAAGGCGGACATGGCCTGGGTCTGCACCCTGCGCGATGCGGTGGCGCTGGTGGCGACGTGAGGGTAGCGGGGCCGACGTGAAGGGTCGCGCTCCAGCCCGCCTCGTTTCAGGTTCCCTCACGGCAACGTGAGCGCGAATGCGGGATACTCGTGACAGGGCGATACCAGATACCGGCAAGTGTGCGCTACCACGGCCTCATAAGGACACAAGTCGTTCATGTGCAACGAGAACAGTGACACCGACAGCGCACTGCCTGCAGGGTCCGGCGCGGGGACATCCCGCCTGTGGGACTCTATCCAGTCGTGCACTTCATCTTCCTCCAGCCCCCGGGACTGATGACCATTTTTGTGGTACAATAGGCGCGATAGGCGCAGGAGGAACTCGCGTGACCACCATGTCCGTCAGCGAAGCCAAGAAGCATCTGCTCGCCTTGGTGAGAGATGCTCAGCAGCAGGGCAAGGTTTTCAGCCTCACCCGCAAGGGCGCGCCGGCCGCCGTCCTCATGAGTGAGGAGCAGTATCGCAGTGTCAAGGAGACCTTGGAGGTGCTCGCCGACCCTGAGGAGTTGAAAGGCATCGTGAAGGGGCGGGCAGACATCGCCTCCGGCCGCGTGGAAGACCTGGAGGCCCTGCTTGAGCGCCTGGACGGTTAGGCTGTCGCGCCGCGCGGCCAAGCAGTTGCACAATCTGGCCCCGGATGTGCGATCCCGCGTCGTCGCCGCGCTGCGAGCCATTCAAAAGGACCCCACCCAAGGGGTCAAGCTGCTGGGGCCCCTGGAAGGATCGCGCCGCTACCGCGTCGGCGATTACCGCATCGTCTACCAGGTCGATCCGGCGAACCGCGTGATCGCCGTCGAAAACATCCGCCACCGCGGCCGCGCCTACCGTCCGTAGCCCGCCTGTCTAGCCGGCCGCCTTGTACCGAATCAGCAAGCTGGTGCCCTTCTGTGCGAGCCGGAGCTCCACGTTCGCCATCAACTGCTGGCCGGTCAGCGTCCGCTCGGTCCGGTGCCGCGCATCATCAATGAACTCGACGGCATAGGTTGTGTCCGCGTCGAGTCCGCGCAGGGCAACGACGAGCGCCGAGTAGTTCGACTCCGGCCGCCGGAACACCAGCACCAGCCCTGCGTTGAGATCGGGCCGATGAAACTGGTACGCCGCCCAGTGCGTCGCATCCGTCGAGCAGTGGGTGAGGGGATAGAAATCGCCGTACCAGAACTTGCGGTTCTCCATTGCCTCGGCCAGCGTCGCCTTCGCCAGTCCGACCGGGAAACTCGGATGCAGATAATCGAACTGGCAGATCGCTCCGCCCGTGGCGGAACTGCGGAACTCATAGGGGTCGGGCGTCCAGCCGCACGCCGTGTGCAGCGGCACGTACATGCTCAGGCCGTGGCTCTGGGACTGGTTCCAGTCCGGATGCCCCGGCGAGCAGCTCGTGTCGCTGCGCCACAAGGGCACCGAGCGCTGGATTGTCTCGAAGTCAATGCGCCGCCCGCCGCTGGAGCAGTTGTCTATGACGAGTCCCGGATGCTTCGCGAGCAGCTCATCCCACATCTCGTAATGCCCCTCGACGTAACGAATCTCCGTCATGCCCTGCCGGTCCGGGGCGTCATTCTCGCGCCAGAATGACAGCGGGTCAATGTTGAAGTCGTTGCGGTAGATATCTATCCCGAACTCGGTGATGCGCTGTGAGAGGAGATCCGTCAGCCAGCGCCGCGCCTCCGGATCGCTCAGCTTGAACAGGCCGCCGTTCGCGCCGCCGAACACAAATCCCGGATGCTCCTGCGCAATCAGTGAACCCGCCGCGACCCGCTCCGGCTCGAACCACACGACGAAGCGCAGGCCCAGCTCATGGCACGCATCCGCGATCGGCTTCAAGCCGTTCGGGAATTCATCCGGCTTGCAGTACCAGTTGCCGACCCCATTTGGGAACCCGCTCTCGAACCACGCCGCATCGAGCCAGTGCGCGTCACAGCCCACGTCTCGTGCGAATCTTGCGGCGCTGATCTGGCCGGCTTCCGTGGCCCATTCGGGCCGGGTCCAGCTGTAGCGGTCGAAGCACTGCGACGCGACCGGCAGGCGCACCGGCCGTCCGTTCTCTTGCGGCACGTAGTGGAACAGCAGCAGGCGGCGGAAACGATTGTGAGCCGTCACGCGGTCGCCCTGCCACGTCATGAGCAGGATGCGCGGCGTGCGAATGCGCTCGCCGGGATGCAGGGACAGATGGGTCAGTTCCATCCCCGCGCACAGCCGCGTCGGGCCGCTCTCGGAGCGCTCCAGCGACGCCGCCCACTGCCCCGACCAGCCGATCGCCGTGATGACGCCTTCGTCAGCGTACTGCACGTTGAAGAAAGGAAACGCGCTGATCGAAGACGGCCTCCCGCCGGTTGGCGCCATGTCGATGTTGCCGCCCGTGGCCAGGCTCGTCTCGAACGGCACGAACGTGTCCGCATCGCACGAATCGCCGTGCAGCCCATGGAGCACCGCCGCGCGCTTCGAGTTCCCCGTGCGCAGCAGCACATCGAGCGCCTGGATGTCCTCGATGATCGGCGTGTCCTGCTGACCGTGATTCTCGAAGTAGAGCACCCAGTCCACCGCCGGATAGTGCTTGAACGCCGTCGTGACCGTGCTCACGCTGAGGCCTGTGGCCGGATCCTTCCACTGAATCCGATGCTCTACTCGATCCTCGCGCTCGTTCGTTTCGACGGTGCGCGCCCAGGTCTTGAGGATATCCGCCGACGGGGCGCCGCCGTACACGAACGAGAATGGCGGTTCTGCGTGCATGAGGATCGTGTCGCGTTGGTTCTCGTCCAGCCATTTGACGCTGCCGTCGCCCATGACGAAGCGCGCCTCCGCCCAGTCGGCTTGGTCCCACCCCGGCCCGTCCCCGGCGTCGGATACCTTGAGGACGATTTCCGCAGCGCCATCCGGAATGTCCGCGCTCACTGCCAGCGGCTCGTCACCGCCGCGCAGCGTGCCTGTGCGGAAGACCTCCTTGGAGTCTATCTCGACGCTGAACTGAACGCTGCCCCGCGTGCCCTGGGTGTCGTAGTTGTTGTCCACGCCGACGAATGCCCTGAAAGTCGTTGCGCCGGACGGCACGATGACGGCGATCTCGCTGTTGGCATGCGTCCCCAGCCCGCGCTCGAACTCCTGCGCGCCGATCCTGATCGGCGTCTCCATGCACGACTGCCCGAACCGCAGCACGTTGTAGTCCTGGCGGCGCACGTCGAGTCTCACGCGCGGCGGCCCGCCCGTCGGGACGGCGCCGGCAAAGACCATGCTGACCCACTCCGCCATCTCCTGCACTTCCGCCGGGCTCGCCATGACGGCGTCGTTCGTAGCGGCGGCGGGAATGTCGTAACTCTCCATCGTCCAGCCTCCTGTCTGAATGGCCATGATGATGCAGCAGAGCGCGGCCATAGCAATGCCAAGACGCTTCACTGTGTCAGCTCCGTACGTCTCAAGCCGAGCACGGTAGCTCGCTCGAATCGCCGAGGAGTATCGCCGCGGGTTGGCGCCGGATCATCCCGCTCGCGCATCAAACACCGCCCCCGGCACACGGTGCCTTGCGCGCATTCTAGCCCGGCGCCACTCGCAAGTCAAACGTCTGTGCACCCCGGGCGCTGCCCGGTCCCGGCCGCCGATCCCACGCGACGCGGAACTCCGTTAGGCGGCTTTGCGTCGAATCGGT
>CP070648.1:146574-172291 GCA_020354555.1 Armatimonadota bacterium | reverse complement strand
CCCGATATCGCGATCAAGGCGCTGGAGAGCGGGGAATTCGAGACGGTGCAGGTGCCGTTCAACGTCGTGAAGCCGGAGGCTGCGGAGAAGCTGTTCCCGTTCTGCCTGGAGCGCGGCATCGGCGTCATCTGCATGAAGCCGATCGCGGGCGGCGCGCTGGCCACGCCGCACGAGGTGCAGCAGTGGCTGGAGGGCAAGGATCTGCCGACGGCGACGGCGGCGCTGCGGTTCGTGCTGTCGCACGAAGCGGTGTCGGTGGCGATCCCGGGGATGGACTCGACGCTGGAGGTGGACGAGAACGCTGCGGTGGCAGCGGGTGAGGAGATCGAGGCGCTCGGTAATTCTGAGATCGAGAAGATCCGCGAGCGGCTGGCGATTCTGGGCGAGCAATTCTGCCACAATTGCGGGTACTGCGACGCGGTGTGCTCGGCGGAGATGCCGCTGTCCGAGATCTTCAGGCTGGAGCGATACTACAAGCTGTACGCGCTGCGCGATCTGGCGAAGGAGCGGTTCGAGGCGCTGCACCGCTCGGCGGATGAGTGCCTGGACTGCGGCAAGTGCAAGGAGAAGTGCCCGTACGGTCTGCCCGTCCCGGAGCGACTGAAGGAGGCGGCGGACCTGCTGTCAAAATGACGTCGTAGCTTCTACCGTTGCCGGGGGGATGGAAATGAGCACCGGCTCGGAAGAGCCCCGCACCGGACCGCCGGACTGGCTGAAGCGTCTGGCCGCTCTTTCTGGATTGCCGCGGACGACTCAGAGCATCTTCTTATTCGTATCGCAGCTCAGCCCGTCGAGAGGCGAAGGCCCGGCTCTGCTGCCGACGCGCGATACCGTCCGCGTCACCGGCCGGATCGTCAGCGTTGCCGGGATAGCTGTTGCGGGGCTGTGGCTCTACTGCGCGATAGTCGCGCCGTTCAATCTGGTGAGTTCATCCGACGCGGTAGGCGATCGGCTGCCGGACGGCCTTATCCACGCCTGTCTGCTCATCGCGCTGTGGGCCGGGGTCGCCTTGGCGTTGGTGGCCGCTGTCGCGGGCGCCGATTTCGCCCGCGGACGGGAGCCGGGGCGTCGTATGCTGGTCGGGGTGCTGTGGGCGGGGATCGCGTGGCTCCTGGGCGTCGCGGTGGTCTGGCTCCCGCTGACGCTGGGAATGGCGGGAGCGGCTCTTCGATCAGAGCTCGGCGCGCCTGCCGTCGCGTTCGCCGTCGTGGCGGCGCTGCTCGCGCCCTTCGGGTTTCTCCTTTTCCTCTCGCTTGCAGCCGCACTATACTGCGGGATCCATTGGCTCAACAGCGCGCCCGTGCGTGAGGTGTGCGGCGACGCAAGGAACCAAGCGCAGGCAAGTTCGTCCGACCACAGCCGGTGAGCAGGCCCGCGCTTGACACCCCCGGGTCTGCTTGCTAATATCCGCGCGTGCCACCCCGCCAGTCATTCGCCGCGTTTGGGCAAGAGCTGTACCCCGACGAAGCGGCGCACGCGCTGCGCCTCGCGCTCGACGTGGAACGACGCGCCGACCTGCGCGCGCAGCTCATTGCCGCGCTGCCGCAGACATCGGAGAAGACCCGCGGGCGCATCGCCGACAAGCTCATCCAACGCCTGATCCCGGTGACGAAAGGCCAGGTCGTCGTTTCCCCCTTCGTGCGCCTCGCCGCCAGCATAACCGACACGCAAGCGCGGACGGAACTGATCTACTATCGCACCGCGCAGACCGACAGCATCATCGCTGCCATCGCCGCCGAGATCTTCTATCCCTACTTCGTTCAAGGACGCGCGCCCAAGGGATTCACCGCCGGTCAGTTTCGCCTCGCCAATACGGGCGCACTGTTCGATTACGACAACGTCCTGACGCGCTCGTTCATCTCGGCCTATGCGCGCAAGACGTGGGGCTTCCGCAGCGAGCCGACCGTGACGCGCGCGCTGCGCATCCTGCGCGAGGCGGGGTTGATTGAGGCCCTGCCCAGCGCGCCCGGCAGCCCGGGCCAGCCGGCATTCGCTGTCAGACCGCACACGATGCGCCTGCCGACGTTCGTCTTCTGCCTGTACGAGGAGTTCGCCGCTCGGCGCTCGCCGGGCCTCGCACTCGACCAGATGCAGAACGCTCAGTTCGCCCGGATGTTCATCGTGCGCCCGGTTGACGTGACGGCGATGGCGGAGGATGCCCGGCGGCGCAAGCTGCTGCTGCGCACCGGCGGCGCCGCGCCGCGGTTCACGCCGGCGACCGATCTCGACGGGCTGGTGGAGATGCTGCTGAAGCCGCGGCGATAACCCGCGCGGGCGAGCGCCGCATTGTGCGGCGGGATGACAGGTGAGCGCGGCGGGAAGGCGAACACCTCGTTCAGGAATCGCGAGGAGGAACGCACTCTCATGAGCCCTGGCTTCAAGATGCAGCGCACCGCCATCAGCCTGGAACCCGACGACATCATGCGCCTGGCAGGCATCATCACCGACCAGGACAGAGACGAGGCCCTCGCGTTCGTGCAGCAGGTCATCGCCTCCAAGGTGGGCTGCGCCCAGGCGCCGAGCCACCAGACTGCGTTCGAAGGTGACACCGGGCGGGCGGCGGCGCACTACACGCAGAAGGGCGAAGGCGCGCACGTCCGGCGCGAGGAGAAGTAGGCGCGGTGTGGGCGACATCCGGCCGGGAGCGCCCACCCCCGCGCAGGGCTACTGCTGCACGCGCCCGGTGACGACGATCTCGGCACCGCTCGCGGGGTTCGACGGCGACCAGTAGTAAGGAAAGCTGAGCCGCACCTCGCGTCCGTCCTCGGTGTAGTGGTGCAGCGCCAACCCGAAGCGAAAGATGAACCCCTCAGGGATGACTATGGGGACGTCAACGCGCCCCTCGAAGGTGTAGCCGGCGACGGGGCGCCGGGTGTCTTCATCGGCGGCTTCGGAAGCAGCGTACACGCGGCCGATCACCATCGTTGCCGGCCGCGTTTTGCCTCGATTGAGGTCGGTCACGGTCTGGCGGCCGGGCATGAGGGTGACGACGTAGGAGTAGGTGGCCGCCGTCAGCTCGAGCCAGTCGGCGCCAACGTAGGACGTGACGGTGGACGCTTCCACCGATGGATCGTCGAGCCGGCCGGCGAAGTAGAGGGCGCCGGCGTCCCACATGAGGTAGGCGGCGGCCTCGATCTCGGAATCGATCTTCTCGTACGCCGAGGGGCGAAGCTCCATCGCCATCGCCGGCTGCCAGTCCCGCAGATCGCCGTCCACAGTGACGCCGCCGATGCCGGCGCGCCGCAGCTCGTAGCGTTTCACAACTTCGAACAGGGTCGGCTTCAGGCGCGCCAGAGACGCCTGCATGTAGAAGCGATCGTTTGTCTTCTCGACGGAGCTGACTAGGGGAGCATCGGCCTCGCCGCGAGCGCCAACGAGCCCGGGCAGGCCATCGGTCGGGCTCGTCGTGGTCTCCGCGTAGCGCGGCCAGCCGTAACCGACGACGAACGCCGCCTTGGCCAGGCTCTCGATGCGGCGCTGATAGGCGGCCGCTAATCCTTCGGCGGATGAGGCGCCGGGCGCGCCCGTGTCCCGCTCCCGGCCTTTCACGTGCAGCGGGGTGACCAGCAGCGGCAACTCGGAATCGTTGTGCATCTGGGTCAGCACGTCCGCGTCGAGTTCCGGCGTGCCGGTGATGGACACCACGTCCACGTGACCGCGCATCGCCGCCAACACATCCGCGCCGGGCGGTTTGGCGAAGCGGCAGCCGAGCACGAGGTGATTGGGGTCGTGCGCCCTGATGGCGGAGCCCGCGACGTCGAAATACCGCCCGGCGATGAACGCCAACAAGCGCGCGCGGTCGCGACTGACCGCGTAGCCCTGGAATCTCGGCCCCGGCTGCAACTCGCGCACCTGTGACAGCTCGTCCAGCGAGCCGAGCGACAGGTCCCACGCGGTGTTGAAGCGCTCGACATTATCGTCGTGGAGTCGCCGCAGCTCGGAGACCAACGCCTGCCTCCCCGGCGATTCGGCAGGCATCGCGAAGAAGACATCCACCAAGTTCCCCGGACCGTGATCGCGCCAGTCCAGCCCGTCGTCTGTGAAGTAGCCGAGCAGCCAGGGGCTGTCGGCATGGAGCGAGCAGACGTTGGCCGCGATCTCGTTGGCGATGCGTTCGAAGCGCGGGTCGAAGACGTCGGGAAAGCGCGCGCCGGGTGGAGCAGCGCCCGCGTCTATGGTCGGTTGGCTGAGATTCAGGAGCACCGTGCAGGCGATACCGCCCTCGCGAACGGCATCCGGGCAGTCCGGCCCGACGGTGTTGAAGCCCCACTTGCGAAGGCGCGCGCCGACCTCGCCGGGTTGCTCGCCGGGCAGCGAGTTGACGATGTCCACGCCCTGGGACAGGAACACGTTGCCCTCCGGGGTCGTGAACCACCAGCGGTCGCGGATCTTCTCGAGCCCGAAGAATCCGGTCTTCGCGCCCCACACCTCCGGCCAACCGCCGTACTCGTCGAGCGCGGGCGCGGCAAATGCTCCGGCGCCCGATGCGAGCGCCAGGATCGCGACGACCACGCGCAGATGCCAGGTCTTCATGTCCGGCTACGCTTACGCTTTCCGCTTTCTTGTTCCACAACGGTCGTCAAGCTCACCTTGGCGCAGAGGCCGGATCCGGGCTTGACGGGCCGCGGCGGGCAGGCGTCGCAGGCGGGACGGCTCTCGAAGCGCGGCTGCGGTACGGCAAGTCTGCAAGCGATGGGCCTACTGTCTCATTTCGAAATCGGCGACGATGCCGACGTGATCGGAGGGGAACAGGCCGTCCGTCGGCTCGGCGCACGCGAGGCGCACGTCGAGCAGGCGGCCGAATCTCTCTCCGCCGAAGTTGCATGCGATGTAGTCTATGCGGTGCGTCGGCCTATCGCTGCGGTGAGTGAAGCCGGGCTGGTCGGGGTGCATCGCGGCCCACGCGTCGGTGAGCAATGCTTGTCCCGCATCCGTCGGTGCGAACAACGTCTGCACGCCGGAGCCGTCGGGCAGCGAGTTGAGGTCGCCGACGAGCACCACCGGCGCCGTGCCCGCGAAGCGCGCGATCAACGCGCGCACCTCTGCCGCGTTGCGCCCCCGTGCCTGCTCGCTGAGCGACCAATGGGTGTTGAAGAAATGCAGCGGGCCGACGGGAGTCGCCGCCTCGCCGTGAAGCAGGATGCGCTGGTGATTGTCGCGCTCGTCGCCGGGATCGCGTGTCAGCTCGACGGCATCCCAGGCGGCGATCGGCCAGCGGCTGAGGATGGCGAGCCCTTCCTCATGCAGCGGCGCTCGCTCGAACGTCATCGCGGGGCGGTACACGCAGTGGTACTCCTCGCGCAGCAGCGCGGTGATCTGATGCGCCTGATCGTCGGGGGCACGGTTGTCGTCCCTTCGGATTTCCTGGAACCCGACGATGTCCGGCGCGATGTCGTTGACGCAGGCGGCGATGAGGTCGCGGCGCGCCTGCCACGGGTCGTTGTAGTTCCAGATGTTGAGGGTCATGACGCGCACGCGGGCGACCGACCGTTGGGAGGCGGAGAACGCGAGGCAGGGGAGCACATTCCGTCCTTGTCTGTTGATGCCGCAGTACTCGGTAATGTATTCGCGCCGACGAAAGCTGCTTCCTGCCGGCCGGCGCGGAGGGAAGGTCGGACGTTTCGGCGAACAACACCCCCAGGCAGGACAACACATCGTAGGGTGCCGGCTGCCACGGAAGCAGCCGGAACTCTCCCGTGATCTCGCTTTGCGGGATTCCGGAGTGCGGCGAGGCCCCACCATGGTTCATGAGCGCGATTCCCGGTTCTCCCGGCCCTCCGGATAGTACCCGGACCCCATCAGGAGGTTTCATTTCGTTGGCTGACAAACTTGCGGTTCACGGCGGCGAGGCGGTAGTCGCGCAGGGCGCGGTGCGCCCGTGGCCCCACATCACCGAGGAGGATCGCGCGGCGGTCCTCGAGGTTATGCGCGACGGCGACATCGGAGTGCAACGCGAGGCGCAGTTCAAGGCCTTTGCCGAGGAATGGGCGCAGTACATGGGCGTGCGGTTCGCCATTCCGTGCAACAGCGGCACGGCCGCGCTGCATATGGGCGTGGCGGGCGTGGGCATCGAGCCCGGCGACGAAGTGATCTGCCCCGCGTTCACGTACTGGGCGTCGGCGGCGGCGGTGCTCCATCACAACGGAATCCCGGTGTTCGTGGACGTCGAGCCGCGCGCGTGGACGATGGATCCCGCGCAGATCGAGGCGCGCATCACGGAACGGACGCGCGCGATCATGCCGGTGCACATCCACGGCATGCCGGCGGACATGGACCCCATCGTGTCCATAGCGCGCAAGCACAATCTCTTCGTCATCGAGGACGTCGCCCAGGCGCACGGCGCCCGCTACAAGGGGCATCTGTGCGGCGCCATCGGCGACTGCGCGGGGTACAGTCTCCAGGCCAGCAAGCTGCTCACCACCGGCAGCCACGGCGGAGTCTTCACCACCGACGACGAGATGATCCACAAGCGGGCGGCGCTGCTCGAATACCTCGGCGAGCTGGTCATCCCCGGCCGCGAGGGCCGCGAGCAAGAATACAACGCGTACGGCATGGGCTGGATGTACCGCGGGGATACGTTCGGCCAGGCCTTCGCCCGCAGCCAACTGCGCCGCCTGGATGAGAACAACGCCCGCCGCATCGAGAACTGCAGCCTGCTCACCGAGCTTCTGCGCGGCGTGCCCGGAGTTGACACGCCGTACGTCCCCGACGGCCGCACCTGCGTCTACTACACGTACGTCCTGAACATCTCCCCCGAGTCGTTGGGGCTCGATGTCGAGCCGCCCGTGTTTCGCCAGAAGGTCGAGCGGGCGCTGCAGGCCGAAGGCGTGCCCGTCGGCCGCTGGCAGCGCATGGCGGTGCCAGCGCAAGAGATCTTCCAGCAGCGCGTCGGCTACGGCAAAGGCTGCCCCTGGCACTGCCCCCACGCCGGACCCGTCGAGTACAACGTCGCCGACTACCCGGTAACCAACGCCTTCGTCGCGACCAACCTGTATGTCAACGGGATTTGGCCGCCCAACGGCCCCGATCTGATGCGCGCGTTTGCGGACGCGATCATTAGGGTGATGTCGCAGCCCGACGCGGTGCTCGCGGTTGACGTCCAGCCGGAATGAAAGCCCGATGCGTCCCGCAACGGAGCGGCAGGCGGCCTTGGGCGGCGTCGCGGGAGATCACAGCCGGGGCGGTCGGAGTGTGAGAGGATCAACCGAGGAGGATCAATGACCCGCTGGAGTGCCGCGCTCGTGATCGCCGTGCTTGCCGCCGCATCCGCGGCGGGCGATCCCGCGCGCGAGGAGTACGACGCGGCGCGAGGCAAGTACGCGGCGCTGGTGCGGGAAGTCGCGCGCGCGGGCTGGCAAGATCTGGCGGCGGAGTTCCTGGCAGTCGCCCGCGACCACCCCGCGAGCGACGTCGCCGACGACGCCCTGCTCGACGCCGCATACATCTATCACTACTACGTGCGAGGCGCGGTCACGCCGGTTCGCGAGCTGGAGCGCCCACCTGCCGGTCCCCCGCTGCGCAACGGCGGATTCGAGGACAGTTACGGCGACAGCTACGGCGAAGGCGCGAACGACGCCCGTGCGGCGGCGCTGCTCAGCGACCTCGTCGAGCGTTACCCCGAAGGCGACCGCGCTGACGAAGCTCTGTACTGGCTGGGCAAGGTATACGAACAGCATCTGCGCCAACCGGAGAACGCGGAGGCAGCATTGGAGCGGCTGCGCGATCGCTTCCCGCGCAGCCCCTGGGCCGCGCTCGCCGAGGAAGAGGCACGGCATGGCGTGTCCCCGCGACCGAGCCCGCTTCACTGGTCATTCAACATCGCGGGCGGAGCGCAGGTACAGGCGCACGTCACCGCGGATCAGGCGCATTCCGAAACAGCCAGCCTGCTCGTCGTCAACCGCAGCCCCCTGGCGCCGAACGTGTACGGCCGCGTGTGGCAAGCGGCGAAAGTCGAGCCGGGGACGGAGTATCGCCTGAGCTGCTGGGTCAAAGGCGAGAACGTCGGCACCGCGGGTCACTGGACTGATTGGAAGAGCTATCAACTCGACGTTCCTGCGGGAACCTATGACTGGCAGCGCATCGAGACCAAGTTCACTACGCCCGCGAAGGCGGAGTCCATCGTCATCGGGCTGAATGTCGTCAACGTGACAGACGCGCTGTGGGTGGACGACGTGGCGCTCGAGGAGGTAAGCCAGTGATGAAACGGATCACATGCGCCGCGGCCGTCGTGATGCTTGTCGCATCGCTGACGGCTGCCGCGGCCGAGCCTGAATACGCGTGTCCCCAGCTGCGGCAGGCGCCGACGATTGACGGCAACTCTGATGAATGGCCCGACTTGCAGTCCATCGCTCTTGACCGCGCCGACCAGTTTCATGCCATCGTCCCCGGCGCGTGGTCGGGTCCGCAGGACTTGAACGCGCGGTTGTCACTCGCGTGGGACCGGCAGGGGCTCTATGTGGCCGCGACGGTCGCGGATGACCGGTTCGCGCAGCCCGAGAAGACGTGGCGCACCTGGCTCGGCGACAGCCTTCAGATCGCCTTCGACCCGCTGATGCAGCCGGGTGGTATGGGATACCGCGAGGATGACCAGGAGTTCACCATCGCCCTGGTTGACGGCGAGCCGCAGGTGTGGCTCCAGCATCCGCGGCGCGGCGAGAGCGAGGGCGTTGCGCGGGGCGCGGAAGCCGCGATAGAAGTGCGCCCCGTCGACCGGGGGTGCATCTGCACCTACGAAGTGTTCCTGCCGTGGTCGGCGCTGGCGCCGCTGGCGCCGGTGATCCAGGATGCGTGCCGCTTCTCAGTCCTGGTCAATGACAACGACGGCGAGGGACGGGAGGGCTGGCTGGAGTGGACGCCGGGAATCGGATTGGCGCCGAAGAATCCTCAGGCCTTCGGCAGGCTTGCCTTCGCGACCGCGCCGGAAGCATTCGAGGCGTACGTCCGCGTGCCCGAGCCGGTATACAATGCCGGCGATGAGGTCGGCATCGAGGTCGGCCTCGCGAGTCCCGAGGGTCGAGCCGCCAAAGTGACCGTGATCCTGCGCGGGGATGACGGCCGCACGCTGTGGAGCGAGTCGCGGACGTCGCAGCTCAAGCGCGGGGCCAACCGAGTGGATTTCGCGTGGGCGACTTCGCCGGACCTGGCCAAGGGGCGTTATTCCGTGGCGGTCGCGGCGTCGAACAGTCTGCCGGCGGCGACCGCGGAGGCGAGTTTCACCATGCTCAGCTCAGCGGCGATTCTGCGCAAGGTCGAGGAACTTGCGGCATTGCACGAGGACCTCTCGGATCTCATACGCCGGGGCGCGGAGAAAGGCCAGCGCTTGGCGTACCCGCGCGCGACGAATGAGGTCGTGCGACGGTTCATCGGCTACCTCAGGGCCGATATTGAGGAAGGCCGGCTAGAAGTGAGCGAGTGGAACGCTGACTATCTCCTCGATTCGTGCCGGCGCGCGATTGACGAAGCGCGCCAGTGCCTCGACGATCCGAGCCGCGAGCTGACCGTGCCCGAATACGATATGACGAAGCTCGAAGTGCGCGACGGCTCGTTCTACAGCGGCGACCATCCGGTGTTCCTGTTCGGCTCGCTGTGTTGGAGCGCGATTGCGAACGACATCCCGAACCTGGGGGAGATGGGCTTCAACTTTGTCGAGCAGGAGATGGGGCCGAACTCGGTGGTGATGGGGCCGGATGAGTTGTCGTGGGATCGGATTCGCGAGTTCGAAGCAATCCTCGATCGCGCCGCGGAACACAACGTCGCGATAGACTTTCTCCTCTCGACGCACTACTTCCCGGGGTGGGTGTACGACGCATTCCCCGGCACGAGCCTCGAGCGGCAGGGCGGCGAGGGCGGCTTCATCCACCAGTGCCTGGAGCATCCGGTGTCGCGCAAGGTCGCGGAGGAGTGGCTGCGCGCATTCATCCCGCGCATCAAGGACCGGCCTGCGCTGCACAGCTACATCCTCGCCAACGAGCCGCTATATGTCTGCTACTGCGATCACTGCGCGGTGTGGTTCCGCGACTGGGTGCGGTCGCGCTACGACTCGCTCGACGCGCTCAACGAGGCGTGGGGCACGGCGCTCTCGTCGTGGGGTGAGATCACGCCGCCGCGCAAGGCTGATGCGGCGAGCCGCGCGGTGTGGTACGACTGGTGCCGCTTCAACCAGCGGCGTTTCAGCGACTACTTCGTGTGGATGAAGAAGATCATCCGCGAGATGGACGCGGAGCATCCGATACATATCAAGGTGATGAACTGGACGATCTTCGACGAGGGCGGGTTCCGGCTCGGCATTGACCGCGAGGATTTGCAGCTGCGCGCCGAGGAGGGCATCAGCGGCTGCGACATGGCGATGACGCCGAGCACGGGCGACCTGGGTCTCAGCTTCGGCCCGGGGGCGATGGGCTATGACTTCATGCGGTCGGTGTGCCCCGACCGGCCGGTGGTGGATTCGGAATGGCACATCATCTACAACGACCCCCGGCGCTATCCGGCGCCGGCGGGGCGGGCGTCGCTGTGGATGAGCTGCCTGCACGGGATGAACGGGGCCAACGTGTGGGTGTGGGGGCGCGGGCAGGAGGCGTTTGACGACGGCGCGATTCTGTATCATGCCGGACTGCTGGAGGCGCTCGCGAGAACGACGCTCGACCTGCGGCGGCTGATGCCGGAGGTGACGAAGCTCCAGCGGGCGCGCGCGCCGATCGCACTCTACATGACGCAGGCCTCGCGCTCGGGCACGCGCCAGGAGCAAGAGCTGTACGCCGCGTACACGGGCGCGCTGTTCCTCGGACGTCCGGTCAACCTGATTACCGACCGGCAACTGGCGCACGGCGTCGCCGCGCAATACGACGTAATCGTCGTTGCGGGATCGAAGTACGCCCCCGACGAGAGCCACCGCGCGCTGGAGCAGTACGTGCGCGGCGGCGGGACGTTGGTCATCACGGAGGGGGCGCTTGCCTTCGATGAGATGGGGCGCGAGCGGACCGACGCGCCACTGGTCGGCGGGCGAACGGGAGGCGTGCGACTGGGCGCGGGGCGAGTGGTACGCGTACCGACGGACATGACGGGGCGCGAGTGGTTCGACAAGCTCGGCAAGGTGGTCGCGAGGGTCATCGAGCCGCAGGGCTTGACCGTGCACGGCGTGGGCGGCGGGCCGGCATGGGGCGTCGAGACCCGGACGGTTGGCGACGGCGGCTGCTATCTCGTCTATGCGCTCAACCTCAACCCGCAGCCGACTTCGATCCGGCTGCGCGCGCGCGGCGGGCGGATCGCCGCGGTGACCGACCTTGTTGCGATGCAGCCGGCGCGCGCGACGGTGCACCTGGAACCCTATGAGGTGGCGCTGGTCTCAGTCGAGACGAGCGACCGGTGAGACGATATGGGAGAAACCCGCAAGCCGGATCCGGACTATCGCAGGTTGCTCACGGCGCTGCGCCGCGAGGGAGAGCCGGATCGCGTCCCGCTGGTCGAGCTGCATGTGGACGATCCGATCAAAGCGCTGTTCCTCGGGCGCGGGCCGGATGATGATCATCTGAAGTGGGTCATAGACTTCTGGTATCAGGCGGGATATGACTACGTCGAGGTGTGCCCCGGCTTCGGTCTGCCGAGAGAGAGCCTGCCTGCGGCGGACACCGGCATCCACGCCGTCGGCGAACGCCACTGGGCGAAGGAGGAGGGCAACGTCCTGCAGACCATGGAGGACGTCGAGCGCTACCCGTGGCCGAAGCCGAATGAAGTGGACTACTCCGCCCTCGAACGCGCCGCGAAGATGCTGCCCGAGGGCATGAAGATCATCCCCAATACGTCGGGCGTGTTCGAGAACACCTCGTGGCCCATGGGACTGACGAGCTTCTGCATGGCGCTGCACGACAATCCCGAGGTCGTCGAGGAGATCTTCCGGCGCGTGGGCGAACTGCTGGTCAGCATCTTCGAGCATCTCGCGGACATGGATGAGGTGATCGCGCTGTGGCTCGGCGACGACCTCGGCAGCAACCAGGCGACGATGGTTTCGCCGGACCTGCTGCGCGCGTACGTCTTCCCGTGGCACAAGCGGCTCGCCGATATCGCGCACGAGCACGGGATGCCGTTCATGCTGCACTCCTGCGGCAACCTCAAGGCCATCGCAGAGGACCTGGTCGGGTACGTTGGCATTGATGCCTGGCATTCGCTCCCGCCCAACATCTACGATATGGTGGAGCTGAAACGCGAATACGGCGACCGCGTATGCCTGATCGGGAATGTGGACGTGGATTTGCTGGGCCGCGGGACTCCGGAGCGGGTGCGCGAGAACGTGCGGTACCTGCTGCGCGAGGTGGCGCCGGGCGGGGGGTACTGCCTCGGCTCCGCCAACAGCATTCCGACCTACGTGCCGATCGAGAACTACCGCGCGATGGTTGAGGAGGCGCGGGCGAAGGGGGCGTATCCGATCGCGCTCCAGCTGTAGGGGCGCAGCATACTGTGCCCGTGCTCACCGTCCGGCCCGACGCGCGTTCTTCGGAGAACGCGAACACAGGCGAGGGCGCCTGTGCTCCATGCTGACGAGCCAATGACTTTCAACTTCGAGCCGTACGTCGAGTTCTGCAGGCGGCGGGCGGCGATGTTCCGCCGGATCGCCATCGGCGTCGCGCTGTTCGGGTCAGCGCTGTTCTGGCTGAACTTCGGCGTTGATCTCGCGCGCGGCGAGCCGTTCATCCACACGTCGCGTGTTTCAAGCCTGGTGTGCGCCGTGTCGTTCGTCGGCGCGGCGGTTGCGCTCTACCTCGACCTGCGCGCGTCGCGGGCGGGTGAATCGTGACGTGACCGGACGACCACAGAGGGCCGCCCCTACAAGTGCGGCGCCAAAGCCAGCGGTCGGCATTCACACCCTGAGCACGCGCGCGATTTACGCGCACTGCGGCTTTGTGCTATACTCCTCGCGGGGTGTGGAGGTGTCACCTTGAGCTGGCGGGGCACATCAATCCTGGCCATAATTCTTATGGTCTCCGGCCTGCTCAGCGGATGCGGGGGCCCGCCTCGATCAGACGGCAAGATCGAGCTTCACCTGTTCACCTGGGTTCAGCCCGAAGAACTCGCGGTCAACCAGGAGCTGATCGCCGAGTTCGAGCGGCAGCACCCGAAGCTCGATGTGACGATCATCAACGAGCCCGGCCAGCGCGCGATGGACAAGCTGCAGACCAGCATCGCCGCGGGCAAGGCTCCGGACGTCATGTCCATCCACGGCGCGTACTTCCTCCCCCTCGCGGCCAAGGGCGCCTTGCTCGACCTGGAGCCGCTGATTGAAGGCGATGCGTCGTTCGACCTCGGTGATTTTTACGAGCAGATTCTCCCGATCTGCAAATACAAGGGGCGCCTCTACTCCCTCCCCCGCTACTCCTCGGTTTACGTTCTGTTCTACAACAAGGACCTGTTCGACGAAGCGGGGGTGGAGTATCCCGACGACTCCTGGACCTGGGATGACTACCTCGCGGCGGCGCGGAAGCTGACGCGGCACAGCAGCGATCCGACGCGGGCGCGCTACGGGTGCGTGATTGACTTCTGGGGGGCGCGAATCTACCCCTGGATATGGCAGAACGGCGGGCAGATACTCGATGAGACGCGGACGCGCTGCCTACTCGACCAGCCCGCGGCGACAGAAGCCCTCCGGTTCCTGGCTGACCTGGCGCACAAGCACAGAGTTGCGCCGCTGATCAGCCAGGAGGAGGCGCGCGAGACGCGGGAGCGGTTCAAGGCCGGGCGGGTGGCGATGTTCATGTCCGGGGCGTGGGACGTGCAGGTGCTGCGCAGATCGTCGGCCCTGCGTTGGGACGTCGCGCCCCTGCCGAAGAAGAGGCAGCGGGCGACGCTCGCGGGGACCGAGAATTACGCCATCTCCGCCGCCACCGCACATCCCAAGGAAGCGTGGGAGCTGTTCAAGTATCTCCTCGGACCGGAAAGCCAGGAGAAGATGGCGGCGGCGGTGGAGAAGCAGCCCTCGCGGAAATCGGTCGCCCAAGGGCCGTACCTGGCGGCGAAAGTGGACTACAATCGGCGCGTATTCGTTGACGCCTTGGGGTACGGTAAACTGGCGCCGAATGTGCCGGAATGGGATCGCATCGCGCACCTGATTCAGGATCGTCTCGACGAGATCTGGATCGGCGAAACATCGGTGGCACAGGGCATGGGGCAAGCAGCGAGGGAGGTGACCAAAGAGCTGGCGGCGGCGCAGCGATGAGAGCGCGCGGCGACGCGCGCTGCGGACGGGCGCCGCAGCGGTCGCACTGACATGATCAACTTCATGCCATATGCGACGGATCGGGTCCGCAAGCGCGTCCCGTACGCCACATATACGCTCATCGCGCTCAACATTCTGAGCTACCTCGGCCTGCACATCCTGAGCGGCCCCGAAAACGTGACGGCGGCGCAGATGCAGTTCGGCTTCGTGCCCTCCCAGGGCAACTGGTATTCCCTCATCACCTCAATGTTCGTCCATCTCAACGTGTGGCACGTGTTCACCAACCTGCTCTTCCTATGGGTGTTCGGCGCGCTCATCGAGGATGCGCTGGGGGTCACGTTGTTCCTCACCCTGCTGTTCGGCAGCCAGGTCGGCGCGCAACTGGTGCACGCGGGGGTGGCGACGGGCTTCGGCAGCGCCAATGTGGCGAAGCCGGTGATCGGAGCGTCGGGGGCGGTCGCCGGGCTGCTCGGGCTGGCGGCGGTGCGCTTCTACCGGACGCGATTGCGCATCGCGTACTGGGTGGTGGTCAAGGCGGGAGTGATCGAGGTCGCGGCGTGGGTCTTCATCGCGCTGTGGGCGGGATACGAGATGTGCACGGGCATCCTATCCGTAGCCGCCGAGCGTGCCGGCGTGAGGGGCGCGGACCCCGTCGCGCACTGGGCACACCTCGGCGGGTTCGCCTTCGGCATCGTCGGCGCGCTCATGCTGCGCCTGCGCGCGGAGGGACAACGAGAGTACTTCCTGGAGGAACTGCGGCGCGACCCGCTCTCGGTGTCCGGGTACGACGTGATCGGCGAACTCCACCGTCTGGCGCAGGAAGACGCCGACGTGCCCGAGGTGCATCACGCGCTGGCCAAGCAGTACGTGCTGGAACGAAAGTACGAACTGGCGGGCCACTCGTACCTGCGGGCGGTTGACCGCTACCTCAACGCGGCAAACCGCACCGGCGCGGCGGAGGCGTACGAGGAGCTGACGGGCTGTTTCCCCGAGTGCCTGCTCAACCTGCGCAACCAATTCGGGGTCGCCCTGGCCCTGGAGCAGGAAGGGCGCTACGGCATGGCGGTGCACGTGTTCGATCAACTGGCCGAGGCATATCCGAAGAGCGAGGAGGCACAGACCTCGCTGATGCGCGCGGCGACGCTGTGCGTCGAGCAGCTTGCCGATATCCAGAGCGCGCTGGGCTACCTCGAGCGCCTCGCCGCCGATTACCCCGAGGGGCGGTGGCACGATTACGCCCGGCGGCAGAGCGAGAACCTCCGTCGCGCGTTGGGCAAATAGGGGGATGGAGTTCCTCGAGCTGCCCGGGACACGCTCGTGCCGACCGGAGTTGATCAACGTCCCGTGATGACGTGCCCCACGTCAGGAGGCCAGAAGGCGATTCGGCTCAGGGCGTCGAACAACCTGCCTGTGGCGGGGTTATGGCATCGGGCGACGCCGCGCCGTCCGGCATTGCATACGGCACGACCCCGCTGCGAGGGGAGTTTCGGCAGTTTCCGGCCGCCCGAAGGTGTGCGACTGAGCTGGTGACGGCGCCCGCGGTGCGCTTGCGGGCGCGGCGTGTTGTATCGTCTTCGACGTGCGGAGGAGACCGCGGCGCGGAGGCCGGCGCCCGGTGAGCGACGCCGGCGGCTCCCGAGTCCGCCGGCGGCGCCGGCCGGAGTCATTCATACTACGCTTGAAGACCGTGCCGGGCGGCGTTGCGCGCCGCTTCGGAGCGCGGTGGAACCGCGCCACGTGAGATGCGCGCGCGTATGAATAATGCGTGCTGGGATACGGGCGGCGCGCACGGGTAGGAGCACCGGTCCGGGCCCGCCGCCCGATGGCGAAGCAAGGAGTGTCAGGAAATGGCTAATCGAACTCCGCGGTGGAGCGCGTCCTGGCTATGGCTGATAGCCGCAGCTTTGGCCTTGGCGACGAACTCGCCCGGGCAAGCCAAGGAACTCACGTCACAGCAGAAGCGCGCCTATCACCGCCTGGCCTCTGAAGTGAACGTTGACAACCTGCGCCGGCACGTCGAGACGCTCGCCAGCTTCCCCAGCCGCGTCACCGGTTACCGCGGATGCAAGCAAGCTGAGGAGTACGTCTACGGTTACCTGAAGAGCCTGGGCGTCGAGGATTTGACCAAAGAGCCATTCGTCACCAGCGCCCCGGTGAATCGCGGCTCAAGCCTCGAACTCCTGGGAGAGAGCGGCGGGCAAATCACCATATACCCGCTGTGGCCGAACAGCGTGCGCACATCGCAGTTGCCGCCCGAGGGTCTCACCGGGCGGCTGGTGTGGGGCGGCACGGGAGAGCTGACTGAACTGAGCGGGCAGCCTCTCGAAGGGAGCATCGTCCTATTCGATTTCCGCTGCGGCAACCGCTGGCTCAACGGCCCGCGGCTGGGCGCCAAAGCAGTCATTTTCGTCGAGCCGGACGAGCCTTCCATTCGCGGCGAGTCGGAATCGAAGTATCTGTCGGTACCGATCAACATCCCGCGCTTCTGGCTCCCCCGCCGGGACGCGCTGCGAGTGCTGGCGCGTCTCGAATCCACGGCTGAGGTGCTCGGCCGTCTCAAGTGCGACATGGGGTGGCTGCTTCCCACCGACGAGACGGAAAAGGCGGGCATCCTGTATCGCGGCCACAACATCATCGGCACCATCGCCGGCACCGACTCAGAGCTGAAGAACGAAGTCGTCGTCATCAACGCCTACTACGACTCGATGTGCATCGTGCCCGAGATCGCGCCCGGGGCGGAGAGCAGTCTCGGCATCGCCAGCTTGCTGGAACTGGCCCGCATCTTCACCGAGCACCGGCCGAAGCGCACGATAAGGCTGCTCGCCACGGCCGGCCACTTCGAGGCGTTGACCGGGATCCGCGAGTACTTCGGGGCCCACCTGCACGATCTCGAGACGGGCGAGCACGCGCAGCGGCCGGCGAAATTCCTGGGCATCATACCGTACACGCACGACTACCGCATCAAGGACCGGATTCACCTGTTCTGCGCGCTCGATCTGTCGAGCCAGACCTCGCGCGTCGGCATGTTCTACAAGGGCTACTACTACAATTACCGCGAGGACCGACAGCGCGACTTCTCCGACATCGCCCGCGTCTATCGCGAGAACGGCGAGTTGATCGCCGACGAGCTGGGCTACGTGCGCGACGAAGCCTTCGCCGACGGCGTCAACCCCATCGCGGGCAAGCCGTGGCGCACCTTCATCCCTGGCAAAATCGCGCTGGAGAACGAGCCGTTCTCGCTCGGCGGCGGCATGGGCGTCGCCCTGGTGACGACCGACGACAGCCGCGCCAAGGTGGATACGCCGTGGGACCTGCCGGAGTACGTTGACTTCCGCAACCTGCACCGCCAGGTGACCTTCCTGGCGTGCAGCTTCAGCGAGATACTGAACGACCCGAAGATGCCGGTGGACGACAAGCCGGTGTTCTCGAAGATGACCCTCAACGGGGGCTTCGCCATCCTGCGCGGACGCGTCGTGACATTCAACCCCAAGAAGGGGCTGATCCCGAACCAGCCGCTGCCCGGATCGTTGGTCACCGTGCGGCCTGGGGACTGGTACGGCGTGGCGGTAGGGCGCATCATGAAGCAGACCTTCATGGGCGTGCGCGGGGACATGGCGCAGGTGGTGGACGAAGACGGATGGTTCACGTTCTACGGGGTGCCGACGATCAACGCGTACGGCGCGCGGCGGCCGGTGTACGTCGAGGCGTATCACACCGACGCGGGGACCGGCGACGTTGACTACGCGCCGGACCTCGGGGTGCAGGGGCACAAGGCGTTCTCGATTCAGCTCTACATGACGATGGGGCAGCGCGAGGCGACGGTGGTGACGTTCCCGTGTACGTCGATCGCGCTGTTCGACATCGTTGACCCGCAGAGCCTGAGAACGCTGCCGGACATGTACGTCTACGACGCGCGCACGGATGCGGAGCCGCGCTCGTTCGGGTATGCCATCTCGCGGCCGGAGTTCTGGGTGTCGCACGTGGAGGACGTCGCGCTCGTGTTCGCGGCGCAGACGCCGCAGTGGGAGCTCGAGGACAGCGTGGTGGAAGCGCCGCCGACGCGGGTGAAAGTGATGATGCAGATGGGGCCGGCGGCGCGGCGCTTCGTGTTGCTCAACGCGAGTCCCGAGAACCCGAAGGGCGTGGGGATCCTTGCCGACCGCAGCAGGCTGCTGGCGCGGACGCCGCTGCGGGTGGCGAAGGATATGTGGCAGCTCGACGAATCGCGCATCGCGGTGCTGCGGAAATTCCGCATCATTGATCAGGCGTTGGAGGGTTTGCATAAGCAGACGGACGAGTACATCCAGCGTGCCGAGGAGGCCTGGACGAGGCAGGATTACGCGGCGTTCGACGGCGCCGCCCGCGCGGCGTGGGGCTACGAAGCGAGCGCATATCCGCGCGTGCAGGCGACGCAGCACGACGTCGTGCGCGGGGTGCTGTTCTACCTTGTCCTGCTCATCCCATTCGCCTTCTTCCTCGAGCGCCTCGTGCTCGCCGCGCCCGACCTGCGATTCCAGATCACGTACACGGTGCTCATTTTCGCCGCCAGCTTCACGCTCTTCCGCTACATCCACCCGGCGTTCGATATTCTCGAGGTGACGCCGGTGGTGATGCTGCTCGCCTTCATCATGGCGACGCTCGCGACACTGGTCGTGGTGCTGCTGTTCGGGAAGTTCGAGGCGCAGTTGAAGGCGCTGCAGACCAAGATCGGCGGCGTGCACCGCGCCGATATCGGGCGCATGGGGGTGGCGATGGCCGCGTTCACGCTCGGCATGAGCAACATGCGCCGTCGCCGCGCACGGACCGTGCTGACGTGCATCACGCTGGTGCTGCTCACCTTCACCGTGCTCAGTTTCACCTCGGTGGTCACCGGCGTGCGCTACAACGACCGCCCATCGCCGGGCACCCCGCGTTACAACGGGCTGATGGTGCGCAACGCCGTATGGGAGCCCTTGGAGGAGTCGGCGTACCGCCTGCTCAACAACGAGTTCGGGGAGCAGCGCACTGTCGCCGCCCGCGCGTGGTTCGCGACCTCGCTGCGCGACGAGCAGTCGTTCATGCGCGTCACCAGCACCACCAGCGATAAGGAGTACAACGTGCGCGCCGCGGTGGGGCTGATGCCGGAGGAGGCAAAGGTGACGCAGCCCCAGGACGCGCTCGTCGCGGGGCGCTGGTTCAAGGAGGGACAGCGCTACGAGGCGATCGTGCCCACCGCGGTGGCCGAGATGCTGAACCTCAGCCCGGCCGACGTCGGCAAGGCGAAACTGCATTTCTCGGGTCTGGATCTCGACCTCGTCGGTATCATCGGCACGCGCAAGATGCGCAATGTCAAGGACCTCGACAACGAGCTGCTGACGCCGGTGGACTTCATCCAGATGATGAAGCTGCAGCGCGCCGGCCAGCAGCAAGGCGAGGCGGGATTCCAGGAGTACCTGCACCTGTCGCCCGACGACGTCATCTTCATCCCGTATTCGCTGGCGATCAACCTCGGCGCGCAGGTGCAGTCGGTCGCGATTGATTTCGTCACGCCCGAGGAAGTGAAACACGTCCTGCGCGACCTCATGCCGCGCCTGGGCTTCAACCTGTACGCGGGGATGGGCGACCGCATTCGGCGCTGGAGTTCCATGGGCTCGACCGCCATCACCGGCCTGCTCGACCTGTTCATCCCGATCCTCATCGCCGCGCTCATCGTGCTCAACACGATGCTCGGTTCCGTGTACGAGCGCGTGCGCGAGATCGGCATCTTCAGCAGCGTCGGCCTCGCGCCGAGCCACATCGCGACGCTGTTCCTCGCCGAAGCCTTCGTCTACGCCATCCTGGGCGCGATCCTCGGCTACGTCATCGGCCAGGGGACGGTCAAGATCATCATCGCGTACAACCTGCTGCCGGGGTTGTACCTCAACTACTCCTCGCTGTCCGCGGTGGCGTCCACCGCGATCGTCATCGGGGTCGTGCTGCTGTCCACGCTCTACCCGGCGCGCAAGGCGTCGGAGGTGGCGACGCCGGCGGTGGATCGGCGCTGGCACGTGCCGGAGCCGGTCGGCGACACCTGGGACATCGACATGCCGTTCGCGGTGACCGGCGAGCAGGCGGTGGCGCTCAACGCGTTCATGTCGGAGTGGTTCGCGGCCTACGAGGAGTACAGCATCGGCGACTTCGTGACCCAGGACGTGGTGACCGAGGAGCGCGCCAGCGAGCACGGCACCGAATATGTCATCCGCCTCATGACGTGGCTGGCGCCGTTCGACCTCGGGGTCAGCCAGCGCGCGGAGCTGCGCACCGTGCCGACGACGATGGAGGATGTGTTCGAGATCAAGCTGACGCTGCGGCGCGAGAGCGGCGACGTCAGTTCGTGGAAGCGCGTCAACCGGCGCTTCCTCAACACGCTGCGCAAGCAGTTCCTGATCTGGCGCACGCTGCGCGCGGAGGACCGCGAGCGCTACCTGACGGCGTCGGACGCGGCCGCCGCGAGTCAGCAGGCGTGAGCGTCCGCGGCCGCGGCGCAGGCCGGGGGAAGCAGCGGCGGGCGCGTCGGAGGAGCCGAGGAATCCCGGGGCGCGGCGCAGAAGGAGCGGGCGGGCGAGGCGGCGGGTGCGCGGAGAACACGCAGGGCTGAGTGCGCCGCGGGTGCGGCGGAGGTGAGCGATTGAGCGACAAGGATGACAAGGTAGAGCAGCCCGACGAGGCGCGCGGCGACGGCGCGTTCGGGATGTACTCCGAGCGGCTGCCGGAGTTGGAGCCGACGGAGTTCCACGAAGGGTTCACGCTGCGCACGATGCTCGGCGCGTTCTTCGTCGGGTTCATCATGATGCCGGGCGCCATCTACTTGGGCCTGATGGTCGGTCAGGAGTTGGGCCCGGCAGCGGAGTGGACGACGATCATCCTCTTCGCCGAGATCGCGCGGCGCTCGTTCACGCCCATGCGGCGACAGGAACTGTACCTGATCTACTACATGGCGGCCGCTCTGGCGGGCGGCGCCGGCGGTCTCGCCCTCGGCGGCGGGCCGTTCGCCGGTCTCATCTGGGCCCAATACGTACGCACCTCACCAGCCGCCGTCGGCTTCGGTATCGCCGATCAGATCCCGAACTGGTGGGCGCCTCCCGGAGCCTCGATGGCCATCGCCGGCCGCTCCTTCCTGCACCCGGACTGGACGATCCCGATCGTGCTCCTGCTGATCGGCCAAGTCCTGGGACGCATGCAGTGGATCGGTCTTGGCTACATCCTGTTCCGCTCGACCTCCGACGTCGAGCGCCTGCCTTTTCCATACGCCCCGGTAACGGCGCAGGGCGCAACCGCCCTCGCCGAGGTCACGCGCGACGAGGAATCGTGGCGGTGGCCGGTGTTCAGCGTGGGCGCGATGATCGGCTTGAGCTACGGGGTGTTATACGTGCTCGTGCCGACCATCACCGGCGCCCTGTTTGCCGAGCCGATCCAACTGATCAAGATCCCCTTCATTGACCTCACCCCCAACACGGAGGGCATCTTCCCGGCGGGCAAGATCGCCATCGGCACCGACCTCGGCGCCGTGTTGGTCGGCTTCATCCTCCCGCTGCCGATTGCGGTCGGGCAGTTCATCACAGCCATCTTCGCTAATTTCCTGTTTACGCCGACTCTGTATCACCTGAGCCCCGAGGCATTCCCGAGCTGGCGCCCGGGGATGAGCGTCATCCAGACGGACATCGCCACCGGCATTGACTTCTGGATGAGCGTCGGCATCGGCGTCGCGGTCAGCTTCGCTCTCATCGGCTTCGGCCAAGTCATCAGCAGCTACGTCCGCAAACGCACTGACGCCGAACGCCGCGCTGTCGCGCGTCGGTTCGTGCCGCCGCCGCCCGGCCGGGGCGACTTCCCCCTGTGGATTGCAGCGATCGCGTGGCTCATCTCGGCGGTGGGCATTATCGTCATGGCGAACGTGCTCGTGCCCCGATTCCCGCTGTGGATATTGATCGTCTTCGGGCTGGTGTGGAGTCCGATCAACTCCTACATCTCCGCCCGCCTTATCGGCCTCACCACCCGCGGCATCGGCATACCATACCTCGCTCAGGCGTCCTTCATCCTCAGTGGTTACAGGGGCGTTGACATCTGGTTCGCACCCATCCCGCTGTACGATCACGGGTGGGCGGCGCAGCGCTTCCGCGAGGTCGAACTCACCGGCACCAAGTTCACGAGTGTGATCAAGGCGGAAGCGTTCCTGCTCGTCCTGCTCATAGTGTGCAGCTTCCTGTTCTGGTCGTTCTTCTGGCGCCTCGGGCCGATCCCGTCGTCATCGTACCCGTACGCGCAGACCTTCTGGCCGCTCAACGCCACATGGACCTGCCTGTGGGCGACTGCAACCCGCGGCGGCGCCGAGGAGCAGTGGCTGCTCAAGGCGCTGAAGCCGAACCTGATGGGGATCGGCCTCGGCGGCAGCCTCGGCTTGTACGGCGTCCTCGCCCTCGCCCGCACGCCGATCATGTGGTTCTACGGGATGGCCAGCGGGTTCACGGGGCCGACGCACGGAGCCATCCCGATCTTCATCGGGGCGATGCTGGGCAGGTACTACTTCAGAAGGCGCTTCGGGCTGCACCGCTGGCGGTTGTATGCCCCGGTGCTGCTGGCGGGTTACGCGTGCGGGCAGGGCTTGATGGGGATGCTCGGCATCGCCATCGCGATTATCATGAAATCGGTCAGGGTGTTGCCGTATTAGCACCAAACCGGCGAGAGCCAAGCGCCAGCCCGATGCGGACGCACGTGACTTTGCGCTGTTCGGCTGGCAGGGCATAACCGCGCGGATTCCCGCCGACTGGACGCTGGGGGCGATCGGCGGCGATCACAAGTCGGGCTATGTGCGCCTGGAAGACGGGCACATGCCGCGACTCGAGGTCAAATGGTCGGACCAGAACGTTGACCTCGACCGGGCGCTGGAGAAATACCTGGCCCGGCTGCGCAAGCGCGGGCGGCGCCGCGGCGTGAGCGTGCACGCCAAGGCGCGCGTCGTGAGCAAGCGCAGCAAGCCGAAGAAGAAGCTGCGGGGCTTTACATGGAGCGGCCCCGAGGACGCCAGCGGCGTCATCTGGAAATGCGAGGAGTGCGGGCGCACGGTCATCGTGCAGGTGATCTCGCGTCCGGGCGAGGACAACGAAGCGCTGACGCGCAGCATCCTTGCATCGCTCGAGGACCACGAGCGGGACGGGCGCATTACGTGGGCGCTGTACGGCCTGGCGTTTGACGCGCCGCAGGAGTTCCGCCTCGAGCGTCAGCAGTTGATGGCCGGTTACCTGGAGCTGGCCTTCGCCGCGGGGAAGCGCAAGCTGCGGGTGCGCCGCTGGGGCATGGCGGACGTCGCCCTGGCGGAACGCGATTTGCAGCATTGGTACGAAGTGGAGGAGGTGCGCCGGCGCGACGTGGTGCTCGACTGCGAGGCGGCGGCGGTGAAGGGCCACGACGGGGTGAACGTATCCGGTCACCGGCGGCGGCTGTTTCACCGGGCGCGCCGAGCGGGAGAGCGGTTGATGCGGCTGCGCATCGCGTCGGATTTCGACGGGCGGGTGTGGCACTGCGCGGAGTCGAACCGCATCTACAGCGTGGAGTCCGTGCACCACGAGGACGCGCAGACCATGCTCGACGTGGTCGAGTCGGTCGTGTGCCACGAGTAGCGGTCACCGATGCGTTTAGGAAGGCGACAACCGAAGCTGAGCAAGGAGCGCGCGCTCGCCTCGTACCCCATGCGAAACCAGGCGGTCGAGTGGAGCAGCAGTGGGGAGGAGACGGTGATCGTCATGCGGCGGCGCGAGGACTGGGTGGGGCGGCTGCTGTCATTGTTCTTCGTTGTGCCGAAGGAGCGGAAGCTCCAGCTCGACCGGGTTGGTTCGTACGTGTGGCAGGGCTGCGACGGCCAGCACACCGTAGCGGAGCTGATCGAGCGACTGGCGGCCAAGTACAAGTTGAACCGCAAGGAAGCCGAGGTATCGCTGACCGCCTTCCTGCGACAGTTGGGCAAGCGTAAGCTGATCGCAATCGCCGTGCCGCAGCAGGATGCACGGGCGGCGAAGGAGAGGAAACTGAGAGATGTCGGGGCAGACAACAGTGCCTGAGGCCAAGACCATCGAGCGGCAGATCATTCTGCCCTGGGGCCGGTCGGTGGAGATGACGCTGAAATCCATCTTCGTGCGCCTGGGACGGTCGATCATCACCGCCTCGGGCATCTTCCTGGGCACTGCGTTCCTGGTGTCGGTGCTCACGCAGACGGCGATACTGCGCGGCCAGGCGGAATTGGACCCGAGCGTCAGCGCGCGCAACATCTGGCTGGTGACGATGTCCCTGCTGGTGGCCACGGTGGGCATCGTCAACTCGATGTTGATGGCGGTGACGGAACGCTACAAGGAAATCGGCACGATGAAGTGCCTGGGCGCGCTCGACCGTTACATCGTGCGCCTGTTCCTGTTGGAGTCAGGGATGCTGGGCGCGCTCGGAGCATTGGTCGGCGCGCTCGTCGGTTTCCTGGTTATGGGTGCGATCTACGCGGTTCGCTTCGGCACCAGCGCGTTCGCCAAAATGGGGCCGGCGATAACCCTGTTCGGCTACGGATTCCCCTTGTGGGCGGGAGTTGTCGGAGCCGTGCTGTTGGGCGGCATCTTGTCGGTGCTGGCCGCGATGTACCCCGCGTGGCGCGCGGCGAAGATGCCCCCGGCGGCGGCGCTGCGCGTGGAGATCTAACGCGCATTATCCATGCGCGCACGCACAGCCTAGGCCAGGAGTCGCGCCTGGCAGCTGAATTCGGCAGAGGTTGGAGGAAACGATGAGCACAGTCGCACCGAGCGTCAAGGAATACATCGTCCGCACCAAGGACCTGGCGAAAGAGTACACCATGGGCGGGACCGTGCTGCGCGCGCTGGACGGCGTGGCGGTGGACATCAAGCGCGGCGAGTACGTCTCGATCATGGGCCCGTCCGGCTCCGGGAAGTCCACGTTGTTCAACATGATCGGCGGCCTCGACAAGCCCAGTAACGGCACCGTATTCATTGACGAGGTGGACATGGCCCAGCTCGACGCCTTCGAGCTGGCGTGGCTGCGCTGCCGCAAGATCGGTTACATTTTCCAGACCTTCAACCTCATCCCCGTGATGACCGCGCTGGAGAACGTGACGCTGCCGATGATCTTCGCCGGGCTGTCCACCGACGACGCCCAGATCAAAGGGAGTAAGCTGCTCGATCGCGTCGGGCTCGGCGACCGCCTCAACCACAAGCCCTCGGAGCTGTCCGGCGGCCAGCAGCAGCGTGTCGCCATCGCCCGGGCGCTGGCCAATGATCCCGGCATTATCCTCGCCGACGAGCCCACCGGCAACCTCGATCTCAAGACCGGCAAGGAGATCATCCTGCTCCTCAAGCAGATGAACGACGAGCAGGGGGTGACCATTATCTCCGCGACCCACGACCTGAAGATGATTGACGTCTCCGACCGCGTGGTATGGATCCGCGACGGCAAGATCGAGCGCATCGAGAACCGCGAGGAGATCGACGTCCGCGTGGGCGAGAT
>CP070648.1:125717-146474 GCA_020354555.1 Armatimonadota bacterium | reverse complement strand
GGACGCTGCTTGAAGGACGACCTGCCGCTCGTCATGCGGACGCTTGCGGATCAGGTGCGGCGCCCGGATTTCCCGGAGGACCAGATCGCCCTCGTGCGGTCGCAGTTGGAGGTCGCCCTGAGGGAGGCGGCTCAGGACACCGGCGAAGTCGCCGAGCGCGAGTTCTACGCGGCACTGTATCCCGACGGCCATCCGCTCCATCATCCGCGCCTGGGCACTCTGGATGCGGTGGGGGGCATCACGCGGGACGACTTGGTGGCGTTCCACGGGAAGTACTATCGTCCCGACACGCTCGTGCTCGCCGTGGTCGGAGACGTATCAGAGGCGCAGGTGCGCGAGTTGGCCGAGGAGTGCTTCGGCGATTGGCAGGCATCGGGTGAGCGGCCGCCGATCGCCATACCCGATGTCCCGCCGCCCGCGGAGGTCGTGCGCAAGAGCATCACCTTGCCCGGCAAGACGCAGTCGGACATCGCAATCGGATTCCCCGGCATCAGCCGCCTGGCGCCCGACTATCACGCCGCCGAACTGCTGAACTACGTCCTCGGCGGCGGGGGATTCACCAGCCGCCTGACGAATCGCATCCGCGACGAGCAAGGGCTGGCGTATTACGTCTACAGCTACTTTGCAGCGTACTACGGTGCCGGGCCGTGGATGTTGCGCATGGGCGTCAATCCGGGGCGTGTCGAGCAGGCGATAGACAGCGCGCTGTCGGAGTTGCGCCGCATCGGCCAGGAGCCGCCGGGGACGGACGAGGTGCGCCTGTGGCAGGACTACGTGACGGGTACGCTCGCCTTGCGCCTGGAAACCAACGCGGGCATCGGCAATAGCCTGTCAACCGCCGAGTTCTACGGGCTCGGTCTCGACTACCCGTGGCGCTATCCGGAGATCATGGCCACGCTCACGCCCGCCGACGTCGCAGAGGCCGCGCGCAAGTACATCACGCCCGACCGCGCCGCGATTGTCGTTGCGGGGCCCGAAGCTCCGCGGTGAAGTCGCACCATACTCCCGCCGCAACGGGGTGGGGGAGGCGGTTCACTTGTCGGGTCAGGCCAAGCCGCGAGGCAGCCGAGCGCCACGAACTGACCGGAATGCCAGATGCGCACGCGCTGTTGCTGGAGGACATAGTCGGTCCTGAGGAAAGCCAGCAGGCGCCTCATGTATTCCCAGGACTCCGGGAAGACCGAAATGCTGTGGTCAACGAGGTCGTCGTAGTAGAGCCACAGGTCGGAAGCGACATCAAACAGGCTTAAATCGTCACCCTGCTCCCAAGCTGTTTCGACGGCGTCGCCATATGCATAGGACTGGATGTCCTCGCGCATGAAGGACGCGGTCGCCTCCGCAAGCCGTTGCCGCGCTTGCGCATCAACGACACGACCGGAATTGCGGCGGCTCATGGGGTGGCTCTGCCTTCTGAGGATGCACCAAGAGGAACCGGCCACGGTCCTCTTTCCCTGTGCGGTCCGGCGATGCACACAGCTGCGCCCGGCTGTGCGAGATGGCTCTTGCTCCGCGCCCTCAGCGGTGTCGGCACTTCAATCCTTCTTGTCGGCCCGGCCCGCCGGCACCAGCAGCTTGGGGGCGATGTGGCCGTCTTCGACGTCCACGATCACCGTGTCGCCCTCGCGGAATTCGCCGCTGAGAATGCCCTTCGAGATCGGGTTCTCGACTAGGCGCTGAATCGTTCTTCGCAGCGGCCGCGCGCCGTACTCCTCGTCGAACCCGACGTCAGCCAGCATGTCGCGCGCAGTGTCCGTGAGCTGGAGCGAGATCTTGCGCTCCTCGAGTTCCTTCTCCACGCGCGCGATCATGAGATCTACGATCTGCCGAATCTGCTCGCGCGTCAGCGGGTGGAAGACGATGATCTCATCAATGCGGTTCAACAACTCGGGCCGCATGATGCGTCGCAACTCCTCCAGCATCCGCACCTTCATGCTCTCGAAGTCGGCCTCTTCTTGTTCGGGCTTGAAGCCGAGGGATGACGCCTTCATCCACTGCGTCCCGATATTCGAGGTCATGATGATGACGGTGTTCTTGAAGTCAACCGTCCGTCCTGTGGCGTCGGTCAGCCGACCGTCGTCGAGGATCTGCAGCAGCACGTTGAAGACGTCGGGATGCGCTTTCTCGATCTCATCGAACAGCACCACGCGGTACGGCCGCCTGCGCACCGCTTCCGTCAACTGGCCGCCTTCCTCGTAGCCGACGTAGCCCGGCGGCGCACCAATCAGCCGCGACACGGTGTGCCGCTCCTGGTATTCCGACATGTCGAGGCGCACCAGCGCATCCTCGTCGTCGAACAGGAACTCGGCGAGCGCGCGCCCGAGTTCGGTCTTGCCCACGCCTGTCGGTCCCATGAAGATGAACGACCCCACCGGCCGCTTCGGATCTTTCAGCCCGGCGCGCGCCCTGCGGATAGCGTCGGAAACGGCGCCGATCGCCTCATCCTGGCCAATCACCCTGTGGTGCAGGCGCTCCTCCATGTGGAGCAGCTTCTCGGTCTCCTGCTCGAACATGCGGGCAACCGGGATGCCGGTCGAGCTCGATACGATCTCCGCGATATCCTCCTCGGTGACCATGGCCTCGGTGGCGCCCTGGGCGCTATTCCACTCAGCGCGCTTCTGCTCCAGTTCCACGCCGGCCGACTCGATCTGCTGCTTGAGCAGCGCGGCCTGCTCGTAGTCCTGAGTGGAGGCGGCGCTGTCGCGCTCCGATTCGAGTTGGGCAATGCGCTCTTCGAGTTGCCCGATGTCGGGCGGGGCATAGGCGCTCTCGATATGCTTCTTCGCCCCGGCCTCGTCCATGAGATCAATCGCCTTGTCGGGCAGGAAGCGATCCGTGATGTACCTGGCAGAGAGCTTCGCCGCCGCTTCGAGCGCCGCGTCCTCGATCTTGACCTGGTGATGCTCCTCGTAGCGATCCCTCAAGCCGCGCAAGATCTCGATGGTCTGCTCGACTGACGGTTCGTTGAGGAAAACCGGCTGGAAGCGTCGCTCCAGCGCGGAATCCTTCTAGATGTGCTTGCGGTACTCGTCGAGCGTCGTCGCGCCGATGCACTGAAGCTCGCCGCGGGCGAGCGCGGGTTTGAGCATGTTGCCCGCGTCTATCGCTCCCTCCGCAGCCCCCGCGCCGACCACGGTGTGCAGCTCGTCAATGAACAGGACGATCTCGCCTTTGGCCTTGCGAATCTCGTCCATGACGGCCTTCAGGCGCTCCTCGAACTCGCCGCGGAACTTCGAGCCGGCGACCATGGCGCTGAGGTCGAGCGCGATGACGCGCTTGCCCTTCAGGTTCTCGGGTACGTGGTTGGCGACGATCTGCTGCGCGAGCCCTTCGACCACGGCGGTCTTGCCGACGCCGGGGTCGCCGATCAGTGCGGGGTTGTTCTTCGTGCGCCGGCTGAGCACCTGAATCAGGCGCTTGACCTCGTCCTCGCGGCCGATGACGGGGTCGAGTTCGCCGTTGCGCGCCATCTCCGTGAGATCACGGCTAAAGCGCTCGAGCGCGGCGTACTTGCTCTCCGCGCCCTCGTCGGTGACGCTGTGGCCGCCGCGGATCTCGCGCAGGGCGTTGTCCACGCGGTCCTGTGTCAGTCCGGTCGCGCGCAGGATATCGCCCGCGCCGCCCGGCGATTCGAGCAGCGCGAGCAGGATGTGCTCGACGGCGATGAGGGTGTCGTGGAGGCGCTCGGCCTGCTGCTGGGCTGTTTCCGTCAACAGGCGATAGAGGCCGGGGGTCACGTAGATCTGCGCCGGGCCGCCCGCGGATGCGCTGACCTGAACCTTGGGCGCCCGCGCCAGCGCGTTCTCCACCTGCGTCTTCACAGCGGCCGCATCAAGCCCCGCCGCGCGCAGTATCATGGTGGCGGTGCTGTCGCGCTGTTCGAGCGTCGCGAGGAGCACGTGCTCGGTGTCGAGTTGGGTGTGGCGATAGCGCACCGCGATCTCCTGCGCCATGGCCAGCGCCTCTTTGGCCTTGTCCGTGAACTTGCCGAGGTCCATGTGTCTAACCCTTAGTCGCTTCCTTGCGCGCCCGCGCGGGGCGCGTGCTGGACGACTCGCCGTCACTCGCGAGGTCGCGTCTGACTTCCCCCTCGATGTCCTCGCGCATGCGCGCGATGCGCGCCTCGACTTCGCGCCTCATCCGCATGATGCGCCGCTGCATGGCCTCGCGCTCCTGCTCCATCTTCTCGAGCAAGTCGAGGATCACCTCAACACCGGCGAGGTTGACGCCCATGTCCTGCGTCAGATGTTGAATCCGACGCACGCGCTCGACGTCGTGCCTGGAATAGAGTCGTATGTTGCTCTCGCTGCGAGCCGGCGCGACCAACCCAAGCCGCTCGTACAGTCGAAGCGTCTGCGGGTGAACGTCGAGCAGCTTCGCCGCGACGCTGATGACGTATACCGGTTCTTGGCGCTCACTTCTCGCTGTCATATGTCGCACTCCCTTCCTGCCCCGTACGGGGCTCAGGGAAGCTGGGATATGTCGTTGTGATGCTGGCTGCGGCAGCGGCGCCCGGTCACGGTACTCGGTCGCCCTGCAATTTCCGCAATTGTTCGAGCAGTTGCCGCTCTTGCTCGGTCGGCGCCTTTGGCACGGTCACGCGGAGCTTGACGAATAGGTCGCCCTTGCTGCGGCTCCGCAGTCGCGGCATGCCCAGTTCGCCGAGGCGCAGAACGCGACCCGATGAGCTTCCTGCCGGAACGGTCATGGTCACACTGCCGTCAAGCGTCGGCACCTCAACTTGTCCTCCAAGCGTCGCCTCGGTAAACGGCACCGCGACCTCCGTGTAGAGATCATCGCCCTTGCGCTCGAAACGGGCGTGGGGACGGATGCGCGGGATGACGTAGACGTCGCCGGGCGGGCCACCGCCCATGCCCGGCGCGCCCTCTCCCGCCACGCGGATCTTTGCGCCGTCCTTGACCCCGGCGGGTATCTTCACCTCCAGCCGCTTCGTCTTCCCGTCGGGAGCGCCTGTCACCACCGTGCGCTGCGTTCCGCTGGCCGCCTCCTCCAGGGTGATCTCCACGTCTTGCTGGAGATCCTGTCCCTTCATGGTCGGCCCGGCGCGCGTCCCGGCGCCTCGCGGGCCTGCGCCGAAGAACATGTCGAACAGGTCGCCGAACGCGGGTGCTGCCGCGCCGGGCTCGAAATCAATGGTCTGCCACGTAAAGCCGCCCGGCCCGGCGCCGCGGCCCCACTGCTGAGCGCGCCGGGCCGCGTCGCCGACAGACCCGAAGCGGTCGTACTGGGCGCGCTTGTCCTTGTCGCTGAGGACTTCGTAGGCCTCGCTGATGTCCTTGAACTTGCGCTCGGCCTCTTTGTTCCCGGGATTGACGTCGGGATGATACTTGCGCGCCAGCCGACGGTAGGCTTGCTTGATCTCTTTCTCGGTGGCGCTGCGGCCGACCCCGAGTGTCTTATAGTAATCCTTGTCGCTCATTCGCGCCTGTGGTTGCGGGAGCCGTTCCGCGGATCGCGAGGAGACGCCGCGCCGCCGCTCCCTATTCCACTTTCACCTTGATCCGTCGCGTCTGGTGCCGGCGTGCCTTCGGCAGCGTCACCGCCAGCACGCCGTCACGGTAGGTCGCCGTCACGCCCGATCGGTCTATCGGCACGCCGATGGCGAAGGAGCGGTGAAACGGCCCATACGGGCGCTCCATTCGCACATACTCCCGTCCCTCGGCAGGCTTGCGCGTGCCCTTGATCGTAAGCCTGTCGCCGTCGAGTTCGATGTCAATGTCCGCTTGCGCCAGGCCCGGCAACTCCGTCTCGAAGACGAGGCTGGAGTCGGTTTCGTATATGTCAACGCGCGGGGCCCACGAGCGCGGGTCAGCAGCTTCCGACGAACCCAGATGATCGCGCAAGCTGTCCTCGACCATGCGGCTGATGCGCTCGCGCAGGTCGGCGATGTTTTCGAATGGATCCCAACGCAAATCCATGGGCACGGCCTCCTATCGCGCTGACTGCGTCATTCGCTCTTCTTGTACTCCGCGTCAATGACGCCCTCATCGTCCCCGCCCTGCGGTGGCTGCTCCTGCTGCGGCTCGCCGGCGCCTGCGGCGGCCTGCGCCTCCGCCGTCTGCCGGTAGAGGATCTCCGACAGCTTGTATGACGCCTGCTGGAGTTCCTCGCTCGTGGTGCGGATGCGCTCGATGTCGTTAGCCGAGATCGCCTCCTTGACGGCGCTGACCTTGCCCTCGAGTTCCTGACGCAAGTCGGCAGGCACCTTGTCGCCGAGGTCACTCAGCGTCTTCTCCGTCGTGTACACCATGGAGTCGGCGCGGTTGCGCGCCTCCGCCTCCTCCTTGGCCCGTCGATCCTCGTCGGCATGGGCCTCGGCGTCGCGCACCATGCGCTCGACGTCATCCTTGCCCAGTTGCCCGGACGCGGTAATCGTGATGCTCTGCTCGCGGCCGGTGCCCATGTCTTTAGCGCCGACGTTCACGATACCGTTGGCGTCAATGTCGAACGCGACTTCGATCTGGGGCACGCCACGCGGAGCGGGCGGTATCCCCGTGAGATGGAAACGGCCGAGCGTGCGGTTGTCTCGCGCCATCTCCCGCTCGCCCTGGAGCACGTGAATCTCGACGTCGGTCTGGCCATCGGCGGCAGTGGTGAACACCTCGCTCTTGCGCGTCGGGATGGTGGTGTTGCGCTCGATGAGCTTGGTCATCACTCCGCCCAGCGTCTCCACGCCCAGCGATAGCGGCGTGACATCCAGCAGCACGACCTCGCGCACCTCGCCCCCAAGCACGCCGGCCTGGATCGCGGCGCCTACCGCGACGACCTCATCGGGGTTGACGCTCTTGTTCGGATCCTTGCCGGTCAGCTTGCGCACCAACTCCTGGATTGCAGGCATGCGCGTCGCGCCGCCAACGAGAATGATCTCGTCGAGGCCGTCGCTCAGCTTGGCATCGCCGATCGCATGGCGATACGGGCCGACGCATCGCTCCGCGAGGTCCGACGTCAGCTCCTCGAACTTGGCGCGGGTGATGTTGACGTCGAGGTGCTTGGGGCCCGTCTGATCGGCAGTGATGAACGGGAGGTTGATGCTCGTCTGCACGACCGTGGACAACTCGATCTTGGCCTTCTCGGCGGCCTCGCGCAAGCGCTGGAGCGCTTGGCGATCACTGCGCAGGTCAATGCCCTGCTCCTGCTTAAACTGGTCGGCGATGTGGTTGACTAGCCGCTCGTCCCAGTCGTCGCCGCCGAGGTGGGTATCGCCGCTCGTGGCCTTGACCTCGAACACGCCCTCGCCGACCTCGAGCACGGAGACGTCATACGTCCCACCTCCGAGGTCCCAGACCAGGATCGTCTCTTCCGCCTTCTTCTCCAAGCCGTAGGCTAGGGACGCAGCCGTCGGCTCATTGATGATGCGCAGCACGTCGAGCCCGGCGATCTCTCCGGCGCTCTTTGTAGCCGCGCGCTGGTCGTCGTTGAAATACGCAGGGACAGTGATGACGGCCTGGGTGACCTTCTCCCCGAGGTACGCCTCCGCGTCGGCCTTGAGCTTCTGCAGGATCATGGCCGAGATCTCCTCCGGCGTGTACTGTTTCCCCTGGATCTCGACCACGGCCATGCCGTTGCGCCCCTCGACGACCTTGAAAGGCACCATCCCCCGCTCCGTCGCGACCTCGCTGTAGCGCCGCCCCATGAAGCGTTTGATGGAATAGACCGTGTTCTCCGAGTTGATGACCGCTTGGCGTTTAGCGGGCTGGCCGACCAGCCTCTCCCCCGTCTTCGTGAAGCCGACGACGGACGGGCAGAGACGGCCGCCCTCTGCGGTCGTGATGACGTGGGGCTCGCCACCCTCCACAACGGCGACTGCGGAGTTGGTCGTACCCAGGTCAATTCCGATGATCTTGGGCATTTGGGTCTAACCTCCCGACATATTTCAGCGCGCAGCCCGCAGCTGTGGGCGCCTTGGATTGCGACGTTGACTAGTATATACCTTGACAACAATGTTGTCAACCATGTTCCGATGAACGATTGCATGCTGGCTTGTACCATCCACTGACAATGTGGCAGGCGCGGTGGGGGCACGGGGTTAGGGCGGCGTTGCCGCGGGGGCTTAGGACGAAGGGTGGTGTGCGACGGAGCTCTGCGTGCTGCGGAAGAGGCCCGGGAGGAGCCATTCGAGCGCCCTCACGGCGAGGATCATCACGTAGGGCATCACGAGGATGTTGTACCTGCCTTCTTCGGCGATGGTCGCGACGTGCACCAGGCTCACGAACGCGACGACGGCAAAGACGGCGGCATAGCGTCGCGCAGAGAGGGTGGCCGCCAGGAACCCCACGAGGCCCAGCAGCAGGAGGGCGTTATGCAGATGCCAGCCGTGGAGGCCCCGCTGGCGCCAGCCGACTATGAGGGCTTGCCCCGAGTAGCTCGACCAGAAGGTGTGGAACTTGTCCCACAGCAGGCCGGCGTAGTCGACGGGGCGGTGAGAGACGTAATACCCGATGTTGCGCCAGCCCTCGCGCCACAGCGCGCGGTCGGCCTGCATCTCGTCGCGCGAGCCCGCGGTTATGCGGTGAACAATGGGGTAAGATGCCTGCCGAAAGCGCCCGTGGAACGGAAGGTAGTTGCCGGACCAAAAGTTGAGTCCGCCGAAGCTTGAGAGCCCGACGGGCCGGTGAAAGATGCGGTAGTTGCGAATCGCCCACGGCGAGATCACTGCGGCGAACGCAACCACGAAGGCCAGGGCGTGCCACAGCCAGCGCCGGTCGCGGTAACCGTAAGCCCAGAGCAGGGCGACGAGAAGGAACGCCGCGAAGGCCTGGCCGGTTGGGCGAACCAGTGCCGCCGCCCCAAGGATGATCCCGGCCATCGCAAAGGCCCTCGCTCGACGCTTCTCGAAGCCGATCGTGAGCAGGAGCACCGCGGCGGCCCAGAGGAAACCTGTCAGCGTCTCCGTGTACGCGTAGGACGCGGCCCACCAGAAGCCGGGGTACGCCGCGTAGAGCAGCGCGACGAGCCAAGCCTGGCGGGTGCCCAATAGACGCCGGGCGAGCGCGAACACGAGGAGCAGCGTGCAGAGATCGAGTGCCAGTTGAACCGGTCGAACCAGGGCAAACCGCGAGGCGAACCATTGCCGTCCGGCCCAGTAGAGCGCGGCAAGGCAAACCGGATAACCCGGAGTGCGCACCGCATACTCGCCGTGGGGCAGGCCGTGGTCCGGTGTGCGGAACGTGGCGGTCTCGAGCAACGTCGTCGCGATCATGTCGTACTCGATGGCATCGCCGCCCCCGGGCAGCGGCCGCGCCTGGCGAAAGTACGAGACTCGCCACGCCACGGCAAGCGCGACAAGGACGACAAGCGCGACCCACGCGCGGCGGGACATAGTTGCGCACCGCTCTGCGCCTGGTGATGGTGTGCCGGCTACCATATAGTCACCAGGAAGGCGAGGGCTATCGCGCCGATGACGGCCGGAGCGGGGGGTGGGTGCGCTTCATCTGCTCGTCCGCGCGACGCGAGAAGAACGAGGAGCATCGCCAAGCGCCGCGCCGGCGCGGCGACTCCGTACGCGACGAGCGATGCCGGCGCTGTGAGAGTCTCATGTTGCGGGTCCCCGCCTGAGGCCTGCGCGACCTCCAGGGCGGCGCGATACACCACCGCTGCGTGGATGCCGATCAGGGCATACAGCATGAGCGGAGCGAGGAGTTCCGCTCCCAGTCGCGCCGCCGAGCGTTCCTCTGCGCCTCGGTGCCACACCGGCGGCAGCGAGAATGCCAGCCGCAGCAGGATCGCAGCAAGAACAAGCGCGACGACGGGGGAGGAGTCTGGAGCGAACAGTCGCAGCCAAACGGGCAACTCGCTGGTGAGCAGCCATGTCACCGCCGCCGCCGGCCCGGCGATGAGCACGAGCACTAAGACGCCCGCGGCTGCGGCCCAGGGCCCGGTCCGAGGCAGGTCACTGGCCAGCGCTCGCGCTCCGCTGCGCGCGAGCGCGAACGGGTTCCACCGCCCCGGCTCGGGCAGCAGGAGCGCCAGCGCGACGGCTATCAACAACGCGTATGCCGGCTCGTGAACCATTATCCCTCAGCCAGGCGACACTGCGACGCTGCGGCACAGCGCCCTAACGGCGCGCCAATTCGGGCCGGCGCATGATTTCCAGCGCCTCCATCGCCTCGCCGACGATGTACAGCGATCCCGTCACGAGGACGAGATCATCCTCGCCCGCCTCGGCGAGCGCGACGCGCAGCGCCTCGGGGACGGCGGCGGCGATCGCCGTATTCTGAAACAGGTCCCCAAGGGCGGCGCTTAACTCACCCGCCGCGGTAGCGCGCGGCAGCTTCGACGCCGTGAATACCACGCGGTCCGCGATCGGACAGAGCTGAGTGCCGACGGCCCGGATGTCCTTGTCGCGCGAGATGCCGAGGACGAGTATCAGTTTGCGATGGGGAAACAGCTCGATGACCGCCCGCGCCAGCGCCTTCGCCGAGATTTCATCATGCGCGCCGTCGAGGACGATCCACGGCTGCTTGCCCGCAACATCCAGCCGCCCCGGCCAGCGCACCCTCGCCAGACCCCGCCGCACGGCATCCTCGGGCACGGTCATCCCGCGCTTGGATAAGAGGTGGAGGGCAGCGACCGCCGTCGCCGCGTTGTAGAGCTGGTGATCCCCGAGCAGCGGGCAGAACAGATCGCGGTAATCCGCATCTATTCCGGTCAGGTTGAACCGGTGCCCGCCGGGTCCCGACTCGAGCTGTTCCAGGATAAACGACGCCTTACGCTTATCGGGCAGCAGACGGCGCATGAGCGGGGGCTTCCCCGACGCTTGCTTGACGCGCACGCCGTGCAGCGTGGCATTTCGCTCGCGGCACGTTTCGATGAGCACCCGCCACGCCGACTGCGGCTGCGGTGACGAAACGACGGTGCAGCCCTGCTTGATGATTCCCGCCTTCTCCGCGGCGATGCGCGGTACCGTGGAGCCAAGCTCGAGCGTGTGGTCTATGCCGATGCGCGTGATGACCGCGACGAGCGGGTCGTCAATGACGTTCGTGGCGTCCAACCGTCCGCCAAGGCCGGTTTCGAGAACGACGGCATCGCAGCGCTGCTCCGCGAAATGGAGGAACGCCATGAGGGTATACGCCTCGAAAAAGCTCGGGACGCCGAGGGTGTCCTCAGGGACGGCCTGGATAATCGGGCGCGCCCGACTGACCAGTCCAGCGACGTCGCCGCGCGAAATCTCGCGGCCGTTGATGCGTATGCGCTCGCGGAAGCTGCGCAGGTGCGGTGAGGTGTAGAGCCCGGTCCGCAGACCCGCGGCCGCGAGCGCCGAAGCGATCATCGCAGCGGTGGAACCTTTGCCCTTGGTGCCGGCGAGGTGTATAGTTTTGAGTCCGCGCTCGGGGTGGCCCACTCGGTCGAGCATGAAGCGCATGCGGTCGAGGTTCCACGTGCGCTCCCCGGCCAGCCGCTCCCAGTCTACCAGGCTCTCCAGATACTCAACCGCCCGTTCGTATCGCATGATGGATGGCCCCGTTGGGGCACGGCAGCTCACGCGCACCAGGAGACATCGGTGTAGATCGGGAACCGGGCGCACAGCTCGCGCACCTCTTCGCGCACCTTCTGCCGCACGGCGAGGTCATTGCGGTTATCCACGACGCGGCCCATCATCTCCGCGATCTGCCGCATCTCCGGTTCTCTCATGCCGCGCGTCGTCAGCGCCGGCGTGCCGGGACGGATGCCGCTCGCGATGGCGGGCGGCTGATGGTCGTACGGGATGACGTTCTTGTTCGCGATGATACCCGCTTCCTCGAGGATGTCCGCCGCCTCCTTGCCGGTGATGCCTTGCGGACGCAGGTCCACGAGCACCAGGTGGTTGTCGGTGCCGCCGGTGACAAGCCGGAAGCCCTGCTCGATGAGTCCATCGGCGAGCGCTTGGCAGTTCTTGATGATCTGACGCTGGTACTCGCGGAAGTCCTTGGTCATCGCCTCTTTGAACGCGATCGCTTTCGCGGCGATGACGTGCATCAACGGCCCGGCCTGCACGCCCGGGAACACCGCGCGGTCTATTGCCTCACCGAGCTCGCGCCGGCACATGATGAATGCCCCGCGCGGCCCGCGCAAGGTCTTGTGCGTCGTGGACGTGATGACGTCACAGTACGGCACCGGGTCTGGGTGCTCGCCGGCCGCAATAAGGCCGACGATGTGCGCAATGTCCGCCATGAGGTAAGCGTCGACCTCATCGGCGATCGCGCGACAGCGCTCGAAGTCTATCACGCGCGGGTAGGCGCTCGCGCCGACGACGATCAGCTTCGGCCGCTCATGGCGTGCCGCGTGGAGTATCGCGTCGTAGTCCAGACACTCGGTCTGACGGTCAACACCGTAGAACGCGATGCGATAATACCGGCCGGAGAAGTTGAGCTTGTTGCCGTGGGTCAGATGCCCGCCCTGGTCAACCGACATCGCGAGGATCGTATCGCCCGGCTCAAGCAGGGCGTAGTACGCCGCCATGTTCGCCTGCGACCCCGTGTGGGGTTGCACGTTCGCGTGCTCCGCGCCAAACAACTCCTTCGCGCGCTCGATCGCCAGGCTCTCCGCGCGATCCACGAACTCGCAGCCGTGGTACCAGCGGGCGTCGGGGTAGCCCTCGGCGTACTTGTTGGTCATGATGCAGCCCTGGGCCTGGAGCACCGCCTTGCTCGCGTAGTTCTCCGACGGGATCATGACCAGGCAGTTCTGCTGGCGCTCGAGTTCGCCCGCCAGCGCCTCCGCCATCTCGGGATCAACTTCGGCTAACGTGCGGTTCATAATGACTCCATGGGAACAATCTGACACGGAGCACACAGAGATCACGGAGCCGCAAATCGCAGACTCGGGGGCGTCAATGCCTCTCTGTGTTCTCTATGGTTTAAGCGCTTACTCAGTGGCGGAAATGGCGGCGCCCGGTGAATGCCATCGCGATGCCGAGGCGATTGCACATGTCAATCGCCTCCTGGTCGCCGAGCGATCCGCCGGGCTGCACAATCGCCACCACCCCGGCCTCCGCGGCAACTTCAATCGCGTCCGGCTTCGGGAAGAACGCGTCCGACGCGAGCACCGCGCCGCGCGCACGGTCGCCCGCCTTGCGCACCGCCAGCCACACCGCGTCAACGCGGCTGGTGACCCCGCCGCCGATTCCGACCGTCTTCAAGTCCCGGGCGATGACGATCGCGTTCGACTTCACCCACTTCGCGACGCGCCACGCGAATCTGAGCGAAGAAATGAGTTCGTCGGCGACCTGCTTGTCGCACGGGAACGTCAGCTCCGGCTCGTCATCGGCGAAGCGGTCGAGGTCCTGGACGATCAGGCCGCCGGCGACGCGCTTGAAATCGTACCGGTCCGGGATGCACAGCCGCGGCGCCTCGACCAGACGCAGGTCGCGCTTCGCCTTTAGGGACTCAAGGGCGTCCGGTTGGTACTCCGGGGCGACGACGCACTCCATGAACCCGTACGTCTTGATGCCGTCGAGGATCGCCTGCGCGGTGTCGCCGTCGACGGGACGGTTAAGGCCGATGATGCCGCCGAAGGCCGACAGCGGGTCGCAATCCAGCGCGTCGCGGTAGGCCTGCACCAGCGTATCCGCACTCGCCGCGCCGCACGGGCTCGTGTGTTTGAAGATGGCGGCCGTCGGCTCAGCGAAATCCGCCACTATCGCCATCGCCGCGTCGAGGTCGAGGAAGTTGTTGAATGACAGCTCCTTGCCATGAAGCTGCTTCGCGCCGGCCAGGCCCGCGGGCGCATGGGTGGAATCGCCATAGAACGCGCCGGCCTGATGCGGATTCTCGCCGTAGCGCAGGTCCTGCTGCTTGTCCCAGGCGTGTATGAGGACATCGGGCATGGCCTCCCGTGCAGTCTGGCTGCCGAGGTAGGTGTTGATCGCCGCGTCATAGGAAGCCGTGTGCCCGAACGCTTCGACCGCTAGGTTGAGTCGCGTCTCATCCGACAGCTCGCCGTCGCACGTCTGCAGCTCGGCGAGGACCTCTTCGTACCGCTCCGGCCGGCACACGATCGCGACGTACGCGTGGTTCTTCGCGGCGGAGCGCACCATGGACGGCCCGCCAATGTCTATCTGCTCGACCGCTTCGGCGAGACTCACCCCCGGCTTCGCGACCGTCTGCCGGAACGGATACAGGTTGACGACGACCATGTCTATCAACTCGATGCCGTGCTCGCGGGCCGCGGCCATATCCTCGGGGTTGTCGCGGCGGGCGAGGAGCGCCCCGTGAACCTTGGGGTGAAGCGTCTTCACGCGGCCGTCCATCATCTCCGGGAAGCCGGTGTAGTCCGAGACTTGACGCACCGGTAGGCCGGCGTCGGCGAGCGCCTTCGCCGTGCCGCCGGTCGAAAGGATTTCGACCCCCAGGTCCACCAATCCGCGCGCGAAATCCACCAGCCCGGTCTTGTCCGAAACACTCACCAGGGCGCGCCTAATCCGGGGCAACGAACACCTCCGAAGCGTGAAGTTGACGGGTCACCGACGCAGCGAGTTCCCAAGTGGGCATACTATAGCACAGCGGCTTTGGGGGTGTAAAGCTGTGAGTCGCGGCGCGGCAGAGGGGCGCGGTTGCCGCCCGCAGAAATCACATATGGGCTCTGCCGAGCGTCGGAGCCCGGTTCACGAAAAGGAGATTCATCGAATGCTGCTGTCTCTGTGGCGTTGGCTTGCCAAGGGCGATACTCCAGGACTGCGGCGGGGCGCCGGCGCGAGCCTGGCGTGCGCCGTTTTCGGTGTGATCGTGGGGTGTATCATGGCCTGTGCCGCGGGTGCCGACGGCACAGCCGTGGAGGTCCGCCTACTGTGGGGCGTGGACACGGATACCGGCCTCTACACCGCAGCGACCGTTGCGGATATCGACGGGGATGGCCTGGGCGAAATCGTCGCCGCCGGCTATAACTCGATCATGGCGTACGACGGCGAGGGCAAGCGGCTGTGGGAATTCGCCACCGAGCCGAGATTCTGCACGTACCCCTCGGTTCTGCTGCGCCAAGGGCAGCCCGCTCTCATCTATGCCGCCGATAACGCCGGCGGGTTCATCTGCCTCAGCGGTGACGGCGAGGAGGCTTGGCGGGCGCGCCTCAACGCGCCGTCGAACTGGTCGGCCGCGGTGCTCTGTGACGTCGACAGCGACGGGAAGACCGAAGTCATCCAGACCGACGAAGCGGGCACTGTGTGGGCGTTCGACGCGCTCACCGGCAAGGTCTTGTGGCAGACTGCCCTGGAAGGGAGCATCGGCGCAAGCCCATCCGTCGGCGAACTGACCGGAGGAGGCGATCCCGAGATCGCCGTCGTGACCGAGGCGGGCATCGCCGCGGTATTGCGCAGTGACGGAACCGTGATGTGGTCGCGCCAGATGGGCCGCGAGTTATACTCCGCGCCGGTGATCTTCACTGCATCCGACGGCGGAGGGCGGGTGGCGTTCGGCTCCGGCGACGGCGAGTGCTTCTGCCTCGACGGGGAAGGCACGACGCTGTGGCGACGCGCGACGGGAAGCGATATGGACTCATCGGTATCTGTGGGCGATCTCGACACCGACGGCCGCGCCGACATCTTCGCGGTGACACAATCAGGCCTCATTGAGCGCCTGGATGAAGACGGGAGCGTCCTCTGGAAGCTGGACATGCAGATGCGCACGGATGCGGCGGGGGCGATCGCCGACATCAACGGCGACGGGAGCCTGGAGTACGTCCTGTGCACGCATAAGGCGCGCGTGCTGGCGCTGGATGTCGAAGGCGTAATCGTCTTCGACTACCAGCTCGACGCCAACAACGCGTATAACGCGACGCCAACGTTCGGCGACGTCACCAACGCGTCGCCGGGTCGCGAGATGGTCATCTGCGGCGGGGACGGCGGCGTGCTGTTCTGCTTTGCGACTCCCGTGGCTGCGGACGGGCCGATGCAGTGGGGGGGAGTGCGCCGCGATCTGACCATGGCGGGGTCGTGGCCTGGTCTGGCCCGATCGGTGGCGGTCAGCATGACGCCGCAGAACCTGGCCTGGAATCGAGTATTGACCGGGCAGGGCGTTCGTTTTCGCATCACCAACGCGGGGATGAAGGCGGGCCGGCTGCGCGCCGAGGCGAGCTGCATCACCCCCGATGGCGCGCGGCGCGCAGTGACGGCTGACATCGCGACCCCGGAGGGCGAACTCGTGCTGCCGCTCGACGTGCTCGCGCCGGGGGTCTACGACTTCTCGTGGTCACTGAGAAACGCCGACGGCAAGGTTGTGGCGTCCGGCGCGCGCGATGTGAGTCTCGAGCCGTTTGCGAACGAACGAGGCACAGTGGCGAAAGCCGCGTCCGACATGCGGGCAGCCGCGAGCTTCGTCCAGGTTACACTGCCGCTGTCCGCGGCAGCCCTGGTCGGCGAAGCGCGACTCCTCGAGGACGGGGCGGGTGTCGTGGCGCCGGATCAGGAGGTGGCGCTGCACGCCGATGCGGCGACCCAGGAGCGCGTGCTGAGGGACACCGCTGCCCTGGTTCGGGCGGCGCTGCGCGGAGAGCGCGTCGCAGAGGTGATTCGCGACGCCGCGGCGCTGGGTCCCGGCACGAGCGTCGTCGCCTTCGAAGAGGTTGCATGGGAAAACCTCGGCGTTGATGACTTGCTCCCGCGGGCGGCCGCCAATCCGCTTGAGATCGCCCGGCGCGTGGTCCCGGGCGAGCATGATTGCGTTCCGGTCAACGTCTTCAACATTACCGATCGCGAGCTGGAGATGAGAGTCGTGATCGAGGCGCCGCCGGGCGTGACCGTGGTGCCGCACCGGGCGCAGGTGGTGCCGACCGCCGCCGGCGACATGTCGTGGGACGCGCTGCCGGAACTCGATGACTCGGTTGTCGTGTCGGTGCCGTCGCTGAAGAACCGGCAGTTGTGGCTGGATGTCGGCGTAGGCGAAGTCGCAGCGGGCGAATACGAGGTCAAGGTGCGCCTGCAAGCGCTGAACGGCGCGGGCGTGCTCGAGGCGCCGAAGCAGGAGCAGGCGATCCCGCCTCCGGAGGCGCTCGTGGATCTTCGGCTCAACGTGCTCCCGTTCGAGATGGCCCCTCCAGGCTCGTTCCGTCTCTGCACGTGGGCGTACGTCGAGTCGTCGCAGTACAAGGACATCGCGGACGCGACATATGCCAACCTGTTCGAGCACGGCAATAACGTGTGGACCATTGGCGGCCTGCCGGAAGCGGAGTACGACGAGCAAGGCCGGCTGGTCGGACGGATTGACTACACGAAACTGGACGCGGCGGTCGAGCGCTGGCGAGGGAAAGACGTCGTCCTCCTGCTCAACGGCTTCCCGCCGCTGAAACCGGTATCGGGCACGGACGGCTACGGCAGTCCAGGCTACCGCAAGGCCCTCAAGCCGTACCTCGACGACCTCGTGGCGCACATGGCGGCGCTGGGGTTCCCGCTCGATCGCTGGGCGTTCTACCCGATAGATGAGGCGGGCGGCGACGGTTGGCGCTCGATCAACGCGCAAGCTGAGTTCGGCAAGATGATGCGCGCAGCGAATCCAAATGTGCTGATCTACGCCGACGCGGGCGGGCCGGATCCCGCGATGCTGGAGGCGATCGCGGACTACGTGGATATCTGGTCGCCCGGCGTCAACATGGTCGCCACCGAGCCCGAGAAGTTCGGAATCATGAAGGCGACGGGGAAGACGCTGTGGTCCTACAACTGCTCGTACAACAACTACAACAAACTGCTCTCGAGCGGGCGCACGCTCAAGGCCGCGGATATCGTGTCGGAGTATCGCATCGCCGGCATCTGGGCGTTCCGCCACGGGCTCACCGGCGCCGGGTTCTGGACCTCCATCACCAACCCTGAGGATCCATGGACGCGCACGCAGTATGAGTACCCCATGCTCTACACCGGCCGGACGCAACCCGTAACCAGCCGCCGGTGGGATGCGGTGCGGGAAGGCATCGAGGACTTCCGCATTCTAACCGCGCTGAAGGCGCGGTTGGCGCAAGGCGATGCGGGCGCGTTGCCGGACGCCGTGCGCGCGCGGATTGCACACCTGATCGAGGTGAGCATCCCGCACTATATCGACGGCGTCACAGATGAGGCAGGGCTCGACCGCCTGCGCGCCGAGATGATGGATTGCGCGAGAGCGGCGGGGACGCGGTAGGACAGGATTCCATCTTGTCCCACGGGTCTGTAGAGCAGGAGCCCTGGAGAGGAGCCGGCTCGCTTTGAGGGATGAGCCGGGCGGGACGTAGGCGGCGCGGGTCATCGCTTGAGGATAAGATAGGCTGTGGCCACGCCAGCCACACGGTGATTGAGCTCGGAACGCGCACTCACCGCGGTAGCGGGCTGTACTCGCGAAACACAAGCAGGCCCCAATCGGCATCCGCCAGACAGACGAAGCCGTCGCCTGCCGCGACCGCCGATGCCACGCCGGGCGTGTTCCAGTCTGCGACGTGCCGAGGTCGCGCGGGGTTTGACACGTCGAGAATTCGCAGCCCTGCCCCAGCGGCGGCAAGGTAGGCGTACACTCCCGACACCGCGACATCCCACGCATCGTCGGGCGTAGGCGAGTGGGCGACCACCGTCGGCTTCTTCGGATTCCGCACATCGATAACGTACAGCCCAGCATCTTCCGCTGTAACGTAGGCGTGCGTGCCTACAACGTCGATCGCCGAGGTGCTGCCTTTTGGCACCGCGCAGCGGGCAACTTCCCTCGGCTGCGCGGGGTCCGACACGTCGAGGATGACGAGGCCGGCGATCTGGTCGGCGACGTATGCGTACCGGCCGCGCAAGACCACGGCCCAAGGGCTCTGCATCGCGTCATTGTCATAGTGGCCGACAGTAAGTGGACACGTGGGGCGGGATACGTCGATCAACTGTAGGGAACTTGGCTTCGCGCCGCCGCTCGTGTACCCGTAGTGGTCCGCCACGGCGGCGAGTGCGCCACTGATAGCCACATCCACAGCCGAGCCCGGCGTGCTGCACGCGCCGACGCTCGTCAGCCTTCTCGGGCAGCTCGCGTCTAGCACCTGCAAACCCTTCCGGCCATTGGCTAGGTACACGTAGCGGTCTGAGCTCGTAACTCCGAACGCGCTCGCCGGAAGTGATACCGTGTGCAGCTCGCGCGGCACGCGAGCGGCGGACACGCGAACGACGTGGAGGGTCGAGCTGTCCTCGGGCAACTCGAAGGACTTCGGCAGCGGGAAATCACACCCGTTAGTGATGAAGACGCGCCTCCCGGACACACCAAGGCCCCGAGGCTGGCCCGGCGCACTGAGCCTTCCCACCTCACGTGCCTGGGCGGGATTCGAGATGTCGTATAGGTGTATGGCGCCGCGGTGATCCGCCACATATAGAAAAGGACCCGACACGGCGAGTCCGACAGCACGGCCGGCGTCACCGCAATGGGCAATTTCCTGAGGCTTATCGGGTTGTGACACATCCACGACCGACAGCCCGCCATCGTAGCCAGCGACGAACGAGAAATGGCCGCTCAAGGCGACACCCATGGCATGCCCACGCGTGATGCACGCCCCGACCTCGACCGGTCGCGCCGGATCCGCAATGTCTATCACGCGAAGTCCCGAGGCCTTCGCCGCAACATACGCGTACCGTCCCCTGACTTCAACTTGCATGGCCCAGTCGGGTGTCTCACAACGTCCAACAGCTACGGGCCGAAGAGGATCGGACATCGCAAGCACCCGGAGACCACCCCATGCATCGGCGATGTAGGCACAGGCGTCGTCAACCCCTACGCCCAGAGGATAGTGATCACTCTGCCACCGGCTCTTCACCACGGGCCGCGCCGGGTCTGAAATGTCCACCACCCAGAGCCCCGATTCTCCAGTGAGGTAGAGCTGTTTGCCGTTCAGCGCAATTGCGCGCGGATGGGGCCCATTCCTCGCGACAAGACTCGCGCATAGCCTTGGCCTGGTCGGGTCAGAGACGTCGATCACCTGCAGCCCACCGATGTCATCGGCGACATATGCGTGTGTGCCGGATACGGCGACGTCAAAGGCAGTACCAGGGGTGTCGAAGTGCGCAACTTGCACGGGTCGGGCGGGGTTGGATACGTCGAGGATAGTCATCGCGCCGCTCGCGGCCACGTAGGCGTAGGGCCCTTGCACGACCAAGTTCAGCGGCGCGCCGTGCGCCAATTGGGCGACGGGTGCCCACGTGCCTCCTTCTGAACAGGCGGGCTGGCGCGATGCACGCAGCGCGAAGGCGAAGAGTGGGATCGAAAAGGCGGCACTACACGCGAGCAGTATAAGTCGCCGGCGGACAACGCGGTCCATCTTCCCGATACCTCCTGCACTATTAAGCTCGTGGCCGGTATGTCATGCCGTCGATAGACGACGGCGCGCGCATGTCTCACGGCGCGACGCGCATGCTCTCTCCTCGGCTACGGAATCCCTCGCCAGGACTACCTACCTCGGCCACCGCTCCCGGATGCCGGGCAGCTGCGGGAAGTCCGCGTGCGGCTCCGCCTGATACCAGTAGGCGAGTGAGGCGATGTCGTCCTCCAGCGGCTGGAACTTCGCGTTCGGCCACCACCCCAACGCCTGTATCGTCACCTTGAGGTCCCGCCGGAAACGGATCGGATCCATGATGTGCCAGCGGTACAGCCCGTGCTTCGGTACGTCCGGCGCATTGCGCTGCCACAGCGGATAACCCAGGAACGGCCCGTTGAACGTGTCCTGAAAACCCCACGCGCCGCCGAAGTAGTCCTCGGTTCCCGTGCCGCAAATCGTCGGGAAGTCCTTGTCGCCGTCCATGAAAAACTTGATCTCGCCCTCGCCCCACCAGCCGTTGGCGAGCTGCGT
>CP070648.1:122069-125617 GCA_020354555.1 Armatimonadota bacterium | reverse complement strand
TGCGCAGGCATTGAAGTACCACGCCGACCTGCGCACATACAGCCCGCCCCACGTGGACTTCGAGCGCGGCGACGTGGGCATGAAGCTGAGCATCATCGAGAACTACTTCTCCGGCCGCTACGAGCACCTGGACTACGAGATCGTGCCGCTGCCGCGCGGGCGGGTGGCGGCGAATTCGTTCGGCGGATCGGACAGCACGCTGTGCCTCGCCATCGCGTGCCGCGAGCCCGAATGCGAGCGCGCGGCATGGCGCTTCCTGCGCTGGTTCACGACGCAGCAGGGGCTGATGGATTGGACGCGGGCGACGGCATACATTCCACTGGTGCAGTCGGTGGTGGAGAGCACGGAGTACCAGGAGTTCGTGGCGCAGCGGCCGAAGCTGCGACCGTTCGTCGAGCAGCTGGGGATCCGCCGCGTGCGCCCGTGCATCCCGGAGTACCCGGTGATCAAGTGGGCGATCAATACCGCGGTGCACGAGTCGCGCCGCGACAACCGAAGCTGCACGTTCGACGAGGCGCGCGAGATCCTGCATCGGTGCGCGGCGGAGGCGCAGGAGGTGCTCGAGCGCCGAGTCAAGGTGTAAGCACCCATCGCCAGCAGGGGCAACGGGCAGAGCGGCGCCTCGGTCGAGGCGCCGCTTCTGCTTGGTCGGCCCGCAGCGGCGACTGCCGTTGGGGCCAACGTGCGGTTGGTCGCCGCAGTGCGACGCCTGCTTGGCGAACGCTTGCGCGTGCTTTCGCGGCGCCGTGTCGCGCGATCTGGACAGGAGCGGCTTCGCACCGCAGGCAACAGCGTTGGGCAAGGAGCGCTGGGGCGGCGCGCGGCGGTCGAGGACTAGGGCCATCCGCACTTAAGGGCGCCGCCGCCTCAATCGCAACGCCGGGGAGGAGAAGATGAGAGTCGCCTTCTTCGAGGTGCAGAGCTGGGAGCGCGAGTTGATCGAGCAGTCCCCACTCGCCGACCGCGCGGAATCGTACGAGGGATGCCTGAACAACAAGTGCGCGTCGCTGGTCGGCGGGTGCGATGCCATATCGGTGTTCGTGTATTGCCCGGTTGACGCCGAGACGATGGATCAGATGCCGGGGTTGAAGCTGATCACGACGCGCTCGACGGGCACGGATCACATTGACGTGGCGGCGGCGGAGCAGCGGGGAATCGCGGTCGCCAACGTGCCGGAATACGGCGCGAACACGGTCGCGGAGCACACGTTCGGCCTCATCCTCGGGCTGTCGCGCAAGATCTTCCTGGCGCACGACCGGGTGCGCAGCGACAACTTCGCTCTCGAAGGCCTCCAGGGCTTCGACCTCAAGGAGAAGACGCTGGGAGTCGTCGGCGCGGGGTCGATCGGCCTGCACGTGATTCGTATGGCGCGGGCGCTGAGCATGGAAGTGCTCGCGTACGATGTCAGAGAGAGCGCGATCCTCGCGGAGGTGCTCGGCTTCCGCTACGCGGCGCTGGAGGAAGTGTTTGCGGGTTCTGACGTCATATCACTCCACGCGCCGCTGGTGCCCGCGACGCGGCGTATGGTCAACCGCGAATCGCTGGCGCGGATGAAGCGCGGCGTGCTCATCGTCAATACCGCGCGCGGGGAGTTGATTGACACCGAGGCGTTGGTCGAGGCGCTGGACTCGGGGCAGGTCGGCGGCGCGGGGCTCGATGTTTTCGAGGGCGAGGAGGCGGTGAAGGAGGAGAGCGTGCTGCTGCACGGGGACCGCGAGCCGCCATCGGAGCTGCGGCCGCTGCGGAGTCTGCTCGAGAGGGACAACGTCATCATCACGCCGCACATGGGCTTCTACAGCCGCGAGGCCTTGCGGCGCATCCTCGATACGACGATCGAGAACATCCTGGCGTTCGAGCGCGGCGAGCCCCAGAATCTGGTGCGCGGGTAGGGGTTCAACCGCGGAGCGCGTCGAGCACCCCCAGAGGAGTCAAGCCGGAATGCTCGCCCGGCACGCGTTCCGGCCCCGCTTGCCTCGGCTGGATTCCCGCTCACGCGGGCAGCCAAGTTCCCCAGGAAAACATCAATACACCCCGCCGTTTGCCTTGACTGACGCAAACGTTTGTACTATACTATGGCCATCCGAGGCCGGGCGCCTCTGCGGGCCCCGGCGAAGGCCGTGAGGATGGCAGGCCCGCCGTCCCCACCATGAAGGCCCGGAAACCTGGAGAGTCGCGGGTGGGACCGCGGAACCGGTGACCCCCCGGACTGCTCCGGACGAGGTCCGTCGGGGACGCACTGCGTGCGGTCGCGCCCGCGGCCGACAAACGGACCTCGGTGCGGGATCGACCGGGCCGGCGAAGAGCACAGGCCAGGAGGAAGTCGTATGGCAAAGGAATCGCCGGCGCAGCGCAAGTGGTTGTTGGAGATGAGTTGGGAGGAGGTCGAGCTGGTGAGAGCGCTCCGGGGTCTGAAGTACGGTCGCGTAACCGCCGTCATCCACGACCACCGCCTGGTGCGTCTGGAGACGATCGAGCAGCGGGCGTTTAGCGCCTAACCCCATATCCGCCGAGCGAAGAACGCAGGCGAGTCATTCCACGACGTCGCACAGCCGCCGGTGCTGAGCGTGCCGAACGGGCATCCGGCTGTGGCCGCGCCGTCGCGGAAGCGGCTCGCCTTTGTCGCGTCTTGCCGGCGCTCACCCCCGATTTCCCGGTCGAGCATCAACGGAGGATGCCATGATCACCGAGACCATGCAGAGGAAGTTGGATTCCCGTCTCCCGGAATGGCTGACCTTGCGCCGCTGCCCGTGGTGCAAGAACCGCACGCTCGTCATCCACACCGCCGCGGAGCCGTGGCGCACGCGGATCGAGAAAGGGATGACCGTGATCCGCGGCACGCCGTGGTTTCGCTGCGGTGACTGCGGGCAAGATGGAACACTCGAGTTCCTGTACTACACCGTGTTTCCCAAGGCTCCGGAGCCGGAGGAGATGGAGCATTTCCGGCGGCTGTTCGACGGCGGGGTATGGGATGGGGAGGGGCGGCGATGACGCGAGCGGTTGGGGATGCGGCGCGGCGCGGCGGCGCGCCGGTTCGAAGTGCGAACGGCCGACCGCGGTTATGTCATCAGGGGTTGGCGGGCGAGACGCCTGCTCTACCGACCGCAAGTTCAGCGGATCGCAATGCATGTGAGTCGCGCGGTCTCGTCCCCGGGACTGCGGCGGCGGAGCAGGAGGCGGATCGACTGCTGCGCGACGAGGCTAGCGTGTACACGTCGCGGCAGTTGCGCGACAAGGGGCGGCGGGAGACGCCGGTGAGCGGCCTCGCGTCGTGGGACGCGCAGCATGCGATGGATGCCGAGGACTGGCTGACGCTGCACCGGCTGGCGGCGATGCCGCGGCGGTTTCGGGTGCGCATCCTATATGACCGCCTGGAGGACCGCGAGCGCCGAGCGCTGATCCGGTGGATGGACGGAGCGACGCAGGCCGAGATCGCGAGTGCGCTGAGCGTGTCGCAGCGCTATGTCTCAACAATTCTGGCGCGAGCAGTTCTAAAATGCCGCGATTCGTGCGCGTTATATGAGGGGAGTGAATTGGAGGCGGAGTTCTGG
>CP070648.1:117192-121969 GCA_020354555.1 Armatimonadota bacterium | reverse complement strand
CTCCACGAGCACCGCGGCCGTCTCCACGAGCAAGCGGAAGCGATGTGCCGCTCCGCCCTCGATAGGATTGACGATCTGGTTGACGCCGGCGCCGACTTCGTCGTCCTGGCGAGCGACGTCGCATTCAATGCGGGGCCGTTCCTGCGTCCCGCGCAGTTCGCCGAATTGGTCACGCCGTATCTGGCGCGACTCGTGGCGCGTGTGAAGCAGCGCGGCGCCTTCGCGTTCTTTCACAGCGACGGGATGCTGATGCCGGTGCTCGACCAGATTATGTCTGCGCAGCCGCACGCGCTCCACTCGCTTGACCCGATGGCGGGCATGGACATAGCGGAGGTCAAGCGGCTCACATATCCGCGTCTCGCCCTGATGGGAAATGTTCAGTGCAGCCTGCTTCAGGACGGCCCGCGCGAGAAGATCCGCGAGTCGGTCCTCTATTGCCTGGAGCATGCCGCTCCGGGCGGCGGGTACATCTTCTCCACCTCCAACACGATTTTCGCCGGCATGCCGCTGGCGAACTACGAGCACATGCTGGACGTCTTTCGCGAGTTTAACCACGCCAAGCACGGAGGTGCCGGATGAGCGTTACGGCGGGAGTCATCGGCTGCGGCTACATCTCCGGGTTTCACTTTCGCGCGCTCGACAAGATCGGCGCGCGCGTGAAGTGGGTTTGTGACGTGGACGAGACACGGGCGCGGCCCTGGGTCGCCAAGGACGGCACCGCCCATGTGACCGGATACGAGCAGGTCGTCGGTGACCCGGAGGTGGACGTGGTGTTCGTTCTGACGACATCATCCACCCACAAGCGGATCTGCCTTGACGCGATCGATGCGGGACGAGCGGTGATCTGCGAGAAGACGCTCACCACCAATGCGGACGATTCGCTGGAGGTAGTGCGCCGCGCGGAGGAGAGCGGCGCGATCTTCTATACCTCGTATATGAAACGGTTCATACCGGCGGTCGAAAAAGCACGGGAGCTGCTGCCGCGACTCGGCACCATCCTGTCCACCCACGTTCGAGCCTATCAGCCATGGGGGCCATTGTGGGAGGCGATGCCGTCGGCGGGCCTGTTCCACACGCCCGCCGGCGGGAAGTCCGGAGCGGTCGCGAACTACGGCGGCGGGATACTGATCATGGGCGGTAGCCACATCCTCGACCTCGTGAACTTCCTGCTGGGGCGCCCGCGGCGGGTCTATGGCTCGGTTCACGTGCCCGAAGGCCGGGACTACGATCTTCGTGCGGCGGCGCTGCTCGAGACCGACCACGGCCCGGTGCACTTCGACGCTCTCGCGCATCCCCTGCGGCGCATCGGCTTCCTGCGTGACGGATGGGACGAGCGCATCGAGATCAACGGCACCGACGGCCGCTTGGAGATCTTCAGCGCGCTGTGGGATGAGGTGGACTACAAGGCATCGCTGCTCGTGCATTACGACGAAGCCGCCGGAGCCGCCACCGAATACCGCTACCCGCCGGTTTCGCCGTTCGAGCGGGCGGTGGCTTTCTTCTGCGGGAATATCGAGAGGCGCACCCAGGGATCCCAGTCGCGTCTCACCGGCTATGAAGTGGACGAGTTGATCGCGACCATCAAGCGCAGTTCGGATTCGGGCTCTGCCCTTGAAGTCAATTGGCGGGCATGACGCCGATGCAACAGCGGGCGAGTCGGGAATGACTAATCCCGACAGCGCACAGATGAGCGCCGTGCGAACCTTATCCGGCAAGCAGCGCATGCTCAACGCCTACCGAGGCGTGTGGAGCGACCGTGCGGCGGTCGCACCGGAGTTCTGGTACTACTACCCGGCGCGACTGCTCGGCGTGGACATGATCGAGTTCGAGCGCGAGGTGCCGTTTCACCTGGCGCTCAAGACGACGTTCGAGCGGTTCAACTGCGAAGGCTGGGGGGTCGCTTTTCCGGGCGTGCCGAACGATCAGGTGGAACACCATGCCGAAGAGCATTGGACGCCGGACGGCCGTCTGCTCGTGCGGCACACCGCGAAGACTTCGCACGGGGAACTCACCAGCGCCCAACTCTACGATCGCGAGGAACCGAGTTGGACGGTCGAGCGCCCGGTCAAAGACGTGGAGCGCGATCTGCCCGCGTACGCGTGCATGAGCCTGCCGGATCCGACCGGGCTCGATCCCGCGCAGTTGATCCAGGCATGGCACGAAGTCGGCGAGACGTATCTGCTGGAGGCGTGGCTCGGCGTGCCATTCTTCGACTTCTACGCGGGCGGGAGAGAAGGCGGCTTCGAGGCCGCCATCTTCGACCTGGTGGACGACCAACCGCAGTTGGAGCATTTGCAGGCGCAGTACATCGAGCATATCGTCCTCAAGGCTCGCGTTGTGTGTGAGAGAACGCCGCTCGAGAGCTTGTGCATCGGCTGCTCGTGGAGCAACAACTCCCTGCTCGGGGCGGCGCGATGGAGGCGGTGGGACAAGCCAGTGCTCGCGGCGGTGGCGCAAGAGGTGCATCGGCACGGGCGACTGCTGCACGTGCACTTCCACGGCAGGTGCATGGAGACGGTCGCGGACTTCGCCGAGCTGGGCCTGGACTGCGTGTGCCCGTTCGAGCGTCCGCCGGGCGGAGACGTCGAAGGGCTCGACGGCCTGCGTGCCGCCGCACGGTTGTTGGATGGGCGCACGACGTTCAACGGCAATGTGCATACCGTCGAAACGCTCATTCGCGGCACCGAAGAGGACGCGCGGCGCGAGGTGCGCGAGATATGGAACGCCTTTCGACACACCCCGCGCGTCATCATCGGCACCGGCGACCAGGTCGGCCGCGAGACGCCGGAGGAGAACTTGCACGCGATGATCGACGAGGCCAAACGCCTTACGGCCAGACCACAGGCATGACGCCGCCTGCGCCTTGAGGCTGCGCCGCCGAACGCTCCGGATGCGGGCCCTGATTACCGTCAGTCGGCGGGCTCTTCGCTCTGCGCCTCCAGCAGGGCCTCGATGAGCGCGGTATCCAACGGGCGATCCGCTGCCACGACGTACACCCGCTTGTAGATTCCGCCCATACCTGCGATATTGCGCACGCGCACGGCTATCGTGTTTGCCTCGCCCGGCTGCAAGTGCTCCCCGGCATCGAAAGCGAACGGCGCCACCCAGATTTGCTGCGGCGCAAGCCCGGTTGATGCGCAGGTGTGCTCGAATGCGGGCCGTCCGTTGATGTACACCCACGCTTCCTCGTCAACGGCGCGAAAGTGCAGGTAGAGGTGCTTGCGCTTGAGCTTGTCAGGGATCGCGACGGCCTGCCGGTACCAGCCGACGCCCGTGTAGTGCGGGAAGCCCTGGCTTTCCCACCCGTTGCCCTGGTCGCTGCGCACTGCGGCCCACGCGCTGTCGTCGAGCGCGGCGGCGAACCACGCCTGCGACACTCCTACGTCGTCGGCGTCAATGGCGAATCGCCACTCCGCGGGCAGCGCCCAGATCTCCGCCGCGCCGGCCTGGAGCTTGGACAGTTCCCCGTGCACCCTGAGTGCGTCGCGCCATTGCTGAAGTCTAACGTCGAGGTCGGGCGGGCCCTCCGCGAGATGGGTGATCTTCTCGCGCCGCGCGATGCTCTCGAACTCGTCGAGCAGCGCGCGATACTCCTCGACGCCGGTGAACTCCGGCCCGCGAGAGAGCTTGACATACGTGATCGGCAATCGCGCCAGCTGCACCCGGCGCCGGACCTCATCGCTTCTCGCCGCCGCCTCCGCGCGGTCGAACAGAACCGTTGCCTGGTCGAGAAACTCGCGCGAGAGGAACTCCGAGTCCATCGGGTAGCGGATGCCGATCGCCTTCTCGTTGATGATCTGCCCGCGCTCACGGCCTGCCTGCTCCAGCAGCTCATAGTACTCGGCGATGGCGGGCGCCGCCTTGCCGTAGTAGCCCCAGATGAAGTCCTGGGTGAGCCGCTCCACGTCGCGCGACGGATCCCACAGGAGCTTCGCCATCACCCAGCAGCGCATCTCCATGCGCTCCGCGCCCGGGCTCTGGTACGCGCCCTGGAACATAATGCCCTTGACGTTGTGGTCAATGTAGAACCACACGCTCGGCGCGATGACGTGCATGTTCGGCATCGGCGCGAGGTAGTGGCTGAAGTTCACGGTGTAGTCCCAAATGCTCAAGTGGTCGGCGATCTTCGACCAGCCGATGATGGCGCGACGGTAGCGCTCGCTCTCGGGATAGGGCGCCGCGGCGAAGTCGCACAGGGGATAGCGCCAGGAGTGCAGGTCATTGCATAGTCTGACGATCACGTTCTCTCGCGGGCGGACCTTCTGCGGCGCGTCAACCGTGTCGAGGTAAGCCAGAGTTGAAATCCAAACGCGCGGATGGTCTTTCTCGACCGCCTCGGCGATGTGGTTTACGAAGGTGATGAGCGAGCCGGAGGGGCTGCCGTTCTTTGCATCGAGCGCCGAACACGCAGGACACAGGCAATGAGCGCCGCCGTCGTTCGGGGAGACTTCGATGATCTCCGTGTGCGGATTGGCCTCGAGCACGTCGAGCACTCTGTCGGTTGCGATCCTGATGACCTCGGAATTCGTGAGACACAGCTGCCGGGGCGTGCGCACGCCGTCAAGCAATGAGAAGTACTCCGGATGATCATCGAAGTATTCCGACGGCGGCACGAGCTGGTTGAACGTGTGGACGAACATGCCGTCGTAGTCCACGTGCCCGCCCCATTCCTCGGGCACAGCTGCCCCGGGCGCATTGGTGCGGTTGCGCAGCGACCAGGTGGCGTTGAAGGCATCGGAGTAGAACGGGTCGCGGATGAGAAGCGGCGGCACATAGT
>CP070648.1:112493-117092 GCA_020354555.1 Armatimonadota bacterium | reverse complement strand
GTGCAGAACACGGCGAATTGCCCATCGCGTTGGAGCCTGACCGTATCGACGACCGCGAAGTACTTGCCCTTGAGCCAGAAGATATGCCGCGTCCAGTCGCCGCCGGAGTAATCCGGCAGCCGCGTCGCCGTCATCCCGACGTGCCCGAAGTCGGCCACCGCCACCGCCTCGCACGCCGCCGGCTGCGGCTCTGCGTTCGTCCCGTCGCTGACATACACGGCATTGCGATAGAAGTTGCCCTGGCGGTCCGTGTTTGCGATAAGCCACACGTGGCCGTTGTCCGTGTAGCGGATGATCGAGTTCGCATCCCTGGGCGGGACGTTATCCGCCTCCAGCCCCTGCAGCCCTTGCAGCACCAGGTACTGCGCCGCCGGGTCGAACCGATTACGGAAACACAGCTTTTCGAACGTCCGCTCGTACGGCGCGGTCGTGTACCATTTCCCGCGCTCCCGTGCGGACCGGCGGTCGTGGCTCAAGCGGTCGTAACGATACCGCCCGAGTGGCACTGTCAGCACGCCCAACCATTCGTCCGGCCTGCGCTCGCGAACCGCGCCCGGCCCGGCGGCGAAGGCGCGCGCGCCGTACGCCGACAGCAGGCCCCACGTGCCGACCCCCGTGCCCTGGAAATGCCGCAGCAGCCATCGCGCCCGCCCGTCGCGGTTCAGGCACTGCGCCATCGCCAGCGGGTATCCGAGCATGATGCCCGCCTTCACCGCTCCCGGCCGCGCCTCCTCATAGGTCCCCGTCCCGCAGTAGTAGCCGAGGTTGTCCGTTGCCGCCAGCGCCCGCCGCACCGCAAGCTCAAGCGGCGCCCGCTCACCACCTCCTTCCCCTCGCAGGGGGAGGGATGAGGTGCGGGTCACAGGCCCTCGCCGTGCGCCAAGCCCCGCGTCTGCGCCACCCGGCCGCATCCCAAAGTACTCCGCCACGCCCTCCTCCAGCGCGTAGTTCGCCACCGGCTGGAATGAGTGGTAGCTCGGCATCCCCTCGATATCATCGTGGAACGTCGTCACCGCGTTGTCGAAGTACGCCCGGCATTCGCGCTGCCACCGCTCCAGCAATTCCCGCGCGGCGGCATTGGGCGCTCCCCGTCGCAGCAGCAATCGCACCGCCGCCAGAAACGCGCTCGTCCCCATCGTCTGATGCCGGCTGCCGATGCCGCTGCCGTCCGTCGCCCGCCAGTACTCGTCCTGCGACGCGATCAGCGTGCGCAGAAACCCTTCGTCTATCTCGCCGACTTCCTGCGGACTGAACACCCCGCTGTCGCACAACATCCCCCACGCGCGCACGAGCGGCTCAAGCGTGTAGTCACCCACCATGAAACGCCGCTCGGAGTTCTCCAGCATCCCGAGGAATCCGACCCGCGCCCCGACCGCGCACCGCCGCGCCCCGGTCAGCGCGTATTGCCACGCCTGCTTCGTCGCGAGGTCGAACGGATCGCGGCCGGCGAACTCCGCCTCGTCCGCCGGCGCGTCGCGCGGCCCGATGAACGCCAGCGCCTCCTTCGCTTCCGCATCCAGTTCGATGTCGCAGAGATACGGGACGCACGGGCCTTCCCCAGCGCCGGCCAACTCGATGAATCGTTCCACCGCCGTCCGCGCCGCCCACGACGAGCTGCTGCCAAGCACGATCGCGTTGGCGCCCGTGCCGAAGGGATTCACGACGGTGCGGACCACGTGGCCGCTGCGACCGGGATGGTAGTCGTCGGTGAAATCCATGAACCCCGCGTACAGCGGCAGCATGGCGCGGTTGGTGTTGATGTCGCCGATGAGGAGGAGCGTGCGCCCGCGAAGCTCCGGCCTGATGCGCAGCCCGGTTTCGTCGAGCGCCTTGGACGCGGGGATCATCTCGGGCCGCAGCCCTCGCGCAGTCAGCCAGGCGAAGAGACCTGCGGCCGACGCCCGCCGGGACTCGTCCATTGGGAAAACGATGACGCAATCCGTGAGGTCGGTCTCGCGCGAGTCAACTCGCAGTCCCATGCGCGGCGCTTGCGTTGCCGCCGATAATGGAACGCTCGCGATGACGCTGAGCGCGAGCGCGCAGAGCCCGAGGCGCAGAACGCCCGTTTTCTGCACGCGACTTCGCTGCCTCACCGGAACTGCGACTCGGGCCACTGGAGTTGCCTCCCGGGCCGAGTTCTCCGATGGGGACGCACAGACCTTCGCTTCCCCGTGTGGGGCGGGGCTTCCGTGGCATGGCTTGGCCGCGCCGCAAACCGCGCGATGTAGAGCGGGATTGCCTGCGCTGAGCGAGGTCGAAGTGCCCAAGCCCGCCCTCCAACCACACCATCGGTAACGCAGGTTCTCAACCTGCGTGCACTTGCCTCGAGGCGTGAATAGGGAAGATCAGGCGCCTGCCAAAGCCGCCCTGCTGGATTCACCGCCAGGACGGCGCGGACGCAGTCGGATACACCCGACAGGTCAGCTTCGTGAAGTCACTCGTGCTCTCGTCGGCCGGCTTTCCAGTTTAGCCCCCGGACGTCGTCAAGCACCCGGACGACAAAGCGCCCGCCACGACGCCGCGCTCTAGCACAGCCGCGAGATGGGTGGGACATCCTCTTCCGCCAACCGTTTCCACACCGTCTCGACCCCGAACCGTCGCTTGCGCTCAACCGGGCCGGTAAGGCTACACACGGCGACGATCTCCTCGCCAAGCGACTCCATGAGATCCATGCGCGACGCGCTGCCGCCAATATGCATCCACCGCGGGCGGCCCGAGGAGCTAGCACCGACGCGGATATACAGACTCGCGACGACGTCTCTCCCTGGGCCGCCGGGTGGGTAGAACCACGCCAGCGCATCAATGTTAGCGCGTTTCACGTGTGTCCTACGCCGCCGCCAGCTCCAGAAGTCGAAGCCGTCCCCCGAGAGCTGCACCGCCGGGAAGAGCGCGGTGCCCCATAGGTAGCAGGTCAGGAGAAGCCACAAGGGCGCTGCGCCGAGGGGCACCAAGAGCACAGGGTCGCGCGGGTTGGCCTCGCTGAACGGCACGCCAAAGGCAAGGAGACGGATAATCCCATAGCACACCCACAGCAGCATTATCGCGAAACCGGTCGCTATAGGGATAGGGATAGCCACGAGCACGGCCCCCGGGTACAGCCGCACCCGCTCGCCGTCCTGCAGCCTTCGCCGCCACTCAGAAGCATCCATCGAGTTACACCGCCCAGCTATTACGCTACCGGCGATGTCCTGCCTCCGCGACGCTGACCAGTTCCTCACCTCGCGGCTTTGACGCGCGTGCTCTCCCCTTTCTTCGCGCGCGTCTCGTCGGACTGCCGCACACACATCCCTTCGTCACCGGCGCCGAGGAAGTACACGCATTCCGTCGCGGGCGTGGGTCGGTAGTACCGGCACGTCGGGCGATCCGCGAGCCTGCCGCCGCACTCCGCGCGTCCATGCCGCGTCACGCGGTAGTCGCGCCGCGTCAGCTTGCCGTACGCCAACAGTCCGCCCGCCGCGACGAGAATGACGACGCCGGACGCGACGACGAGAGCGATCGGGGTGGTGAAGGGTGAGGGCGCCGGTTGGTAACCTTCGGCTTCGGCCTTGCGCGTGTTGACGCCGCCCTGATAGTGCGCCGGCAGCACGTTCATGAACGCCTGCGGCCCCTTGATTGCCACCGGCAGCATCAGGCCCATGAACACGACGTAGATCGTCAGGAAGACGAGGAACTCGTATTTCTTGCGCTCTTCCATGGCCGCAGGCGCCTCGTTGCGGCAGACTCTCAGGTCAGCGATATTCTACCACACGCGGCGCTGATTGAGAGGCCGTGCTTGTCACCTCAAAGCGGGCGCTGAGCACCGCTTCACCGCGCCCGGCTCGCTCGCTTTTGCCCCGCTCGTTTTCCTTGTGCTATAATCGCCAGGTCTTCCCGGCACACCGCTGAGGCGATTCCAAGGAGATGCTCATGCACAAGCTCGCTGTCATCCCCGGCGACGGTATCGGCCCCGAGGTCGCCGCCGAGGGCCTCAAGGTCCTCCAGGCCGCCGCGTCCGTCACCGGTATGAAATACGAGACCGTCACCTACGACTTCGGCGGCGACCGATACCTGCGCACCGGCGAGGTGCTCCCGCCCGGCGCGCTCGACGAGCTGCGCGGCTTCGACGCGATCTATCTCGGCGCGGTCGGCCACCCCGACGTCCCGCCCGGCGTCCTGGAGCAAGGGTTGCTGCTGGCGCTTCGCTTCGGCCTCGATCAATACATCAACCTCCGTCCGATCAAGCTCTACGAAGGCGTGTGGACGCCGATCAAGGACAAGGGCCCGCAGGACATTGACTTCATCGTCGTGCGCGAGAACACGGAATGCCTCTACGTCGGCGCCGGAGGTTTCGTGCACAAGCGCACGCCGGACGAGGTCGCGGTGCAGGAGATGGTCTATACGCGCAAGGGCACGGAACGGGTCATCCGCTTCGCCTACGAGCTGACGCGCAAGCGGAACCGTAGGAAGAAGCTCACGCTCTGCGACAAGGCCAATGTCCTGACCTACGGCCACGATCTGTGGCAGCGCACGTTCAAGGAAGTCGGCGCGGACTACCCCGACATCGAGCAGGACCACGCCTATGTTGACGCGACGACGATGTGGATGGTCAAGAACCCGGAG
>CP070648.1:47732-112393 GCA_020354555.1 Armatimonadota bacterium | reverse complement strand
GTCATACGCCTCCAGCGCATTAGCCAGAGCATCCACCGTCTGCTGATGCACCTCGCGCATGTCCACGTAGCCCTTGAAGGCATACCGCGCCCAGAATAACGGCAGCAGGAACAGCGCGACTCCAACGTAGCGCAGATCAGGGACCTGGTACACCATCGCCATCAGCACGCCGAACGGGGCCAGCGCCAGGTAGCGCGGCCCCATCCACCCGAAGCCCACGCGCCACGTGCCCAGGAGGTGGCGGCTCTCTTGGAGCGCGACGGCGATCGCCACCGCGAAGCTGTTGACCAGGGTGTACGTCAGACCCGAGAGGATGATCGCGAGCCCGCTGTTGCGCAGCGACAGCGGATCCTCCGCCAGCGCCACGAACTCGCCGCCGGTCCATCCGTAGACGAGGCCGGCGAGGCCGACGGTGAGGACGAGCTGACCGGCGTTAAAGAGGATCTTGTACCACGTGCTCTTGCGCAGCAGCACCAGCGCGCTGAGCACGGCGACCCATGCCGCGATCGCCGGGCCGTAGATAACGATACACGCGTAGTCCACGGCGAAGGCGACGCTCATGATCCCGCCGCGCGGGAGCTGCACGGGAGACTGAGCGGCGATCAGGGTGAGGGCGAAGAAGAAGAAGATGCCTTCGACAAGCTTCAGTTCGGGGTAGTCGGCGAGCCCGAGGCTCAACCAGACCAGAAGCGCGCCCCCGAGGATGGGGACCGCGACGAGATATGCCCGTAATGGCGGCGGCAGATTCCGCATGTCTGTCGTGAGTGCATCCGTAGGGGGACCGGGAGCACAGGGCCTTCGCATTTACGCGAGTTCAAGTAGTGGTCAGCTTACGGCCACATGATTCTCGCGCCACCGGCCAGCATCAGGGACAACAGAGCCAGCAGCACGGACATCCACTTACCCACAGCGACACCTCCTGGAGGTTCAGTGCTCTGCCTGGCTCCGCTACTCGGCAGACAGGCGGTACCGCTCCGCTCCAGGGGTTTCGCCCTGACATACTGGCTCCTGGTCCCCCACTACGGAAGGCATCACCGCCCCGGCGTTACCGCCGGGCCGGGTGCTGGCTGCAATATTGCTGCAATGTCAACTGCGCTGTGATTATTCCACAAACCAGGGCAATCTTCGGTTGATCGCGTCCAGGGTCGCGCACGCCGCCGCCTTCCACAAATCGTGGCGAACGAACGCCAGCCCTGCCAGTGTCTCATCACCCCTTCCGTGAATCAGCCTTACCGACACCATCACAACGTCTTTTTCCATTTCGCCCGGGCTCGAAACATGAACCCGCTGCACCGCCAGCGCCGGGCGGGATTCATCATCCTCGACCGCGCTGTGCAGGTACTCCGTCACCGCGTGCAACGTCGCCTCGGCGATCAGGCGCAGCTGCTCGTAGTCATAGCTTGGCGCCGACGCCAAGCCGGCGAACGAATCCTCCCCCCGGCTCAGCGTGATCCGCGCCTGCACCAGGCGCCGATCGGTCGTGATCGATATGTTGGCAAGCTGCAAGCGCGGCTCCGGTGCCCGCGCCTCGCTGTCGCGCACCTGCGCGATGCTGATCTTGCGATGATCCACCCGCACCCCCAACTCGCTCATCAGGGCCGACTCGATGTCGCGCCCCACCTGCTTGGGGTTGCGCTTGTTGTCTATGAGGACGTGTACTTCCTCGACGTCCCCTTGTCCATTTCCCGCGACACGGACCGACAAAACGTTCCGCAGCCGCTTGATGGTCTGCTCAATCGCCGCGATTGACGGGGCCTTGTTCGATTCGCTCATGCGTCCACACAGCCGGGATCGCTGTCCCTACTTCCTACGCCCCATGCGCTTCCCGCGCCCACGCCTCGCGGCAAAGACGTCGCGCGACAAGCGCCAACGACCCTCGCGCCTTCACTCAGCAAGCAACCAAGGCGCATTATCTTAGCACCCGCCACCTGCAATGTCAAGACATGCCCACACCCCCCGGTCTGCGCCCCCCGTCGCTCGACGCGGAGGGGGCGGCCGATGGGCGTTTCAGCGTACATCCCGCCTCGCGCTCGCCCCGTGCGGCCGGGAATGTCTTGTCACGTTGACAAGCAAGCGGCAGGGCCGCATCTCCGCAGCGTGGAACCGGCCGCCACGAGTGGCACTCAGGTCACTGTACACGACCACACCGAGGACAGGAGACAAGGGAAAATGCCGAAGAAGAAGGTCGTTGACGAGCTGAACAAGGCGCGTGCACGCGAGCTGGCGGTGATTATCCAGTACATGCTCCAGCACTACACCGCAACCGGAGCCGAGAGCCTGCCGATCACCGACATGCTCAAGGAGACCGCCGTCAGCGAGATGAAGCACGCGGAGGCGCTCGGCGAGCGCATTGATTACCTCGGCGGCACCCCGACCAAGCAGCCGGAGCCGATCAAGGCGGGCGCCAATCTCAAGGAGATGCTCCAACTCGACCTCAAGGCCGAGGAGGAAGCGATCGCCATGTACAAGGACATCATCAAGCTGTGCGATGCCGAGGGCGACGTCACCTCTCGCACCATGATGGAAGGCATCCTCGCCGACGAAGAGGACCACGCGAACAACTTCAAGACCGCGCTCGGCAAGTAGCCGCCGCGCGGTGTGAATCGCAGGCCGAGGCCGTCGGCGCTCCCCCCGCCGTTCACGGCCTCGGCCGCGTGCCGCTTGCCCGGCGTCTCTGCGCGCGATGCGATCTGGGCGGCTGAGTCGCCCGCACGGACGCCCCACAGTTGCCGCGCTTTCCCGCGGCCGCCCGCGGCAGTCCGGTAATCGCTCTTATGCGACTGCACCCAAGGGCGCCGTAATCGCATCCCAGCACCGCACCCGCGGACGCGGTACAGTCTCTTCGCCGGCCTCGCCCCTGCACTCCGACGTTGCGGTCGGCTCCGCGCCGTGGCTGGTCTGTGCACCCCGCGACTCGCACTTTTCCCGCGCGAAAGCTTTCTGCTATAATAGTCCGGTGTGACAGCCGTCGCGGGGCATGCACGCCATGCGCGCCGCTGTGGCGACGCAATCCCGCCGCATGGTGCGCGGCCCCCGGCCCATCACAGCGCGGGCCCCGAGGTGATTCCGTGACTTCCGATGAGTTGAGAAAGAAGTTCCTGGGTTTCTTTGCCGAACGCGATCACCGCATCGTCCAGCCGGCGCCGCTCATCCCGAGCGACCCGACAACTCTGTTCACCATCGCCGGCATGCAGCAGTTCGTGCCTGCGTTCCGGGGCGAAGTCCCCCCGCCCGCGCCCCGCGTCGCCACCTGCCAGAAGTGCCTGCGCATTGATGACCTGGAGCAAGTCGGCCGCACCCCGCGCCACGAGACCTTCTTCGAGATGCTCGGCAACTTCTCGTTCGGCGATTACTTCAAGCGCGAAGCCATCGCCTGGGCCTGGCAGTTGGTCACCAAGGACCTCGACATCCCCGCCGATCGGCTGTGGATCACCATCTACCCCAAGGACGACGAGGCGCGGGCGATCTGGCGCGGCGATATTAACCTCCCCGACGAGCGCATCGTCCCCGTCGAGGATAACTGGTGGCCCACCGGCGGCGGCCTCGGCCCGTGCGGCCCCGATACCGAGATCATCTACGACGCGGGGGAGCAACTCGGCTGCGCCAAGCCCGACTGCGGCCCGGCCTGTGACTGCAACCGCTGGAACGAGGTGTGGAACCTCGTCTTCCAGCAGTACAACCGCGTCGAGGACGGCAGCCTCGCCGACCTGCCGACCCAGAACATAGACACCGGCATGGGCCTGGAGCGCCTTGCCATGATCATCCAGGGGTGCTCGACCATCTTCGACACCGACCTGTTCCGGCCCATCATGTATTACATCGCGGAAATGGCGCGCGCCGCCGACGGGTCGTTCCGCTACGGCGCCAACCCGCAAGCCGACGAAGCCGCCCGCATCATCTCCGACCACGCCCGCGCGGTCACCTTCATGGCCGCCGACGGCGTCACGCCCAGCAATGAGGGGCGGGGATATGTGCTGCGCCGGCTCATCCGCCGCTCTGCTCGCCTCGGCCGGCGCCTCAACCTGCCCACGCCATTCATGAGTCGCATCTGCCCCGTGGTCGTCCGTCACATGGGCGACGCCTACCCGGAACTCACGGACCGGCAGGATGTCGTCGTCAAGTTCGTCCAGGCCGAGGAGCACCGCTTCGACGAAACGCTCGAGCAAGGCAGCCTGCTCCTCGAACGCGTCATCGAGCGCGTCAAGTCCGCCGGCGCCGCGACGATACCCGGCGAGACCGCGTTCGAGCTCTACGACACCTACGGCTTCCCCTACGAACTCACGGTCGAAATCGCCGCCGAGCACGGCTTGGCCGTGGAGGAACAGCAGTTCCTCCACGCCATGGAAGGCCAGCGCGAGCGCGCGCGCGCGGCCGCCGCGCAGTCGTTCGCTTATCGCGGCACCGAAGGTTATGGAGCCGCAGCCGGCACGACCGAGTTCTGCGGCTACGAAGAACTCACGGTCACCGCCACCATTCTTCATCTTATCAAGGACGGCAAGGAGGTCGAAAACGCGCGCGCTGGCGACAAGGTGGAGGTCATCCTCGACTACAGCCCGTTCTACGCCGAGGCGGGCGGACAGGTCGGCGACACCGGCTTGCTCGACGCCGAAGCCACGAGGGCGCGCGTCGAGGACGCGCACCACCCCGCCGAGGGCGTCCACGCCCTGCGCGTCGTGGTCGAGCAAGGCGAACTCGTGCGCGGCGAGCAGGTGCACGCATCGGTGGATGCGGAGCGGCGCCACGCCATCACGCGCGCACACACCGCGACGCATCTGCTCCACCATGCCCTGCGCACCGTGCTCGGCCCGCATGCCGTGCAGTCCGGTTCCCTCGTCGAGCGGGACCGCCTGCGCTTCGACTTCGCGCATTTCGCTCCGCTGACGCCGGAGGAGATCCGGCAAGTCGAGGACGTCGTCAACCGGCGCGTACTGGATCTGTGCCCCGTGACCGCCACCCTGGTGCCCATGGCAGAGGCGCGCAAGGCGGGCGCCATCGCGCTCTTCGGGGAGAAGTACGGCGACGAGGTGCGCATGGTCGGGATCGGCGATTTCAGTACCGAACTGTGTGCCGGTACGCACGCGCCCAACACCGGCGCCGTGGGCACGTTCAAGCTAGTCGCTCAGAGCAGCATCGGCGCTGGCCTGCGCAGGGTCGAGGCACTCACCGGCCTCGCCGCACTCGAGCATGTCCGCCGCGAGGAAGGCGCTCTCGCCCGCAGCGCGGAACTCCTGCGCGCCGCGCGCGAGGACGTTCCGACGCGCATCGAAACCCTCCAGCGCGAGCTGCGCGACGCCCAACGGCGCATCGAGTCTCTCCAGTCTCGCGGCGCGGCCGCGGTCGCGGACGAATTGGTGGGCAAGGCGCAGGCCGTCGAGGACGCCCGCGTTGTCGCGGGAAGAACCGTCAACCTGTCCGCCGAGGCCCTGCGCAACCTGGCGGACGTCGTGTTGGAGCGCCTGGGCGGCGGAGTGGTCGTGCTCGGCACTGAAGCGGACGGCAAGGTGCTCTTCGTCGGCGAAGTCTCCAAGGACCTGACCGAGCGCGGCGTCCACGCAGGCAGACTCGTGGGCGACGTGGCGAAGACCGCGGGCGGCGGCGGCGGCGGGCGCCCCGATTTCGCCCAGGCCGGGGGACGCGATCCGTCCAAGCTCGACGAGGCGCTGAGCACCGTCGCGGATCTCGTACGCCGGCAGCTCGCCGGCAAGGAATAGGACATCCCCGTGGCCCATGGGGACGCGAACGAACTGACGCGCGATGAACCGGGCCGGCCGGCCCGGTTTCGCCGCTTCTTCCTAAGCGTCGCCCGTAAGATGTCATGGCGGCAACCAGTCCGGTGTCATCGCAAGCGCAGCGAGGGATCTTGCCCCCGTCGGTGCGTTTCCCCCGGGTCCCCGCTTCTCCGTTGCGCGGCTGCGGCCATCATCACCGGTTTCGTCGCGGCTGCGACGGCTGCAGCCGCGCCCGCCGCCAACGCGCCGCATTCAGACCGCAAAGCCATCATCCTCGTTCTCCACGGCGTGAGCTGGGAGGAACTGGTCGCGGCTGACCTGCCTGAGCTGCAAGGCCTGCTCCGTCGCGCCGCCGTCGGCGTGATGAATAGCCGCCCGCTCGGCTCTCCTCGACAGTTCGATCCCTACGTCACCATCGGAGCCGGACGCGGCGCGGTGGACGGGGCGGTTGCTCTCATTGGTTGGGAGAGGGACCGCGGCATCGCTCGCCTGCGCGCCGCGAATCAGCGCGCTCGCACCCAGGCCGAGCCGGGCTTGCTCGGCACGACGCTCCGCGAACACGGCCTGCTGACGGGACTGATCCACGTATTGCCGGTCGGTGCATCTGGACATACGGTCATACCTGCCGTCGCTATCGCAATGGAACGATCCGGACATATCGCCTGCGTCGGCGGCTCGTGGCCGGCTGACCCATGGGTGAAACTTGAGGAGTGTCAGCGCGAATCCGACCTGTTCGTCGTCGATTTCCATCACTTGCTCCTTCGGCCCCTCACCGCTCCGCCTCCGCCAATGCCGGACCCCGAAGCGCTGAGAATACTGCCCCGCCGCGCCGAGGTCTTGCGACGGGTGCTCCGCGCCGTGGATACCAACCGACAACTGCTCATCATCCTCAGCCCGACGTGCCCGCCGTATGCGTCGCCGAAGAGCATGGCCTACGCCCCCATCGCGGTCATCGGCCCGGGTTTCAAGCCCGGTTTGCTGACCAGCGCGAGCACGCGCCGCCCCGGCTTCGTCTCCAACACGGATATCGCACCCACCGTCCTCGAGCACTTCGGCATTGATGTGCCGCGAGGCGGCAAGGACGGCGGCGCTGGCATGAGCGGCCGCCCCATGGGCTGGCGCGCCGGCGGTCAACCGCTGCGCGACGTGCGCGCCATCAGCCGCCGTGGAGTGCGCCTGGTGCAACTCCGGTGGCGATTCGGGCCGGTCTACGCCCTCGGCCAGTTCTTCATATTCATCGGCGTCGGCGCAGCACTCGCCTTCCGGCCGCAGCGCGCGCTGACGGCGCGGCGGCGCCTGCGCTTGATTCTCCTCCTCGGCATGAGCCTGCCGCTGGCACTGCTGTTGCTGCCGGTGCTGGATCCCGGGGGCCTCGTTCAGCCGTATGTCATTGCGGCGGCGCTGGCGGCGGCGTTCGCCTGGCTGGCATCGTACCGCAGCCCTCCCATGACCGCGCTCGGCGCGCTGCTCGCCGCCACCGCAGGCGTCATCGCCATTGACGCCGTAACGGGCGCGCGCTTGCTGGGCAATTGCGTTATCAGCTATAACCCCATGTTCGGCGGTCGCTTCCACGGCATCGGCAATGACGTCATGGGTGCCGCTATTGCATGCGCGGCGATCGGGTCAACGGCTCTCGCACAACAGCGCGGCGGTGGCCGCGGAACCGTCTGGATGCTCGGCCTGTGGCTGATGCTGGTCGGCCTGGCGATAGGCGCACCGTACTGGGGCGCGAACTGGGGAGGCGGCGTCACAGCTGCGTTCGCGTTTACCATCACATGGATGGCGGTCCGGCGCGGTCGTCCCCGCCTCCGCCACTGGGTGGCCGGGCTCGCGGCGGCGGCGGCGGCGGGCACCGCACTCATGGCGCTCGATCTTCTCGGCGATGCTCGCACATGGACACACTTCGGCGACTCCGCTCATGCGATGCGCACCGCAGGCATCACGGCGGCGGCGCAGATCGCGGCGCGTAAATTCGCGGCTAACCTTCACATCTTCGCTATCGCGCCGTACAATGGAATGACGTTGGCGGTGCTGGCCGCCACGCTGTGGCTGGTAATGCGGCCTCCCGCGCGCCTCGCCGCCGTCCTGGCAGTTCGGCCCGCTCTGTGGGCGGGCCTCGCCGGGAGCACGGCCGGGGCCTTCGTCGCCGTCATCGTCAACGACTCGGGTATCGTCGCCGGCGCCAGCGCCCTCGGCACCATCGCTTGCGCGATAGCATACGCCGCCCTTGAGGAGAATCGTCCGACCTCATGACCAGCCGCATCATAGCACTGGATGTCGGAGACCGCAGAATCGGCGTGGCTGTCAGCGACCCCTTGGGGCTGACGGCCCAACCGCTCGAGACGATCGAGCGCCACAGCAACAAAGCGGCCGTTCGGCGCATCGTCGAGATGGCGCGGTCCTACGGTGTCCGCGAGATCGTCGTCGGCGTCCCGTACAGCTCCCGCGGCGAGCCCACGGCGCAGGCCCACAAGGTGCTGGCGTTCGCGCAACTCATCGAAAAAGCGGCCGGCGTGCCGGTGATCCGCTGGGACGAGCGCCACACGACGGTGACCGCCGAACGCACGCTGCTGGATGCCGACGTGAGCCGGGCCAAGCGCAAGCTCGTACGCGACAAGATGGCGGCGGCAGTAATGCTGCAAGACTACCTGGAGACCGAAAGACACCAGCGCGGTGAAGGCGGCTAGATACGCGATTATCGCAGTCCTCGTCCTGGCGGCCTCCCTTGGAGGCTGGCTCTACGTATTGCTCTATGTGCCCGTCGGCGGCGGGCGGCAGACCATACGCTTCACCGTCGAGGAGGGAGCTGGCACGCGCGACGTCGCGGCGGCGTTGAAGGCTCACGGGCTGATCCGCAGCGCGTCGGCGTTCCGGCTCGCCGCGGCCTGGGGGGACGGGTGGCGGCGGGCAATCGCCGGCGACTACGCCCTGCGCCGCGACATCAACACCGTGGAGATACTGCGCACGATTCAGAGCGGGTCGGTGATATCGGAATGGGTCACCGTCCCCGAGGGGCTGTGCCTGCGCCAGGTCGCGGAACTCGTCGAGGCCAAGGGGCTGGGAAGTCAGGACGAGTTCCTGAGCGTGGTGGATTCGCCGGGCGACTTCAACATCACTTTCCCGCGCCCTGAACGCGGCCTCGAGGGTTACCTCTTCCCCGACACCTACAAGGTGGCGCGGCATCCCGGGGCAAGCGGCGACCTGGTCGGGATGATGCTTGCTCGTTTCGACGAGGTCGTGTGGCAGGACGTGCTGAAGGGGCGGCACCCCGCCGAGGTCGGCCGGGGAAACCCTGGGTCTGCTGCCGACTCGCCCATCTCGTCGCTGCACGAGCTGATCACCCTGGCCTCTATGGTCGAGGGCGAGGCGAAGCTTGACGCCGACCGCCCGATCGTCGCTGCCGTGCTCACGAACCGGCTCAAGCTGGACATGAAGCTTGAGTGCGATGCCACCGTCCAGTACGCCTTGGGCGCCGGTCGCAAGGAACGCCTGACCTACGACGATCTGAAGCTTCCGTCACCCTATAATACATATCTGCATCCCGGCTTGCCCCCCGGCCCGATCAACAGCCCGGGTCGAGCGAGCATCGAGGCCGCACTGCACCCGGCAGTCGTGCCGTACCTGTTCTACGTCGCGCGCCCGGACGGGTCTCACATCTTCAGTCGCACCTACGCCGAGCACCTGCGCGCTATCGCGCGCGCCCGCGCCGAAAGGCGGGCGCAGGAGAGCCAATGACGTCCCCCCAGCAACCGCCTCGAGAGCCCCCCATACCTCCGCCCTCCCCGTGGTGGGGAGTGCTGATGCTGCTGGGCTTGGTCGCCGCCGTGGTCGCCCTGGTAGTCGGCGGCTTGTACTTATGGCTGGGGATGGCGCCGCGCGAGATCAGGGTGCCCGATGTTGTTGGCATCAATGTTCGCGCAGCGGAGCAGATCCTGGCGCGCCGGGGCCTGGTGGGACAGATCACCGCCCGGCGCCATCACGAGGAATTGCCCCCGGACGCCGTCATCAGTGCCGCGCCCGAAGCGGGTCGGACTGTGCGTCAGGGCCGGACCGTGGAGTTGGTCCTGAGCGACGGCCCGCCCTCCGTCGCCATGCCTGATGTGCGCGAAATGGACCTCGCACGCGCCAGCGAGGCAGTCTCCGCTGCAGATCTGCGCCTCGCCCGCATCCGGCGCCGCTACAACGAAGCGGTGCCTGCGGGGCTGGTCATGCAGCAGCATCCTGCGCCGGATGTCCGCATCCCGCGCGGCGAGGGCGTCGAACTCGTCGTCAGCGCCGGCCCACAACCGCGCGTGTTGCCCGAGGAAGCTGCCGGCGAGGCCCCCGAAACTCCGGCGCAACCCCACTATGCCGTCGTGCAGGTCACCCTGCCAGCGGGACAACGGCCCGCCGAGGTGCGCATCGAGGTCGAAGATGAACGCGGGATGACCATTCCCTACAACGCGCTCCACGATCCGGGGGCGACCATCACCCAGGTCGTGACGGGGCAGGGCGAGGCAACCGCCCGCGTCTATGTGGACGACAAGCTCATCGAGGAAAAGCGGTTCTAGGCCGACGTATTCACGGCGAGCTACGGCTGTGTGAAGAGCGCTGCCGGCCCTCGCAAGTGACAACCTGATCGAGGAGACCCAGCCCCAACTATGCCAAAGCGAACGTCAACGGCGATAGCAGATAAGGTGCAGCGCATCGTCCTGGATAACGGACTGCGCGTGCTCATCAAGGAGATACACGCCGCTCCCGTGGTCACGTTCTGGGCCTGGTACGGCGTCGGCTCGCGCAACGAGCTGCCCGGGATCACGGGCGTGAGTCACTGGGTCGAGCACATGCTGTTCAAGGGCACCGACGGCTTCGCCAAAGGCGAGATCATGCGCCAGGTCAGCCGGCTCGGCGGCTATCTCAACGGCTTCACCAGTGAAGACCACACGGTCTATCTCGAAACCCTGCCGCGCGAGCATCTCGAACTCGCCGCCCGCATCGAGAGCGACCGCATGGTCAACGCCAGGTTCAGCCCCGACGACGTCGGCGCCGAGCGGACGGTGATCCTCTCCGAGCGCTCCATGAGCGAGAACGACCCCGGCTTCCTGCTCTACGAGGAGGTGCAGGCCGCCGCCTTCCGCGTTCATCCCTATCGCTGGCATGTGCTGGGTTGGCGCAGCGATCTGGAGTCCATAACGCGCGATGACTTGTATCACCACTACCGCACGTATTACACGCCCGGCAACTGCATTCTCGTGCTCGCCGGCGACTTCGCCGCCGCCGAGGCGGCGGAACTGGTGCATCGCTACTTCGACCCCATCGCCGCGGCGCCGGAACCGCCTGCACTGCGCGGGCAGGAGCCATCTCAGTCCGGTGAGCGGCGCGTATCCCTGCGCAAGCCCGGTGCCGCCGCTCGCGTGCAACTCGCCTACCATGTCCCCGAGATCGGCCATCCCGACTTGCCCGCGCTCATCGCGTGCGACGCGATCCTGGGCGGGGCCAAGCCTGTCGGGTTCGGCTCCGGCGTATATCTCGGACGGAGTTCTCGCCTCTATCGCGCCCTCGTGGAAGGCGGGCTGGCGTCATCAATCGGGTGCTATCTCGCTCCGGGAATAGACCCCGGGCTGTTTCACTTTCGTATGATGGTGCGCGACGGCGTCAGCCCTCAGGACGCGGAATGCCGGGCCCTCGAGGAGGTCGAGCGCCTGCGCGCCGAGGCGCCCGAGCCCGCCGAGCTGGCCAAAGCCATCCGTCAGATGCGCGCCCAGTACGCTTACGGCGCCAGCGGCGTCTCCAGCCAGGCAAGCGCGCTCGGCTACTATGAGTCCACGGTCGGCTACCGTTATCTCACGGCGGTTCTGGATGCGGTGGCCGCGCTCACGCCGGACGACGTGCGTGCCGCAGCGGAGAAGTACCTGCGTGCCGACAACCGCACCGTGGGCGTTTTCGAGCCCACTGCTCCCGCGCCGGAAACGCGTGCCCCCGGCAAGGAGGTGGCGATGCTCTACAGCGTCATAGACCGTCCGGCTTTCGCCACCGGCGGCGACCCCGCCCTGCCGCGCGTCCAGGAGTCCTTCCTCGACAACGGCGCCAGACTGCTGGTCAACGAGAGCAAGCATAGCCCCGCGATCGTGGTGCGAGGAAGCCTCAAGGTCGGCGGCGCGCTGGAAACCGACGATACCGCCGGTCTCGCCAACTTCACCGCCACGACCCTGCGCCGCGGCGCCGGCGGCCGCAGCCGCGACGAGATAGCGGATGTCGTGGAATCCGTGGGCGGCCAGATCGGCTGCTGGTGCTCGTCGGAGCGCGTCTCCTTCGCAGCCAAGGGCCTCGAGGCGGATCTGCCTCTCCTGCTGGAGATTCTCTCCGACTGCCTGCGCGCGCCTACCTTCCCGTCGGACCAAGTGGAGTTGGCGCGGAACGAGATCATAACCGGCATCAAGGATGAACTCGATGACCCCCATGCCATGGCGGAGCATGACCTCCACGAGCTGGCCTACGCGCCTGGGCACCCCTATCGTCGCCACATCAGCGGGACTCTCGAGACCGTGTCGCGGCTCTCGGCCGAAGACCTCGCCGAGTTCCACCGACGCTGCTACGGCCCGCAGACAATGATCGTCGCCGTCGTCGGCGACAAACGGGCGCGGGAGGTGCTCGAGCTCGTCGAACGCTCCTTCGGCGACTGGGCGGTGCCGGGCGTCGCCGACTTCGAGATCGCCCCTCCCGGCGATCCCCCAAACGTCGCCCGGCGCATTCGCACCATGAAGCACAAATCCCAGGTTGACATCGCGCTGGGATACCGCGCGATCAGCCGCACGGACGACGATTTCACCGCCCTCAATCTCGCCGATAATATCCTCGGCCGCCTGGGACTGATGGGGCGACTGGGAAAGACGGTGCGCGACGATCAAGGGCTGGCGTACTACGCCGGGAGCAGCGTCGAGGCGTGCCTCGGCCGCGGGCTGTGGAAGCTGCGCGCCGGCGTCAGCCCGGCCCATGTCGAGCGCGCCTTGGAAAGCGTGTGCCGGGAGATCAACCGCTTGCGCTCCGAGCCCCCGCCCGCCGACGAGTTGGCCGACGCCAAATCCAACCAGATCGGCGGCCTCGCCTTGCGCCTGGAGACCAACGAGGGCGTCGCCGATGCGATCCACGACGTCGCCTACTGGGATCTGGGCCTCGATTACCTCGCACGCTATCGGAGCCTGGTCGAGGCGGTCACCGCCGAGCACGTGATGGAGGTCGCGGCGCGGTGCAGCGATCCGCGCGAGTCCGCGGTTGCGGTCGCCGGGCCGTACGAGGACTGAGGTCTCTTATGTATGGCGTCGACGGTCATACCCCCTCCTCGATACGGGACTGCTGCGAACAGTTGCTCGCGATGCCTGTGCGCTTCCTCCCGAAGGTTGTCGGGCCCGCTCGGGGAAGCTTAGAAAGAGTCGGATTGGGGAAGACAATATGCTCGTAGAGTAGGTGATGGGCAGTTGGCCCACGGCGTTGGCTCTGGCACGCCAGCGGGTATCGGCCTAGTGCACAGCCTGTGGATGTCATGGAGGGGGTCGGGATGATGGCAAAGACGATGTATGTGGCGGTCGGTCTGGCGCTTATTGGCGGAGCGACACTCGGCGCTCCGCGTCTCGTGAGTCATGGCTTGGCGGCGCATTCGCGCGTACGGCCACAGGACATCGTCGGGTACGCCGAGGCGGAAGCCGCGACCAGAGCGGAGGGCATGCAGCGTAACTATGACGCGATACAGCACCTCATTGCTGAAGTGGAGTACAAACAGGTCACTGCCGAGGATAAGACGACGCGGAGATTCCTCATGAAGTACGTCGCGCCCCAGACGGCCTACTTCGAGGACCTGAGCACGTCGTTCGCGCCGGCGACCGCAGACTACGACTACGAGGCTACCATGCCGCGCATTCGCACGTGGACTGATGGGCGGGAGATACGGCTCGCGGCGGTGCGCGGAGATTCCGCCTCGTCGGCAGAGGAGATACTTACGGCTCAGATATTGCCCGCGGCTGGGAACAACACGGACCGGAGGGGATTCGACGGAAGGCACCCTCTGTCCGCCATCCGTGGGTCCGGTCCCATTGTCATCAACTGGAAGCAGCTGCGTACGGCGGCCGAATCGGGCCGCACGTTGCGAGCAGGCCCCGAGCGGCAATTTGGCGTGAGGGGATTCGGTTTTCTATTCGAAGACGGCAACAAGCGGGACTTATACTACTGGATCGACGACGTCCACGGCTTCCTCCCCAGGATCGTCACCTACCGCAGCGCCGGCAAGAACACCATGGAGCTTCGGATCGAGACCGTGGCGAAAGCGGGCGATGCGTGGATCCCAACTCACATGACTCGACGCGTCGAGCACGAAGATGGGAGTACCATCCAAGGCGACATGCGCGTCCTGTCCTTCGATGCCGATACGAAGCTCTCGCCCGAGGATCTTGAGCTGCAATTCCCGCCGGGCACCCTCGTGATAGACCACATCCGGAGCACACAGTACACTGTTGAGCAACAGTAGCACGTTCACGGGTCTGAACGACGAGGACGGACGGCATCGCTGAGGCAGGCCTCGTGCCCACGATGTCCTTGCTCTTCCGAACGCAGTGAGCAATCTCTATAGGGCCGTTCGCTCCGGCCGCAGCGCCAACATCTACTCACTGGTGCCGCAGCCTGCGCGATGCCCAAGCCGCGTTGTCCGCGCATGAATCTGTTGCCGTAGCCCCCCGCACCGTCGTGGTAGTGCTTAGCGGGCCGGCCGTCGCGCCAGTGGGATCACAGCATCAACCGCCAGCGCCGCCGCCAGCGCCCAGAACGTGTGTGGGATGTAGAAGAACTTACCCGACCAGTCGAACACGCGGTACGCCGCCGGTACGAACGCGAACAGCCCCCACAAGAGGACGAACAGCGCCGCTCGACGATCACGCGCGATGATCAGCGCCGCTCCGGCCGCGTACAGCAGCATCAGTCCCAACAGCCGCCACGGATACCACGTCAGGATCCCGGCCCACGTCTCATAACACAGCGCCGCAGCGCCGAGCGCCGCACCGATCAACGCGGGCACAGCGACGTAGAGAACCGTGCGCTCCTGGCGCAGCGGCGGACGCCGCCAGGCAGCCGCGGCATACCCCCCGATCAGTGCGAACATCGCCAACGGCCACCATTCCCTGGTCAGCACCGACGCCGCAAAGGGGTAGGCGAAGTACAACCCCGCCGAGCGCCCGAACGTCGTCATCGCCTGCATCGGGTCGCGCCATCCCTTCGGAATGTACCCGAGCCCCGACATGGCGAACGTCCGCAGCAGCATGAACGCGGCGAATGCGGCCCAGTACGCCCCGAGCAGCATCAACTTTTCTCGCCTGCTTGACCGCCGGTCGAAGACGATGATCAGGCTCGCAAGCAGCGGCAGGCTCAGCGCCATTTCCTTTCCGCCGAGCGACAACAAAGCGGCCATCAGCGAAGCGCCGATGACCGCCGCCTGCCGCCATTGTCTGGCACTCCCAGCCGAACCGGCTGTAGGGGCGCGGCATGCTGCGCCCAGGCCGACGCACAGCAGGAGCAGCGACAGGAACATGAATACCGCCGCCACCAGGTCCGGCTGAGCCGTCAGGACCGCGAGCGTTCGCACATTGCGTGGCCGCGCGGTGAAAACCAGCGCCGCCACGGCCGCCAGCAATTCGCTGCCCAACAGCCGCGCCGCGATGCGCCAGAAAAGCAGCACGGACGCAATATGGAGGCCCATGCCCACCCATTGATACCCGGCGGCATTCCAGCCGAAGAGCGCCCACTCCGCCCACATCAGCCAGCTCGAAGTCGGGCGGTAGTAAAGGCAAAGCGGAGCGCCGACCCACGGCCCTGTGATCCAACCCAGCGCCTCGCGCCATCCCGCCTTTGCGGCAACGCCGAGCATCACCTCGCTGTCCGTGTTGTAGAATACGTCCCAACCGATGGCGTGGCGGAAAGCGACGAGGTTGATGACAACGAGGAGTGCAGCGAAGGCATACAGCGCGAGGCGTGAAGCGGCACGCGGCGCAAGCTTAAGCTCGGCTTGTGGGAGACGGATCATGAGGGCGAGGACCTCGCCCCTGGGTTCGACACCTCCGGGGCGCGGGCCTGCTGGCGGCCTGGCTTGGACGAGCGGAGCGCCGCGGAAGCTCAGCCGCGGCCGAGCGGCGTCAACGGTGCGTCGGCTGGGAATGCGCTGCCCCGCCCCTTCAGCGGCGCTTCCTGCTGCTCCGAGCTTTGCCGGCGCGACCGGCCGGCTTCGCTGCCTTCTTGCCCGCAGGCTTTGCGGTGCGCTTCGGCGCTGCCTTGGTGCGCGCCGTCGCCTTCTTCGGGGTCGGCTTGCGCGCAGCCGGTTTCTTTGATTTGGCCGCGGCGGGCTTCTTGGGTGCCGGCGTCTTGCGAGTCGCCGCCTTACCGCGCGCGCGCGCCGCAGGCGCCGGGCGCGCCTCCGTTCGCTCGGGCGCCCGTCCTGCGTCAGACTCAGTGGCCGATGCCGCTTCCTCGATTGACTCGAACGCAGAGTCCGTCGCTCGCGCGTCCTCGTCTTCCTTCTTCACCACCCGCGCGAGGCCCGCCACGCGATCGCCTGAGTCGAGGCGGATCAGCCGCACCCCCTGCGCCGAGCGCCCCGTGCGGCGGATCGTCCCTACCGGCTGCCGAATGATGTGGCCCTCCGCGGTGATCAGCAGCACCTCGTCATCCGGCTCCACCACCTTCATGTCCACCAGCGGGCCGTTCTTCCGCGTCACCTGGAGGGTCTTGATCCCCACCCCTCCGCGCGCCTGCTTGCGGTACTCGTCGAGCAGCGTGCGTTTCCCGTAACCGTTCCCGGTGGCGACGAGCAGGTCGTAGTCCTTACGACACACCTCCATCCCGACCACCTCATCCCTCGGGCGCAGACGAATGCCCCGCACGCCGGCTGCGGCCCGCCCCATCGGGCGCGCCTGCTTCTCGGGGAAGCGTATCGCCATCCCCTGCCGCGTGGCGATGATCATATCTTGCTCGCCGTCCGTCACCTTCACCCATTCCAGCGAATCGCCCTGGTGTAGGTTGATGGCGATGATCCCGCCCTTGAGCCGCGTGTCGTACTCCTTGAGACTCGTTTTCTTGATCATCCCTTGGCGCGTACCCATGAAGAGGTACCGGTCGGCGGCGAAGTCCTTCACCGACCGAGTGGCAGTGACCACATCTCCAGGCTCGATCGGGATGAGGTTGATGATCGCCGTGCCGCGCGCCTGGCGGCTCGCCGCCGGAATCTCATGCGCGCGCACGCGATAGACCTTGCCGCGGTTGGTGAAGAACAGGACGTACTGATGCGTGGAGGCGATGAACAGATGCTCCACCGTGTCCTCTTCCTTGGCCGTGAGGCCAACCACGCCCTTGCCGCCGCGCCCCTGGGTGCGGTACGTGTCCACCGGCAGCCGCTTGATGTAACCGTCGCGTGTGACGGTGATGACGACGTCCTCCTCGGCGATGAGGTCTTCGATCGAGATGTCCTCCGCCTCGTCGGGGTGGATGCGCGTGCGCCGCTCGTCGCCGAGCTTCTCCTTCAGCTCCAGGAGTTCGTCCTTGACCACCCGCATGATCTTGCGCGGGCTCTCGAGCAGGTCGCGCAGGTAGTTGATGCGCTTGATGACCTCCCGATACTCCTCCTGGATCTTGGAGCGCTCGAGGTTGGTGAGCCGCTGCAGCACGAGTTGCAGGATGGCCTGGGCCTGCACCTCGGTGAGCCCGAAGCGCTCCATGAGCCGGCTGCGCGCCGTCGGCGGGTCGGGCGATTTCTTGATGAGTTCGATCACCTCGTCTATATGCTTGAGGGCGACCAGGTATCCCTCGAGAATGTGCGCCCGCTCCTCGGCGCGCTCCAGTTGGTACTGCGCGCGGCGAGTCACGACCTCGCGGCGATGCCCGAGGAACTGCTGGAGCAGGCCGACGATGCCCAGCGTGCGCGGCGTCTGCCCCACCAGCGCGACGGTATTCACCGGGAACACGCTGCGCATGCGCGTGTGCTTATAGAGGTGGTTGAGTACGACATTGGGGTTGGCATCGGGTTTGAGTTCGACGACGATGCGCATGCCCTTGCGGTCGCTCTCGTCGCGCAGCGCCGCGACCCCGTTGAGACGCTTGGTGCGCACCTGATCCGCGATCTGCTGCACCAGTTGCGCCTTGTTCACACCGTAGGGCAGTTCGGTGACGATGATAGCGTTGCGCCCTCGCTCCAGCGGTTCGATGGTCGCCCGCGCCTGCATCATGATCGAGCCGCGCCCGCTCTCGTATGCTTCGCGAATGCCCCGCATACCCAGGATCAACCCGGCGGTCGGAAAATCCGGCCCGGGCAGCACTTGCATCACTTCATCCAGGGTCGCGCTTTCGTTGTCAATCAGCAGCACGCACGCGTCAACTACCTCGCCCAGGTTGTGGGGCGGGATATTCGTCGCCATCCCCACTGCGATGCCTGCCGACCCGTTGCACAGCAGGTTGGGAAACCGGCTCGGCAGCACCAACGGTTCCTGCCTGCTCTGGTCGAAGTTGGGCATGAAGTCAACCGTGCGCTGGTCGATGTCGGCCAGCATGTCCACACCGTAGCGCGACAGGCGGCACTCCGTGTAACGCATCGCGCCCGGCGGGTCGCCGTCCACCGACCCGAAGTTGCCCAACCCGTCAACCACCGGGTAGCGCAGGTTCCAATCCTGCGCCATCCGCGCCAGCGTGGGATAGATCACCTCCTGGCCGTGCGGGTGATAGTTGCCCTGGGTGTCGCCGCACACCTTGGCGCACTTGCGGTAGGCCGAACTCGGCCCGAGGTTGAGTTCGTGCATGGCGTAGAGGATGCGACGCTGCGACGGCTTGAGGCCGTCCCGCACGTCGGGCAGCGCGCGGCTCACGATGACGCTTACCGCCCACTGCATGAACGAGTCGCGCATCTCGTCTTCGATCGGGATCAGGTCCGGCTGCGCTAAGGCTTCAGGCATGATTCGTGCTCCGATTGGTGCTTAAGGGTTGGTGCGTTCGACCAGGACGCTTCGAGACGAAGGAATCGCAGGAGCTTCGACCGTTCGCGCCGCCGCGTCCCCGTCGCGGTAACCGGGAACGCCGCATACGGGTGGGACCTCACCATGGCGCGGCAGCCTCATCGCCGCCTACACCAGGTCTACGTCGGTCACTTCCTTGGCGTGGGTGACGATGAAGTCCTTGCGCGGCTCCACCTTGTCCCCCATTAGTATGCTGAACAGTTCGTCCGCGCGCTCGGCGTCTTCGATCGTGACCTGCCGCACGGTGCGCTTCTCGGGATCCATCGCAGTGTCCGCCAACTGGTCCGCCGACATCTCCGCCAGCCCCTTGTAGCGCTGCACCGACGACTCGCTCTTGCCCGAGGATTTCAGGATTTCCTGAAGCTGCTGGTCGCTGTGAGCGTAGAGCATCTCGCGCCCGTTCTGCACGCCGTACAGCGGCGGCAGCGCGATGTAGAGGTGCCCCCGTTCCACCAGCGGCCGCATGTAGCGGAAGAAGAACGTCAGCAGCAGCGTCCGGATGTGCGCTCCGTCCACGTCCGCGTCTGCCATGATGATGACGCGATGATAGCGCAGCCGCGACAGGTCGAGTTTGGCGCTCGCCTCGCCGGCGGTCTCGCTGTCATCCCCGTTGCCGTTCCCGTTGCCCTCCCGCTGCGCGATGCCCGTGCCCAACGCGCTGATCAGCGTGGCGATCTCCTCGTTGTTCAGCATCTTGTCCAGGCGCGCGCGCTCGACGTTGAGCACGACCCCGCGCAGCGGCAGCACCGCCTGGTAGCGGCTGTCGCGCCCCTGCTTCGCAGCGCCTCCCGCCGACTTGCCCTCGACCAGGAACAACTCGGACTTCGCCGGGTCACGCTCCGAGCAATCCCACAACGTTCCCGGCAGGCTCGTCCCCTCCAGCGCGCTCTTGCGCTTGATCAGTTCGCTCGCCTTGCGCGCCGCCTCGCGCGCGCGGCACGCGGTAATCGCCTTGTCCACAATGCGCCGCGCCGCGCTCGGGTTCTCCTCCAAATGGGCGCTCAATCCCTCGTAGACGATTGAGCTGACCAGCCCCTCGACTTCGGTGTTGCCAAGCTTGGTCTTCGTCTGCCCCTCGAACTGCGGGTTCAACAGTTTGACGCTGATAACCGCGGTCAGGCCCTCGCGCACGTCATCGCCGGTGAAGTTGGGATCCTTCTCCTTGAGCAGCCCCGCCTTGCGCGCGTATGCGTTGATGGCGCGCGTCAGCGCCGTCTTGAAGCCCGAGAGATGCGTGCCCCCCTCCGCGGTGTGGATGTTGTTGGCGTAGGAGTGTATGTTCTCCAGGAAACCGTGGTTGTACTGCAGGGCGATTTCGGCCTCGACATCCTCCCGCCGCCCGTCGAAGCGCGCTACCCGGTGCAGCGCGTCCTTGAGCCGATTGAGATGCTCCACGAACGCCGCGATGCCGCCCTTGTAGTGAAACTCCTGCTTGTCCTTAGTCTCCTCGACGGTGAACGTGATCTTCACCGTCGGGTTGAGGTAGGCGAGCTCGCGCAGGCGCGCTGTCATCGTCTCCGGATTGAACTCCGTGGTCTCGAACACGTCGGGGTCCGGCTTGAAGGTGACGATCGTCCCGGTGCGGGTCGATTTGCCCGTCGCCTTCAACTCGCCGACCTTCTTGCCGCGCTCGAAGCGCTGCTCCCACACCTTGCCGTCGCGGCGAACCTCCACCTCCAGCCACTCGGACAGCGCATTGACGACCGAGACCCCAACACCGTGCAGACCGCCTGCGACTCGGTATCCGCCGCCCCCGAACTTGCTCCCGGCGTGAAGCATGGTCATCGCGACCTCGACGCCCGGCCGCTTCACCTCCGGGTGCTTGTCCACCGGGATGCCGCACCCGTTGTCCTCCACCCGCACCGATCCGTCCTTCGCCAGAACGACGTCGATCTTGGTGCAGCGTCCCGCCAGCACCTCGTCTATCGCGTTGTCCACCACCTCGACAAAGAGATGATGCAAGCCGCGCACGCCCGTGTCGCCGATGTACATCGCGGGCCGGCGGCGCACGGCCTCGAGGCCCTTCAGTACCTGAATCTGGCTGGCACCATAACCTGTAGTTGAGCTGGAGACTCGGGTTCGCGCCAAAGGCTTCCTCCCACTCTCGATGCTGTGATTTCGGCTGTGATTACGATCAGCGGGAGTGCTGGGGGTACGAGAGGGAGCGGCCCTCCGGGGGCCCACAGCATTCCACTGGGAAAGCAAGAAAAGGTGCCGGACAGCACCCTTTCTCGGCCAAGAATATGATACCAAAATAGGCCCTCTGAGTCAAGGCTCAGCGCTGCGGAAACCGCACCGAAAAGCGCCCTCGACCGGCCTGCTTTCCGACCCCTTGGCGCGCCGCCGCCGAAGCACCCACAAGGGCGCCTTGACCCCGACAGACACCCCGCTCACAGGCCATTCCGGCACTGGCGTTCGGCCCCCGCAGGGAGCCGCCGTCGGCTCGGCGAAGACTCATCCAGGCAGCCGTCGCCACCGCGAATCCGACCATGTCGGCGCCGGGGCGGCCCCTCGGCATCTGCGAAGGAGGGCGGAATTGATGAGCGTTCGCGTCATGTGTCTGCTGGCCGCTTTGGCGGTGGCAGGCAGCCTCTTGACCGGGCTGGTCTCCGCTGCGGCGCGCGAGGATCTCGGCCGCTCGGACAAGCTCCGCGTGCTGGTGGACAAGGTTCTCATGGCCGCCAACGGATGGGTCATGACCGAGGACCATGTCCGCGAAATCGCCGACGCCGGCTTCAACGTCGTCTGCCCGCGCATCGGCGGCGAGGACATGACCCGGGTCCGCCGCGTCGCCGAGTGGGCGCAGAAGCACGACATCTACTACATGGCGTGGATGCGCGGAACGCTCGCCGCCAAGACCGGCACCAAGCTCGTTTGGGCCACTGGCGACGAACAGGATCTCTACAGCCCCAATGCGGACGAGCTGTGGGAGTGGATGACCGAGAAGATCGTCGGGCACGCCAAGGTGAGCGTCGAAGTGCCGTCCGTCGTCGGCGTCTTCCTGGACTACGAGAACTACGCGGCGGGTAAGCGGGGCAACTGCTACGACCTCTCGTACGACGACAAGATCTTCCGCGAGTTCGCCGACGCCAATGGCATCGAGTTACCCGACCTCGCCCCCGCGGAACGGTATCCCTGGCTCACGGAACAGGGCCTGCACGATGCGTTCCGCGACTTCCAGATCCAGTCCTGGCGGGCGCGGTGCCGTGCCCTGCGCGAACAGGTGGACGCCGTCAATCCGCGGTTCCAGTTCATCGTCTATCCTGCTCCTGGGACGCTCTTCATCACGGAGGCGATCTACCCGGAATGGGCCACCGTGCAGGCGCCCCTCATCCTCGCCGACGCCTGCACGTACGGCCGGCCCTCGGCCCTCGTGCCTCACGAGGACTCTCTCGCGGCGAATCGTGAGGAATTGCAGGCCGGCATCCGGTTCGTCGAGCAGCGCGATATCCCGTTGCTCTATATGGGCGGCATCGATCCTGTCGTCGCCGGCGCCGACCCCGAGTTCTCTGGCAAGAACGCGGTGATGATCTCCGACGTCTCCGACGGCTACTGGGTGTTCTACGAAGGCCCGAGGTACGACAAGCCCGATCACGCTGCCTATTGGGAGTGGTTCACCCGCGCCAATCGCGAGATCGCCGCCGGGCGCTATGACCTGCAGCACGAGGAGCGCGAGACCCCCGATACCTTCGGCGTCACCGAACTCGACCGCAACACGGACAAGCTCCAGCTCGCCCTCTACGGCATGAAGCCGCGCATGCATGACCTCGTCGAGCAGGCCGGCAAGTTCGAAGTGCACGAACTGCGCGGCATGGCACTCGAGTATCTTCGTCAACTCGATGTCATCGTGCTGCAGAACTTCAACGTGGCGCTGCCGCCGGAGCATCGCTTCGTGCAGGCGCTGCGCGATTACGTCGAACAAGGCGGCGGGCTGTTCCTGGTTCACGATACCGCCTGGTTCATGGCCAGTCCCGTGTCCGAGATCGCGGCGCGCGACAAGCCGACGAACAACGTCGAGGCCGAGCGCCACGTCGTCGAGACCGACCTGGAGATCGTCGCGGCGCACGACGCCCTCGGCGGCCTCGCCACCGGCGTCACGTTTACGCCGGAGTTCCTCGACCACATGATCTTCAAGCCCGGTCCACGAGGCGCCGTCGTCATCCGCAACACATTCGGCGATCCGGTCTACGTCGTCGGTACGCACGGCAAGGGAAGAGTCGCCTTCTCCGGCTCCTACTACGGCTACTCCAAAGACTTGGAGGGCGCCGAACGCCGAGTCTTCCTTGCGATCCTCGACTGGCTCGCCGAACGGTGAACGAATGGGGTTCAGGTGTTGCCGGAGGGCGCGCGGGCCGCAGGATCTTGCTCACGAACACCCGGCTCGACAACAGTCCCGGCTGCTTCTCTGGCAGCCGGGACTCAATGGATAGGAGGTTGCTTTGCGCGGACAGACCTGCAACTCGGAGCGCGTGTTCCGCACCGACCCGCGCGGCGGCGTGACCGTCGTGCAGCTCACCTCGTACCCCAGGGGATCCTGGAACATGTACTTCGAGCACAATCACTTCACGCCGGACTGCGGGACGGTCATCATCTCGCGGCAGCGCGAGCTGCGGCCGGGCGCGCCCGCGGACATCTACCGCGTGGACGTTGACGGCACGAACATGACCCAGCTCACCGACGACGACGGCATCTACGGCATCGCCCTCTCCCGCGACGGACGCCACGTGTACTACATGCACGGCACGACGCTTAAGCGCGTCGCCATGGACTCCTTCGCGCTCGACGAAGTGCTCCACGTCGAGGCCGAAGGCGCGCAGCCCGGCGGAGTCGGGTGCGCCGGCCAGACCGGCGACGGGCGATATCTCTTCTGCACCATGCGGGTGGGTGAGGAGACCGGCTTGTTCCGCCTCGCCGTTGACGGCTCCGGCGCGGAACTGCTGTGCGCCGCCCCGCGCCTCAATCACGTGTCGTGCGATCCCGGTCACGACGTCGTAAGCTTCGGCGGCACCATCAAAGGCAAGCATCGCCTGTGGGTCATCAACGCCGACGGCGGCGAGCCGCGCGAGTTCCCCATGCAGCGCTTCGCCCATTGCGCCTGGCTGGGCAAGACCGGGCGCATGCAGGGATGCCTGCTGCCGCCGGGCCGCGCCATCATGTCCATCGCCGAGGGCGACCCGCGGCCCGAGCCGATTGTCGCCGGGCCCTACTTCTGGCATTCCGGAGCTTCTCTCGACGGCGAATGGATCGTCGCCGACACCAACTGGCCCGACGAAGGCCTGATGCTCGTCCACGTGCCGACGCGCAGCTTCAGTTTCCTGTGTGACGCCGGCGCGGCCGACGGCGACTCGTGGGGCGGTCACCCCGAGCCGGCGATCAGCCCGGACGGCAGGTTCGTCATCTACACCTCGAACCGCACCGGCATCCCGCAAGTCTATCTCGCACACGTGCCGGACGAAATGCGCGAAGCGCTGCGCCTCTCGCTGGAGTGGCAGGGCGAGCCGTGCGTCGCGGGCAAGCACTACATGCCGCGCCACGGCTGGGTGTGCGTCTAGCGCCGATTGCTCGCGACGAGTCCACGCGTCGCGCGGAGCGCGCTCGAGCCTCCGGCGCGCGCTATAGCTGAATACGCCGTAACGGTGACTGCGACCAGTGATACTACGGACCGCTGTGATTGGAGTATTGATTGCCATGCCTACGAACGCCGCACGCGCTTCGAATGACGCTCGTTCGCCCGTCGTTCTCTACGTCGCACCCCACGGCAATGACGCGTGGTCGGGCACGCTGCCCGACGCGGACGAGCGCGGCGAAGACGGCCCTTTCGCCACGATCGCTCGCGCCCGGGACGCCATCCGGGAACTGAAGCGCCGCGACGGAGGGCTGAAGCAGCCGGTTCGCGTCTGGATCCGCGGCGGCTGTTACTTCCTGGCCGAACCGCTTGTGATGACCCCGGAGGACTCAGGCACGAGAGAGTGTCCCGTTACCTATGCCGCTTACGGCTCCGAGACTCCGGTGCTCAGCGGCGGCGCGGCCCTCACGGACTGGCGGCCGACCGAGGTCAACGGCCGACAGGCCTGGGCTGCCCACTTGCCGCAGGTGGCCGGCGGCGAGTGGTATTTCCGGCAGCTCTTCGTCAACGACCAGCGCCGCCCGCGAACTCGCCTGCCAAAGCATGGCCTGTATCGCTTCGCCGGCCTCGTGGGCGTCGCGCCCGACGCGCCGTGGAACAAGGGCCACACCCAGGCCTTGTTCGCCGAGCAGAACCTTGGACAGTGGCGGGACCTCGGCGACGTCGAGGTGGTGGCGCTGCATCTCTGGGTGGACTCGCATCTTCCCATCGCGAGTGTGGACGAGGGTTCCCGCACCGTCACGTTTGCTCGCCCCAGCGTGTTTCGCCTGACCGAGGGCTTCGGGCCGGACGGCGCGCCGTACTATGTCGAGAACGTCTTCGAGGCGCTCGATACGCCCGGCCAATGGTACCTCGAGCGCGCGAGCGGCACGCTCTACTACATTCCGATGCCCGGCGAACGCCCGCAACGGACTTCCATCGTCGCGCCGCGCCTGACGCAGTTGATCCGCTTCGAGGGCGATCCGGAAATCGGCCAGTGGGTCGAGCACGTCCGCCTGCAGGGCCTCGCCTTCATGCACACCGAGTGGACCCTACCGCCGGAGAGCGCCGGCGCAAGCCAGGCGGCAGTGAACGTCCCCGGAGCGGTCTATCTGCACGGCGCCCGCCGATGCGCCGTGCGTGATTGCACGGTGGCGCACCTCGGCACCTACGCGGTCGAGCTCGCCGGCGGCTCCGAGCGCAATGCGATAACCCGCTGCGCCATGTTCGACCTCGGCGCCGGCGGCGTCAAGGTCGGGCACGGCACCACCCGCACCGTCGTCGCCGACAACGAGATCGCCGACGGCGGGCGCATCTTTCACAGCGCCGTCGGCGTCTGGATCGGCAACAGCGGGCATAACCAGGTCGTCCACAACCACATCCACGATCTCTATTACACCGGCGTCTCCGTCGGCTGGACCTGGGGCTATGGGCCGAGCGACGCCGTCAATAACCGAATCGAGTACAACCACATTCATCACGTTGGGCGCGGATTGCTCAGCGACCTCGGCGGCATCTACACCCTCGGCATCTCACCCGGCACGGTGCTGCGGCATAACCTGATCCACGATTCCTGGTCCGCCACCTATGGCGGCTGGGGCATCTACCTCGACGAGGGCTCAACGGGGATTCTGGTCGAGAACAACGTCGTCTATCGCACCAAGACCGGCGGCTTCCATCAGCATTACGGGCGCGACAACGTCATCCGCAATAACATCTTCGCTCTCGCCCAGGACGGCCAGCTTCAGCGCACGCGCGAGGAAGACCATCGTTCCTTCACCTTCGAGCGCAACATCGTGTATTACGCGGAAGGCCCTCTGCTGCACGGGTCCTGGGGCAACGGCAACTTCGCCTTCGACCGCAACCTGTACTTCGACGCCGGCGGACGATCGATCACTTTCGCGGGCGCTTCGCTGGAGGAATGGCGCAAGCGCGGCATGGACGAGCACAGCCTGGTCGCCGATCCGAAGTTGGCCGACCCCGCAGCGGACGACTTCACGCTGGCGCCCGACTCTCCGGCCTGGTCGCTCGGATTCGAGCCGATCGATCTGTCCCGGGTCGGCCCGCGCCGCCCTCCCGCATCCCCGCCCCTGACCGCGATGGGTCTTGTTTGCGCATGCCGCCATCGCAAGATGTCATTCTGAGCGCAGCCTCGACTGGTCGGGGCGAAGCGAAGAATCTCGCCGGGGGTGCGCACCATACCAAGCCCGCCGCTCCTCGGGCGCGCCGCCTCCTGGTGGCGCAACCGTCCTCGGTTGCGAAACCTCGGGCGCGGCCTCACCAGAGGCCGCGAACCCTCTGGGCGCGCCCCGGCCAACCGGGGCGCATGTGGCCCAGCCTCCCCCGCGTGTGCAATTGCGGGCGCTCATGGATCGCCCGCCCGGATCGGCCGCGCGAAGACGGATTCATCCGCAGATGATATGGATGGCCAATGATTGGCTCCCATAGGGGCGGCCCTCGTGGCCGCCCGCATGTTTCACAATCCCCACAACCCTTGGGGCAGACGCAAGCCATCCCGTAGGGGCGGCCCTCAGCGGCCGCCCGCCCGCAGTAGGGCGGGCGGGCCGATGCCCGCCGTTCCCTAGTCGCGCGGTCTCCGCCTCCGGCGGACAAGTCCCGACCGCGCGAATTCCCGCGACTTCAGGAGAAACCGCGCCCGCACAGGTAGCGCCACATGCCCGCTTTCCCAAGTCACACTGCCCTCTCCTCAATTGACAGCCCACCGCGTGCGCCTTAGAATGTGCTCGGTCAACGGCACCGCGAATAGACCCATGCACGGCATGCACGCGAAGTGCTCAAGGGGGCGTCTCATGAAGAATGAGGGGAGTTCACAGCCGGCGCGACAAGACTGCGCGCTGATCAGGGCAACGAGAACGCTTCTGTCACTGCTCGCGGGGATAGTCGCCGCCCTCGCAGGACTGGGAGTGCTCGCGGCGCTCACGACGGGTAAGCCGGCGGCTGCCTTCGCGGCCGTCGCCGTGACGGCATCAACGGTGGGCTACGGCGCAGTTGCTGTGGACCTACCGCGGTGGCTCCTCATCGCAACCGTCGCGCTCACGTTCGTCTCGTATCTGGCCGGGTTGGCGTTGCTCGCCGTCCTGGCGATCCGGCTCCTGCGCTGGGCGTTCGGCCCAGCGTGATACGCATCAACCCGAAACGCCCTTTGCCACTGACGCTGGCATGTCACCCCAGCGACTGCTCGTGTGGACTTGGGCGTGAGGTACCGAACACTGATGGCTCCTATCGATGCTCGGGCTGGCTCACTGAGTCGCACCGCCCTGATCACTCTCGCGGTGATAGGCGCATTGGCAGCTCTGGTTCTTGGCTCCAGCATGGTGGATGAATGGTGGTACTGGCGCACTCACAAAGCCGAGCACGAGCGGATTCTCAATCGCGCGCGAATAGTGCACCAGTTGGTCGATCTCGCGGCTGAGGCCCGCGACTACTCTCTCGCGCACGAATCGTCGGAGGCAAGCATAGACGAACTCGCCAAGGAGCGCCCGCGCGCTTCGCGAATTCTGCGGACCCTCCGTGACTACTTCGGTAGGGACACAGAAATCCGATTCACGCCGCCGGGCGCTTCACAGAGGAACTGGACATCGATCGAGGTCTCGCGATACCACGCGGTGCTGCTCGAAGTATCCCGAGAGGGCCGCGTCCGCGTCTATGAGCCCGGTTTCCCGCCGGACACCTCTCGGTAACCACTAGACTCCGCTCCGGCAACGAGCGTCGTTTGCGTCCGTCATCGGCAAGCTTTCTCGCGACTCGTGTGTCTCTACCCGAATATCGGCTTCAGTTCCTCCGCCAGGGCAGCCAGCTTTGCCTCGCCGGCCTGATCCAGGCGTCGGTACCGCTTGCCGGCTGCGATTGCTTTCCGCACCAGCCGTACGTCGGCCGGGGGAACCGCCGTCGCCACCTGCTGCGACAACGTGAACCGCAGCGCCAGCTCGACCTCGCGGTCATCGTCGATCGGCCGATACCAGCACCCCGGGTACTCTCGCTGCTCGTCCTTGGCCCACGGCCGCGCCGCCAGCGCCTTGATCGCAATCACGCCAATGCGGCGCCGCGCCAGTTCCGCCAGCAGTTCCACCGTGAACTGATGGTGATGCTCCAGCACGAAATTGACCGGCACCATGACCGTGTCGAACGGGAAGCGCCTCACCGCGTCCAGATGCACCGCGGGCCTGTGGCCCGTGATGCCGATGAACCGGATCAGTCCCGCGTCACGCGCCTCGAGGAACGCTTCCATCGCCCCGCCCGGCCCGAGCACGGTATCCAGGTCCTCCGGCTTGTCCAGCCCGTGCACCTGGTAGAGGTCAAAGTGATCCGTGCGCAGCGTCTTCAGTGACGCCCGCAACTCCTTCGCCGCGCCAGCTTTCTGTCGCTCCAGCGTCTTGCAGCCGAGGAACACGCGATCTCTTTTCCCCTCCAGCGCGGGCCCGAGGTGCTTCTCCGCATCGCCATAGCTCGGCGCGACATCGAAGTGATTCACGCCCGCGTCAATCGCCTCGGCGACCGCCCGGTTCGCTTCGGCCTGGCTCACACCGTGGACGGCATATCCCGCGAATGTAACGAGCGAACTCCTGTGCCCCGTGCGCCCCAGATTTCGCGTCCTCATTCCGGTTGTGCTCCTCTCGACCAGATCCTCCGCCCATGTCGCCCCCGCCGCCCCGCCGAGTATCGCCGTGCCAATCGTCCTGATGAATTGTCGCCTGTCCATGCCTCTGCCCTCGTAATCTATGCTGTGTTTCCATTTCGCCGCCGCCGGCGCCGTGCCTGTCTCGCACGGAGATCACGCCGTCGCGAAGTGATACGCGCTCGGCACTACCCGCGTGCAGGGCCGCGGGAAACCTGCGCCGAACATCAGCCCAGACCCGTTGTCCGGATCACCATCGCGTCGCGCATTGAGGGGACCGACTCATGGAGCGAGAAGAGTCCGCCGATCCGGTAGTCGACACGCTCGTCGCCGAGGTGCGCTACTGGATGACGCGCGACCTTCCGGTCGCGGTGTACCGCGCCCTGCGCGAGGATGAGATTGACGCGCTGCGCAAGCGCTTGCAGCGCGTCGTGCGCGGCGAGCCGCCGTACGGCGAGGTGCGGCTGATCCACATCATCGAGGGCGATGACTCGAGCTGACGCAAAGGGCCGTCACCGCCCGCCGGCGCAGCAAGCATCAACGGAGAGTCCGGAGGCACACGGTGGTCTGGTCGCAGAAGTCGGGGCGCCGCCCACACGCTGCACGCCTGGAGGTGCATGGCATGAAGCCGCTTCACATCATTCCGCTCGCATTCGCCGGCCTTCTGTGCCTCGCGCAGTGGTCGCCGGCCGCGCCACAGGCGAGGACGCTGCACGCCGCGGCGGTTGCCGACGCGCCTGTCATAGACGGCGATCTCTCCGACGATGCCTGGTACCGCGCCGGCGTCACGGGTGATTTCGTCATCCAGGACACCGGCCAGCCCGCCTCACAGCCGACCGTGGTGCGCGCGCTGAGCGATCTCGACCACCTCTACCTCGCCTTTCACTGCACCGAGCCGCAGCCGGATCAGATGCAGGCCAGCGCTGTGAGCGACAACATCTGGGGCGACGATTGCATCGAGCTCAATTTCGACCCCGCAGGCGGCATCGCTCAGATCTACCAGATCAGGGTGAATTCCATCGGCACCAAGGAGTTCTTGCTTCGTGGGAGCGGACGCCTCGATCCTGGCGCGATCCAGGCGGCGGCACGCGGCGGCAGCGACCATTACGCGATTGAACTGGCGGTGCCGTTCTCGGCCGTCGGCATCACGCGTTCGCCCCAGGTCGGCATGCGCTGGCGCGTCAACTTCGAGCGCTTGCGCACCGTCGGCGGCGAGGAGGGTGATAGCTGGGCCGACACCGGCGGCGACTGGGCAAACCCCGAGGCATATGGCCAGCTCGTCATCCCCGGCGGGCCGCTTGCGGTCGAAGCAGTCGGGCACGGGTCCCTGAGCGTCGGCCGGCGGAGCGGCGCATTCATGACGGTCGCCAATCATTCGCCCGCCCCACGGGGACTCGGGTTCGCCCTGGGCGACGTTGATGCTGCGCAACTCTCCTGGGATGAGAACATCCTGCTCGCCAGGCGCACCGCCGCACGCGTGGGAATGGATTTTCCGGTCAATCGCTCCGGCATGCGCACCTATCGCTGGACCTTGCGCGACGCCGCCAGCGGCGCGCTGCTATACTCCTTCGAAAGGATGACGGAAGTGGCTCAGGCGGTGAAGGTCATCGTCCTCTACCACAAGCGAGAGTTGGTCATGGATGTGGACACGAAGCCCTGGGGCGAACTTGCCGCAGGGGCGACCGTGACTGTGGAACTCACGGCACCGGGCGACGAAAACGCCCTGCACAGCGCCGGCGCGCAGGTCCTCGCGGAGCAGCACATCGCCTCCGCGTCGCTGGCGGTCGGTGATCTGCCACCGGGAGACTACGAGGTCCGCGCGATCGCCCGCGACGCCGCCGGCAACCCGCTCGGGACCGCGCTCGCGGAATCGGTCACCTGGCCGGAGCCGACCCGGTGGGCCGGCGCAAGCGCGGATCTCAAGGTGCTCAACAACTTCGTCACCGAATTGCTCCACGTCGAACCGGGCGCGCGGCCCGCGCGAAGCTATGCGTTCACGAACCCCCGCGAGGGCTGGGTGTTCTTCGCCTCGGATGCGACTGTGCCCGCGTCCGGCTCGGCGATCATATCGCTCGACGGCGACGCCGCAGGCGAAGTCATCGTGCATGCGCCATCCACGGACGGTGTGGTTGAGGCGATGCGGTTTCTTCCCGCCGGCGAGCACAACCTACGCGTCACCTGTGACGGCGAGGCGCGGCTCAAATCGCTGACCGTCCGCGCAGTGCCCGAACTCGTGTATTGCCAATTCCAGGCGGATCCCCACGTCAGCGAGTACGGCCCGTATGACTGGGACTTCCTCCAGCAGTACGTCCTGCCGCACTGCAATACCATAGTCGCCGGCGCCTCTGAGGCATATCGCCCGTACATGGAGCAGTGGAAGAGCGCCGGCAAGCGCTGGATCGTCTCATCCGGCGTGCCCGGGCTCGCCCGCGACGCAACGGTCACCGCCGATGAAGCCGAAGCGTACTGGAGCGCCAACATGGGGATGCAGGATCCGCTTGCCGACGGCGTCATCGCGGACGAGTTCTTCGGGGGCGACAGCGAGAAGTACGAGGCATGGACCGAGGCGCTCCGGCGCATCGTCCGCAATCCGCGCTTGACGGGCAAGGCCTTCTACCCCTGGTGCGGCAGCATGTACGAGGGCACCGCCAGCCGCGAGTTCATCCAGGTCGTGATGGACGCGGGGTCGCGTTTCGCCTGGGAGCGTTACCTCCCCGAGCAGCCGACCGAGGCCGAAGCGCGGGCATATCTGGCCCGGACTCTGAGGGACGAAATGCTCGCCTGGCGCGAGGCCCAGCCCGGCTGCGAGAAGCACATGATCGTCTGCTTCGGCTACTTATCCGCGCCGCCCGAGAGCCTCAATACCGACCCCGGCATTGACTACAAGGTCTGGATGGACCTGCAGTTCAACATGCTCGCCAACGATCCGGCGTTCGACGGCCTCTACGGCGTCATGGAGTACCTGTCGAGCTACTCCGACGAGGAGAACGTCCGCTGGGCCGCGCAGCTCTATCGGCACTACTGCATCGAGGGGAAGACCGGCCTGCTCTCGGATGCCCCGTACCTCCTGCCGCACCTGGACAACCCCGATTTCGCCGACGGGCTCGCGGGCTGGATGGTGACCGCAGCCGAACCGGGCAGCGTCTCCGTCGCCAGCATGCAGGGCTACGGTTGGCTCGCGGGCCGTTACCCCGAGACCAGCGAGGGCGATCAGTTCCTGTTGATGAAGCGCAGCTCCGAGCGGCCCAACGTTATCTCCCAGACCATCAAGCACCTGCAGCCCGGATGCCTCTACTCGCTCAAGATGTACAGTGCCGACCACGGCGACCTGACACAGGGCAAGTCCGTGCAGCAGCGGCACGCCGTCTCCATCACGCTCAACGGCGTCAACCTTCTCGACGACAAGTCGTTCCAGCACGTCTTCCCGAACTGCTACAGCCATCACCTCGGGCCGTTCAACGCCGAGCATCGCGCGTGGATGAACTACCACTGGCGCGTCTTCCGCGCGAAGGGACTTCAGGCCAGGATCACGATTTCCGATTGGTCAACCGAGACCGAACCGGGCGGCCCCATCGGCCAGGAGACCATGCTCAACTTCGTCGAGGTGCAACCGTACCTCGGAGCGGGCAACTGAGCGACCGTCGGCCCTCCGGTGTGCCCCATTTTCCATGGTGTGGGCGCAGGCTGCTCCATGCCTCTCCCTGTCAGGGAGAGGGCGGCGAGCCTGCGGCGAGCCAGGTGAGGGTGCATGGCGACGCCTTCTACGCTCACCTGTGTCCTCTACGCCACATGCGCACAAGTCCCTAGCAGGGAGAGTAGGTCATCTGCGCGACGTCACAGAGATTCGAGGCTGCACCTCTCACACCACCTATATTGACGTTTTCCCCTGGCGGTGTTACCGTTTCCAGCAGAATGCGAGGGAGGAAGGCTATGAGAACAAGGAGTGCGGTAATTGCGGTTCTGCTGGCGATCGTGCTCGTCGGCGCAGCGGCGCAGGCGCAAGGCCTGGTGCTGCGTTACAAGTACACTGCGGGCGCCGTGGACAACTACGTGATGAAGGGCGCCTTTGAGGGCTCGATGCGTACCGCCAATCAGGGCGAAATGCCGATTGACCTGAGCCTCGACGGTCGCATGCGGATTAAGACTACCGCAGTCACCCAGGACGGCGTCGCGTCGCAAGAGATGACGCTCGACCGCATGGAAGTCAACACTACCATGATGGGCATGGAAGCGCAGATGGTCATGGAGCAGGGCCAGATGACCCTCATGGTCAACGGCCAGCCCATGGATCTGCCCCAGGGCATGCCCGGCATGGACGCGCTGGGCAAGCCGATCAAGTCAAAGACGAACACTCGCGGCCAGGTGCTGGAGGTTGACCTCAGCGGCCTCGGCGACATGTTCGGCGGCTTCGACCCCGCGACGATGCAGGAGGCGAGCGTCGTTTTTCCGGAGGGGCCGGTCTCCCCGGGCGATAGTTGGTCGAACTCCCTGAAGATCCCGATGGCTGTGATGGGCGAGAAGATGGAGCTGACCGTCAACTTCACCTACAAGTTCATCGGCACCGAGAAGTACAAGGACGCCGATGTCGCGCGCATCGCGCTCAAGGGCACCGCTCAGATGCGCGGCGGCGCCGACGCGAAGTTGGAGAGCATCAAGCAGAGCTTCAGCGGGTACGAGCTGTTCGACTACAACGCCGGCCGCACGCCGTACAGCAAGATGCACATGGATCAGGTCATGAAGATGACGCCCGCGGCCGACCAGCCCGAGGTCAACATGAGCATCGCCGGCGACATCGAGATGATCCTGCAATAGGGCGTGACCGTCGCGCCGCGGGAGCGACGACTTGTCCGATTGCCCTCGGCGCCGGCATCACCGGACGCCATCGGAGAAAGACATGCCGGAACACGGACATGCAGAGCACGAGGTGCGCAAGGCGCTCCACGAAAACGAAGACACCGCCGGCCTTGACCTGAAGATCAAGTTCGTCAACGGCGTCGTGTTCCTCGACGGCACCGCGCCGACCGCCGCACTGAAGGATACCGCCGCCGAGATCGCGGGCAAAATCGAGGGCGTCACCCTCGTCCGCAATCGCCTCCAGGTCAAGCCCGAGGCCCATACCACGCGCGAACTCTTCCGCGAGGGCGAGAAGAAGTAGCGGTCTCATTGCGACGCGCGGCCTTCAGCCCGCGCGGGCCTCGCGACCACATCCGGTGGCGCAAGCGTCCCGCTTGCGATGGCTTGAAGCCCCGTAGCCCTCAGCCCGCGCGGCGTGTAGGGCGGGCATGCCTATGCCCGCCGCAACCCCTCTCCCTCCCAGGGACTTGCGTGCCCGTGGCGCAGAGGATGGGTCAGGATGCCTCGGCTGTGCTCCGCACACAGCCACCGCAAGATGTCATTCTGAACGAAGCGGCGAGCGTAAGCAAAGCCGCGCAGTGAAGAATCTCGGTCTGCGCGAGAATCCCCGGTCGGGATCTGCTCTCACGGTGACCGTGCGCCTCCGGCGCGGAGGCTGCACCGCCTCCGCCGCGCACTTGGCCGCGGTCTCCCTTGGTTTGCGTTCGGGGCAAGCTCGGATTGCGCGAGTCCTTACTCCTTCACATATCCGTAGTACCGCCCCATCCAATACGGCAGCAGGAAGAACGCCCCGTCGTCCTCGCCCGTCCCGCCGCGGCCGTCGTCCATGCGATACGGGTTGCCGTTCCACTTCAGCATCGCGCGCTCGTGCGGCTTGATTACCGTCGTCGCCTGCGCCTCCCCGAATCGCCCCATCCGCACGTCCGCCACCAGGTCCGCGCGGTGCGAGTTCTTCATCCGATACTGCACCGTGTCCCACGGTATGTCGCGTAGCGTCTTCAGCGACTCCTCGACATCGCAGAACTTCCCCGTCACCGCGCCGTAGATGTAGTTCTGGAACGGCGAGTACTCCGGCCGCTCGCACTGCCACGTCCGCTCCAGGCTCGCGACGTAGATCGCCCGCAGTGCCGGGTCGGTCTCGTAGCGCAGCAGCGGATCGTACACCACGATCGCCAGCTCGTCATCGGAATGGTTGACGCTGCTCGGGTACATGACCTTCTGATACAGCGTGTTCAACGCGAAGTGATGGTCGAGCGCCAGCCCGAGGTAATGCTCCTGGTACTTCTCGTCGCCGGTCACGTGATACGTCGTCTTGAGGAACGACAGGATCTCCAGCGAGTTGAGCCCGCGCTGCGCCTCCCACGGCCCGTTGAGCAGCTCCGGCGACCACACGCCCCACGTCGTTTGCTTGCCGTCGAGATCCACCAGCAGGTACCCGTGGTCGATGATGTGATCCATGATCCGCCGGCACACCCCGCGCATGTCCTCCTTCTCCGCGTCGTCGGCGACCAGGTCGTAGTACAACGCGTACGCGTAGAAGTGCCCGTCAATCTCATCCGAACTCGTGTCCGCTTTCCACTCCCACTCGCCGTCTGCGGAATCATGCCACTCCCCGCCGGACTTGCGCGTGTTCGGCTCGCCCTTCTTCACGATCGCCCGCGCCGGGAAGCCGGGAATCGTCGTCTTCTGCTCGAGATCAACCATCGCGTACACCGACGTCCGCGCGAGGTCGCGCGCCTCCTGCTCGCCGGTGACCGCGTAGCGGTAGCACTCCGCCCCGACGTACAGCGCGGTCCACAGGCCGTCGTTGTCGGTCGCCTCGTACGTGAAGTCCTCGACATCCCCCGGCGCGCCGAGATCGATGTCCGCCACGAAGCCCATGCGGTAATGCCGCTTCTGAATCCGCTCCTCGAAGTACGCCGCCTTGCGCGCGAGCGTCATCGGCTCTTCGTAGATGCGGCTCAACCCCTGATGCGTCGCCACCCACGCCGACCCGTCGGCGCGCAGCGCGATCCCGCGCACCTCGTCGTGCGGCAGCCAGCGCAGGTTGGCGAAGTAGTCCCACTCTCCCTCGCGCAGCCGCGCACAGCCGATCGGAAAGCCGGTCCACACCGCGCCGTCGGGGGCGATCTTGATGCACGTCACCTGCTCGTAGGGCAGCCCATCTTTGCCTTTGACGTGCTCCCACCAGCCCTCCCGGTCGAACAGCCCGATGCCCGCGTTGGTGCCGACCCACAGCGTCCCGCGCGCGTCGAGCGCCAGCGCGCTGACGCCCATCGCCGGCGGCCCTGCGTGCGCGCGCCCCGGCGCGAAGCCATCCCACGACGACCCGTCCCAGCGCCACAGGCCCGCGTCCGTCGCCACCCACAGCACGCCGTCGCCGTCCAGCAGCATGTCGGTCACGCCGAACGGTTGCGGGTATTTGACCATCTGCCACGCGCTGCCGTCGTGGATGCCGATGTGATCGGCACTCGCGGCGAACAGCTTGCCCTGATACCCGCGCAGCAAGGACACCGGGTTCGCGGGGCCGTCCGTCACCGGCTCGAACGCCTTCCCGTTCCACCGGCACAGCCCCGCCGCGCCGCCGATCCAAATGGTCTCCCCGACCGCCGCCAGGCCCTGTGCCTCCGGCCCGCCGAGGCCCTGTGGGTCAACGATCTCCTGCGGGAGCTTGTGTGCGCTCCATTTCTTGCCGTCGAAGCTCGCCGCGCCGCGCCGGGTCAGCACCCACACGCGATCCGCCGCATCAACCACGACCTCCCGCACGTCGCTGCTCGGCAGCCCGTCCTTCTGCGCGACGAACTCCCGCATCAGTTGCCCATAAGTCCCTGCTTCCGCCGTTGCCTTCTCCGCCATCGCTCCATCCTTTCAATGTAGGGCGAGCGTGCCTGCGCCCGCCGCATCGCGTCCATGTCCTTCTACGCCTTCCGCGACAGGATTCTTACCCCTCTCTCAGGGAGAGGCCGGGTGAGGGTGGAACCCATCGCCTTGCTCTCGCCTCGGCATCCTTCGCGGCTAGATTCCCTCTCCACCAAACCGCAGCACCACCTTCAACGCTTGCTCCCTATGATTGCAGAACACGTCGAACCCGCGCCCGATTTCCTCGAACGGCAGGATGTGCGTCACGATCCGCATCGGATCCACCGCGCCGCTCTCCACCAGCCGCACGTTCTGTATATAATCCGTCCGCGTCAGGTACCACGTGCCGAACACCTCGACGTGCCGCCGAATCAGATCCTCCGACGGGCTGATCTCCAGCTTTGGGCATTCGCCGACGAAGGCGACCTTCCCCGCGCGCCGCACCGACGCCAGCGCTTCCTTCCCCCCGTGCCCCGAGCACTCGAACACGTAATCCGCACCCACCCGTGTGATCGCTCGAATCGCGTTCACCGCCGAGTCGCGGCTCAGGTCAATCCCGAAATCCGCCCCCAGCTCCCGCGCCGCCTCGACGCGATACGCGATCGGATCGAGCGCGATCACCAGCGCGCCGTACGCCTTCAGCATCTGCACCGCGTTGAGTCCGATCGGACCGCAGCCGTACACCGCCGCCATTTCCCCCGCCTCGATGCCCGACCGCCGCACCGCCCGCGCCGGCGTTCCCAGCGCGTCCGTCAGCAGGCACCCCGCCTCGAACGGCAGCCCGTCCGGCAGCGGCAGCGCCAGCTCGGCGGGCACCGCCTGGTACTCGGCGAACCCGCCCGTGAGGCCCTGCGGCCCTTCCTCGCAGCACACGAACTCCCCGCGCCGGCAGTCCACGCACTCGCCGCAGCCCTTCACCGCCATCACCGTGACCCGGTCGCCCGGCCTGACATCGCCGACCTCCGCGCCGATCTTCTCGACGATCCCCGCCGCCTCGTGCCCGTGGATGCCCGGCTTCGGTCCGGGGTTCATCCACAGGCCCTTATCGCTGCCGCAGATGCCGCAGGCCATGTTGCGCACCAGCGCCTCGCCGCGCCCCGGCTCCGGCGTCGCCACCTCCTCGATGCGCACGTCCTCTTTATCCCGGAATACCGCTGCCTTCATAGACCTCGTTGTTTCCCCGCGCGGTCGCCGCGCTCCTGTTGCACGCTCTTCTCCTCCGGTGACTCGGGGCGCGCTCCCCTGAGAGCTTACCATTACCCGCATCGTGTCTGCGCCGCCGTGGGGGATTGGGGGTAGGCCCTGATGGTGCGCACCATTGCTGCCTGACTCGCTGGCATTTTGGAGTGCGGCGATTGATCGCCGCTCTTGCGCGGGTGCTGCGGTTTCCAGCCGCGCGGGAGATATCGGCCGCCGACCCATGCCTGCCGCTCTTGGGCGCGGCCTCGCCGAGGCCGCGGTGAATATCCAAACCGCACGGGTGGCCGCTGAGAGGCTGTTGCCGTAACTCGGACGGACGCACCGGTCGCGATGGGGGCAGGTCGCCTGTTTGAGGTTTCGGGATGGGGGCGAAACTCAGTGGTCGTGATGCAGCCGGGGCAGTGCAGCTCTTCAAACGGGACGCGGATGGGCACGCGCCTGTGACTCTCACCAGCCGCGCAATTCCGTGTGAATTGCGCAGCTATGCCCTACGCAGATGACACCCGCCATTCTCCTGGCGATGGCCGCAGCCACCCGATCGGCTGCCTGGGGAATAATGGCGGCACTTCTCCATGTCGTTAGCCGTTCCACGGTCGCGGCTTCCTGTACATCTGCCCTTCTTGTCAACCAGGAAGGGCGTGTAGAGCCGGCCGAGGACGAAAACCGCCTCGGCAATAGCCGCGGCAAGCGCCACCGGAATCCAGATCTTAAAGGAGACTTTCATCAGGACGGCGAGAACATAGTACACCACACACAGCACCAGGAACGGCGAGATGGCTCTCAGGCCGTCCGTGAAGGACTTGCTGCCGCTCTGACGTTTTATCATGTGCGTTTCCCCGCCAAGGGCCTGCGTGTTGGCATAGGATAAATAGAGCATTCGTGGTTCAAGCCGGCGTCCCCTGTGGGGATCTGAGGACAATTCCCAGCCCTCGGCGCAGTTCCGGCGCACCGTCGCAGGGAGGCCATCCGTCGGGAGCCCAGGTGCGGGCGTACGATGACGGCCGGGTCCTGCTGAGTGAAACGGGAGGTGGAACCGGGAACCACCACCCATTGCGCTGGCGCGATTGTCCCGGTTGGCCTGCCGCTTACGACAGGCCTGCTCCCACTGACACCGCGCCCGAGAGCAAGGGGATCTCTCTGCGGACTCGGCGTTCTCCGCGGTGAATATCCGGAAGGCACGGGCGGCCGCTCAGGGCCGCCCCTACGGCTCCCGCGGTTCATCCGCCTGTCCTGCTCTGCCCGCAGGGCAAGCGCCGCCTCGCGGCGAACACCTCCGCCAGCAGCACAGACCGCACGCGCACGAACGCTCGAGCGAGGTGACCTATGCCCGTCGAAGCACGCGACCTGATGACGAGAGACGTGATCACCGTCACGCCGGAGACCCCCGTCTCGGAAATCGCCAAGCTCCTCTCCGAGCACAACATCTCCGGCGTTCCCGTCGTGGACGAAGACGGCAAGCTGCGCGGCATCATCAGCGAGGCCGACCTCGTCGTGCGCGCCGCGCGCCCGCGCTTCCCGCGTTACATCCCCTTCCTCGAAGGGGTGATTTTCCTCGAGAACCCCGCCCACTACGAGCAGGAAATCCAGAAGATGCTCGCCGTCGCCGCGGCGGATATCATGACCGAGAAGGTCGTCACCGCGCCGCCCGACGCCTCCGTCGAGGAACTCGCGACCCTCATGACCGAGCGCAACGTCAACCGCATCGTGATCATTGAGGCCGGCCGCATCGCCGGCGTCGTCACCCGCGGCGACATCGTGAGAACCCTGGCGGAGAGCGAGTAGGGGAGCGGCAAGCCGGCGGCGGGCAGCACCTGGTAGCGAGCAGCGAGCAGGGATCAGAGCGCGCGAGGAATCCGCGGGGTAAACCGTGTTCCGCGCATCACGATACCGGTCAGGATTGGCCTGGGCGCTGGGCCTCGGCATACTGGCGGCCGTGCTCTCGGCGCGCGGCGCGCTGAGCGGGCTGGAGTGGCGGGCGTACGACCATCAGTTGGCCGCCCGCGCCCCCGGCGTGCCGCCGCGCGACATCATCGTCGTCATGATTGACGACAGCTGTCTCGACCGGCTCGGCCCCTGGCCGTGGCCAATGTCGCGCCACGCCGACCTGGTTCGCCGCATCGCGGGCGCGGAACCCAGGGCAATCGTTTTCGACATCCTCTTCTTCGGCGGCACGGCGCGCGACCTCGCGGGACGGGACGGCTCCGCGCCGCTCGGGCGCGCCGCGACGGCTCCCGGCCCGACTCCTGCCACCTCACGACCCGTCGCGGAAACGCCTGAATTCGCCGACGCGCTGCGCGACGCGGGGAACGTCTTCCTGGCGATGTGCTTCCTCCAGGGAGAGCACCCGGTCGAACTCGGGCCGTACGGGCTGCGCATGGCTGAGCTGCGGCAGCCGCCTCCCGAGCTCGGCTCCGCGGCGGCGGGCGCGGGCGCGGTTAACGTCTTCCCGGAGCGCGACGGCGTCGTGCGCAGCGCGCCGCTGGTCATGGATCACGGCGGCGAGCCGATCCCGTCGCTGGCGCTCGAAGTCATTCGCCGCATCGAGCCCGCGCCGGACGTGCGCATCGGCACCACGGGCCGCCGCTGCTCCGTGCGCCTGGGCGATACCTCGATTCCCCTGACGCGCGCCGGGGAGATGCTAATCTCCTACGCCGGCGGCTACAAGGTCTTCCCCTGGGTCGCGTATGACGAAGTGCTCGCCGGCCAGGTGTCCCCGGAGCGCTTCCGCAACCGCATCGTCCTCGTCGGGTTCACCGCCACCGGCCTGTCCGATACGCGCCCGACTCCGCTCGCGCCGGCCTGCCCGGGCGTGGAGATCAACGCCCACGTCATGCGGACGATCCTGGAAAGCGATTTCATCAGGCCTCTCGGCGCGGCGGGCAACGCGCTGCTCGCGCTGGGAATCGCCCTCGCACTGGGACTGGCCCTGCCGCGCTTGCGGCCGTTCGGCGCGCTCATTGGCGCTGGGGCGGTCGCCGTGTTGATCGTGGTGGTGAGCGTTTACCTGTTTCAACGCGCGGGGCTGTGGATCAACGTCGTCACGCCGGCGCTGACGGCTCTCGCCGTGGGCCTGGTCGTCGCCGCGGACGGCTACCGCGTGAGCGACCGCGAGAAGATCCGCACCGAATCGAGCCTCGGCACCCTCGCGCTGGCGACGCGCATGATCGCGGCCAGCACCTCGCGCCAGCCGGTCCTCGATGCCGTGCGCGAGGAGATCACCCAGCTCGTGGGCGCGCGCCAAACCGACGTGTACCTCATGGACCTCGACGGGGAGGAGCTTGTTCTCGCGGACGGCGGCCGCGACGCGCGCGTGCGGGTAGGCGGCGGGACCCTGGGGCGAGTCGGGCAGGAGGGCGTGCCGCTCCTCACAACCGACGCGACGGCCGATGCGGCGCTCGCTCGCGAAGTCGCGCAGGCCGCGGACTTCGCCGTCGGGCCGGTGGCCTTTATACCCCTGCGCCGGCAGGATCAGGTCGTCGGCGTCGTCCAGGTCGTGCGCCGCCCCGGCGAGGAGGCGTTCGGCGAACGCGATCTCGAGTTGCTCAACGCCCTGTCCCAGGAGGCGGCAGTCGCCCTGGAAAACGTCGAGCTGTATGAGAAGCTGGAGGGCAAGGTCGAAATCGCCAACCGCGAACTCGTCAAGGCCTACTCGCAGCTCGCGCTGGAGAAGGATCGCGTCGAGGCGCTGCTCGAGAACATGGCGGACGCGGTGATCATGACCGACACGGACGACCGCGTGCTCTACGTCAACCCCGCGGCGGAGCGGATGTTTCGCGTCAGCGGCAGGGAGGTCGAAGGCGACCCGCTGGCGGAGCACTTCGACGTTGGCGGTTTGCCGGCGGTCGCCGAGAGCGCCCACGATGCCGACGGGGAACTGGTGACCGGCCAGGTCGTCATCGAAGAGCCGAAGCGACTGGTGCTGACGGCGAACGCCGCGCTCATATCCGACGACCAGGGTCGGCCGGTCGGCGTGGTTACCGTGCTCAGCGACGTGACGCTGCTCCAGGAAATGTCGGACATGAAGACGGAGTTCGTGTCGCTCGTTTCGCACGAGCTGCGCACGCCGCTGACCTCGGTGCAGGGCTTCGCCCAGACGCTGCGCTCAGACGTGGAGGGGCATTTCGACGCCGCGACGAGAAGCGAGTTCCTGGAGATCATCGAGTCGGAGTGCCACCGCCTGCTGACGATGATCAACGAACTGCTCGACGCGTCGCGCATCGAGGCGGGCCGGGAACTGCCCATGAACTGGGGACAGGTCAGCATCACGGCGATCGCGGACAAGCTCGTCAAGCTGCACTCGGCTTCGGCGGAGGCGCACACCTTCGAAGTGGACTTCCCGGCAGACCTCCCCACCATCGAGGCCGATGGCGATCGTATCGAGCAGGTGCTGACGAATATCATCTCTAATGCGATCAAGTACTCGCCCGATGGCGGCGTCGTGCGCATCAGCGGCAGGCGCGAGGACGGGGAGGTGCTGATCTCCGTGGCCGACCACGGGCTGGGGATGACCGAGGCGCAGCGAGGACAGCTCTTCCAACGCTATCATCGCCTGGAAAGCGATGCTTCCAAGCGCATCCGCGGCACCGGCCTCGGCCTCTACCTGACCAAAGGCCTGGTTGAGGCCCACCGCGGGCGCATCTGGGCCGAAAGCGAAGGGCCCGGCAAGGGCTCGGTTTTCTCCTTTGCCCTGCCGATTCAGAGGCCGGGTGAAAACGACGCCGCGGGAGGCGCCTGACAAGCGTTTCCCACGCCCGCTGAAGGGGTAGAAAGAAGGCCGGAGGCGCCCGGCGCACAGGAGGCGCGAAGCGAGCCTCATGTACAGATCCGCTGTCATCCTTATTGTTGCCGCCGTGCTCGCTGTGATCCTGCTGCTGGTCTGCGCGCAGACCCTCGCCATCGTCGAGATGCTGGCGGTGGTTGACGAGCGTGCGGGGCCGGTGCAGGTGCTGCGCGGCGGCGACGCCCGGGACGCGACGGTTGGGATGCTGGTGCGCTCGGGCGATCTCGTTCGCACCGGGCCCCAGGGGCTGATCGGACTCCACTGGGCTGACGGATCACGCATCGAACTCGGCCCCAACAGTGAACTCGTCGTCGAACGGTGCCGCGCCAATAAGGTCAGGAAAACCCGGAGCACCCATTTCCGCCTCAATCTCGGCGAGATCTGGATTCGCATCCGGGGCGCCTTGCAGCCTGGCTCCAAGTTCGAAGTCGAGACACCCACCATCGTCGCCGCCGTCCGCGGCACCGTGTTCGGCCTTGAAGTGCTGCACGACGGTACGACTCGCCTCGAAGTCTACGACGGGCAAGTCGAGATCATCGGTGACGGCGTCGCCCAGTCCGTCGAGTCCGGACGATCGGGCAAGTGCGCGGTGGTCGGCAAGCGCGGCTTCGAAGTGCACAACATGTCCGAGGCGGAAGCCGAGCGCTGGCGCGGAAAAGCCGACGTCATCGGGCCGCTGCTGACCGTTACCGAGCCCGCCCCGGATTCGAGTACCTCGGTGGCACTCGCCCCGGTGCGCGGGCGCACGGAAGAGGCAGCCACCGTCACCGTCAACGGCGAGCCCGTGCGCGTCGGCGCTAACGGCGTCTTTCGCAGTCGCGCGCGCTTGGTGCAGGAACAGAATGTGATCACCATCGTCGCGTCGCTCGGCGGTCGGCGGACCACCGTGTCGCGCGCGGTCGCGTACGTCAACCCGACGGATGTCATCGCGCTGACGTGGCGTCCAAGCAAGGATCCCCACGATGCCCCCGGGGTTATGGAAGTCAAGGCCGTGCTGCGCGATCCCGACGGGGAACTCGTCCCCGATGGCACGCCAGTCGAATTGGTCGTGGATTCCGGCGATATCATCGGCGGTCATCGCACCGAACATGGCGCTGTCGTCGCGAAGTGGCGCCCGGCGGAGAGTGCCGTATCGGCGCGTATCACCGTCACGTCCGGGCAGGTGGCCGCGAGCGCCATCGTATCTCCCTCCGCGCCTCCGACGGCGCTCCCCTCGTCCGAGCCGCGATAGGGGGAACGCGTTCGTACCGTGGCTGTCGGCCAGGCTGCCGCTGGCGCGAGGTGCGGCCCCATGAGACAGCGGGGCCTGCTCGCATCTCCAACCTCGCGCCCGACGCGCGTGGGACGCCTGGTCATCCCGCGCTCCCGCGTTCGGGATCGTATCCCTGACCCTTGCATGGCACGCGCGCCATTGTTGATGCGCGTCTGGTAACGGAGGTTCCGTGGAGGCACACGCAGCGATGGAGGTTCTGATCAATCAGGTCGGGTTCGACGTCGGTGCGCCGAAGTCCGTCGTGGTTCGAGCGGGCGAGGACCTCGACGGGGCGCGAGGCCGACTGGGAATCGTGGACGCTCGCGGCACTCTGTGTTACGAAGCGGATCTGGACCACGTCGGAGGCGGCGCGCTGTGGGACGGGCATTACTGGCGAAGCGACTTCAGCGGCTTCGACCGCGACGGCGAATATGAGCTGCGAATCGCCATCGCGGAGCGCGAAGCTCGCTATGCCCCGGTGGCCGTCACCCCGCGTCGAACCGCTCGTGAATCGCTTGCGCTTGCGGCGGCGTTCTACTACTACCAGCGCTGCGGCACCGAAGTGCCGGGATGGCACCGGCCCTGCCACATGGATGACGCGCGCCTTCCCGACGGTTCGCACATCGATGCTGTCGGGGGCTGGCATGATGCCGGCGATTACAACAAGTACAACGGCTACACGCCGCTGTCGGTCGTCGCGCTTGCGAAGGCCGGCCGCCACGAGTTGCTCCGCCCGTGGCCGTTGAAGCAGGCGCCGCCGCCGCTCGATGAGGCCGCGTGGGGCGGGGCGTGGCTGGCCAAGATGCAGGATGAGAAGACCGGGCTCTTGCGCGGCGACGTGTTCTCCGGGTACGGCTGGTGGGGGGCTCCGGAGGACGAGACCGACAATCGTCCGGGCACCGACGACGACCGGCCGATTCGCGGCGAGCCCTCGCTCGGGCATCACCCGGGAGTGGCGCTGCTCGCCTTCGCCACACTGCAGAACCTGCGCCCCGGGGAATCCAGGTGGCTGGAATGCGCGCGGCGTCTCGACGATGCCGCGGCGGGAGCGGATCTGCCGGTCATCCAGCAGGCCGCCGCCGCGCTCGCCCATCTGGAATGGCCCGAACAACGAGACGCCAGGGTCGAACAGGCGCGGCGGCTGGTTCGCGCCGTGCTCAGCCGACAGCGTCCGGACGGCAGCTTGCACGATCCCCACATCGTTGACCAGGGCTTCGTCCCGGCTGCGCTTGCTGAGTTTGCGCTGCGCCTGCCCCAGGATCAGTTGGCTCCCGACATACAGGTGGCGCTCACGAAGTATCTCGAATTCAGCGCTGGCCTGAGCGATAATCCCTTCCGCATCATGCAATGGGACGCCCACAACGTGTTCTACCCCTATGTGGAACCCAAGGCCTGGTACGTTGGGCAGAACTCAATGTATCTGTCACAGGCCTGGGCGCTCCTGCTCGCGGCGAAGCTCCTCAACCGGTCGCCCGATGCCGCCGTGCGCGATCAGGCTCGGCTGGCAGAAGAACTGGCGTGGGCGCAGATCAACTGGGTGCTGGGCTGCAACCCGTTCGCCGTCTGCATGTTGGAGGGCGCCGGGCGGTTCAACCCGCCGCAGTACCACCACCGCTACAATGCGATCCGTGAGCGCGAGCGCGGTGCCGTCCCCGGGGCGGTATGTAACGGCTACGTCCGCGAGAGCGTCGAGCGCGACGCCCCCCGCTTCGATCTCCAGGGCAACGACTACCACTCGACAGAACCATGGCTGCCCCACAACGCGTACTACCTGCTGGCGCTGAGCGAAACGTGACCTGTCACATCGTGCGCCTCCGGGCCGTAGCCGTAGAGGCACAGCATGCTGTGCCCTATCGTGCTGGCGGCGCAGGCGTCCCGCCTGCCGGCGATCATCCGGCACACCGCTGCCTCGTCAGCCAGGGCCCCTCGGCTGTGCACGCCGCCCGCGCTCACGTGCCGAGCGGGGCACGGACGTTGAGCGGCGACTTCCGACATGCCCGACCGGATCGCCCAAGCAAACTGGAGCGACGGCGCAAGCTCCCTTGCGGCAGGTTCATTCGCCGCGTTTATTGAACTCAAGGGCCATGCGATTCAGCCTGCTCCGGCGCAAGCGCGATGCTGTGGCGCAACAAGCGGAAGCGTCCGCCTCAAGCCCGCTGCTCGTCGTCGGCCTCGGCAATCCCGGGGGACGCTACCTCGCGACGCGGCACAATGTCGGCTTCGAAGTGGTCGAGTTGCTCGCCGCGCGCGCGCAGACGCGCCTGCGCCGCGGCAAGTTCCGCTGCGCTCAGGCCGAGGCGCGACTGGCCGACCAGCGCGTCATCCTGATCCAACCGCACACCTACATGAACCGCAGTGGGGCAGCGGTTCGTGGGGCGGCGGACTACTACAAGGTGCCGCTATCGCGGCTCCTCGTGGTGTGCGACGACGTCCACCTGCCGCTGGGGAAGATCCGCCTGCGCCGTTCGGGCAGCGCGGGCGGGCACAATGGCCTCATATCGGTCATTGAGGCGCTGGGCAACGAGGAGTTTCCCCGCCTGCGCATCGGCGTCGGCGAGCCGCCGCCGCACATGGATCAAGTGAGCTATGTGCTCAGTCGCTTCGCGCGCGAGGAACAAGAGGTGATCGCCGCCGCCATCGCGCGCGCAGCGGACGCGGTCGAGGCATGGGTCTCCGTCGGCATTACCGAAGCGATGAACCGCTTCAACTGAGTGTGGTCGAAACACCGAGGCTGCGGATGACGCCGAATCGCCGCACATCGGCTCGTCCGCATCCATCACGCGCGCTAGTCGCTGGCGCAGAGGTTGGCGAACTCCTGGGGCTCTTTCGCTTTGTTGCCGGCCTCGTCGTAGGTGACCATGCCTGCCTTGACGAGCCCCGCCAGCGATTGGTCGAGCGTCATCATGCCCTGCTTGACGCCGGTCTGGATCACCGACGCGACCTGGTGGGTCTTGCGCTCGCGGATGGAGCTGCGCACCGCCGGGATGGCCACCAGCGTTTCGAACGCAGCGACGCGGCCCCTGCTGTCGGCGCGCTTGACCAAGATCTGCGACACCACCCCGAGCAAGTTCACCGAAAGCTGCATACGGATCTGCTGCTGCTGGTGGGTGGGGAAGATGTCAATCGCGCGGTCCACCGTCTGCACCGCGTCCGTGGTGTGCAGCGTCCCGAACACTAGGTGCCCCGTTTCAGCCGCCGTGATCGCAAGCTGCACCGTTTCCAGATCGCGCATCTCGCCGATGAGGATGACGTCGGGGTCCTGACGCAGCACGAACTTGAGGGCATTCGCGAACGACTGCGTGTCAGTCCCCAGCTCCCTCTGGTTGATCAGGGCGCGCTCGTCCTCGTGGATGAACTCAACCGGATCCTCCACCGTCACGATGTGGCAGGGATAGGTCTTGTTGATGTAGTCGAGCATGGCGGCTTGCGTCGTTGACTTGCCGCAGCCTGCGGGACCGGTCACCAAGACGAGGCCGCGCGGACGCTCGGCGAAGTACTTGCACACGGCCGGCAGCCCCAGCTCTTCCATGGTCGAGATGCGCAGCGGAATCGAGCGGAACACCGCCCCGACGTTGCCGCGCTGCACGAACGTGTTGACCCGGAAGCGCCCCACACCCTCGATGTCGTAGCCGAGGTCCATCTCCCAGTCACGCTCGAACAGCGCAATCTGCTCCTCGCTCAAGACGCTGTACGCCAGCTCGCGCGATTCAGTGGAGGTCAGCGGCGGGAGGTCCATGCTGTACAGGTCGCCGTAGATGCGCAGCAGGGGCGGGCTGTCCGCCTTGATGTGGAGGTCCGAACCGTCACGCTTGACACATTCCGTGAGCAATTCGTCGATCTGGATCGCCATCGTCTCCGTTCGCCCCTACATCGCCCCGGTGGCGGCTTCCGTCGTCAGGCGCGCGCGCTGCCGGAACTCGGCGGGGTTCGACGCTTTCGCCAGCGCATCCTCGAACGCGACGATGCCGCTGCGGCAATGCTCCAGCAGGTGCGCGTCCAGCGTCTGCATGCCCAACTCGTGACCGGTCTGGATCATCGAGTAAATCTGGTGAGTCTTGCGCTCGCGAATCAGGTTGCGAATGGCGGGCGTCGCGAGCATGATCTCGAATGCCGCCACGCGGCCCGGGCGGTCCTGCCGGTGCAGCAGGGTCATCGAGATCACCGCCTGGATCACCACCGAGAGCTGCATGCGGATCTGTTCCTGGCGCGCCGGCTCGAACACGTCCACGATGCGGTCCATGGTCTGCGCCGCGTCCGTCGTGTGCACCGTCGCGAACACCAGGTGCCCGGTCTCCGCCGCGGTGATCGCGAGCTGCATCGTCTCCAGGTCACGCATCTCGCCCACCAGAATCACGTCCGGGTTCTGCCGCATGACGTGCCGCAGGGCGTCGGCGAAGGTATGCGTGTCTATCTCCACCTCGCGCTGGTTGACCGCTGCCTGCTTGTCGCTGTGCATGAACGCGATCGGGTCTTCAATGGTCACGATGTGGACATTGCGGTTCTCGTTGATGTGGTCAATCATCGCGGCGAGAGTCGTCGACTTGCCGCTGCCGGTGGGGCCGGTGACAAGCACCAGGCCGCGCGGCAACAGCGCCACTCGCTTCAGAACTTGCGGCAGCCCCAGTTCGTCTATGGTCTGAACGCGGATCGGGATGAGTCGGAATACCGCTCCTACGTTGCGCCGCTGGCGGAACACGTTCACCCGAAACCTGGCCAGCCCGGGAATCGCGTATGCGAGGTCGAGCTCCATGTTGCGCTCGAAGCGATGGCGCCGCTCGTCGCTCAGGATGTCATAAACGATCTGTTTCACATCCGCCGAATTCAGGCGCGGGTAGTCGGTGCGCTGCAGATCGCCGTGAACTCGAATGACGGGCGGCTCCCCCGCCCGTATGTGCAAGTCCGACCCCTGCCGCTCCACGACTAGCTTCAGCAGTTCGTCAATGTGCATCGTGTCTTATCGAGGCCCCTGTATTGCCGGCGTGACTCGTCGGTTCGGGTGCGCACCCAGAGAACATGGTCCGGAAGAGTTCGGCGCGGCGCTCCGCTGGTACCGAACGCTCTATGCTTGCGTCGCGAGCCGCGCCACCGTGCGCCGCGGCTCGGCTACCCCGAAGGCTGCTCCGCTGCGCCCGCCGCGGCCTGCGCCCCCCGCCGCATCATCTGCTTTAGCTCCGTGCGGTTGCCCGCATAGGCCTCCGCGTCTTCCTCCGTAATGATGCCCGCGCGCAGATACTTGAGCAGCGCCTGGTTCATCGTCTGCATGCCCCAATAGCCGCCCTCGTTGATCGCGTTATAGATCTGCGACGTTCGTCCTTCCTCGATCAGCTTCGCCACCGTCGGCGTGTTGACCAGCACCTCGACCGACGCGACGCGCCCGGTGCCATCGCTCCGCGGCGAGAGCTTCTGCGAAATGATGCCCACCAGCGTCGTGGACAAGCGCAGGCAGATCTGGTTCTTCTCGTGCGGCGGGAAGATATTGACGATGCGCTCGACCGTGTCCCCCGCGCTCGTCGTGTGCACGGTGGAGAACACCAGGTGACCGGTCTCAGCGGCGGTCAGCGCCACGCGCATCGTCTCCGCGTCGCGCATCTCGCCGATGAGGATCACGTCCGGGCTCTCGCGCACCACGTACTTCATCGCGTCGTAAAACGACTCGGTGTCGATCCCTACCTCGCGCTGGCTCGCCACCGCAAGGCGGTCCTGGTGCACGAACTCGATGGGATCCTCGACGGTGATGATGTTGCAGCGGCGGGTGCGGTTGATCACGTCAATCATCGCCGCCAGCGTGGTCGACTTGCCGCAGCCGGTCGGCCCCGTGACCAGAATGCACCCCTGCCGGTTCATCGCCATCTCGCTCACGATCTTCGGCATCCCCAGCTCTTCGAGCGTGTAGATCTCGAGGGGCACGATGCGCAGCACCAGGGCCATCGTATTGCGCTGCTGATACACGTTGCACCGGAAGCGCGCCAGGTCCCCCAGGGTGAATGCCAGGTCGAGTTCGTGGTACTCGCGGAAGCGCGCGACCTGCTCTTCCGTCATGATCGAGTGCGCCATGCGCTCCGTGTCCTCCGGCAGCAGCACGGGCAAGTCAGTGGGCACGATCCGCCCGTGCACCCGCAGCGCCGCAGGCGCCCCGGCCTTGATGAACAGGTCCGATGCCTTGCTCTCGACCGCGAATCTGCATAGTTCTTCAAGCTCAACTGCCACTTTCGTCTCCCCTTCTTAGTCCGATTGTGCGTTCGGTGCCGGGTCGCTGGTGCAAGGCTTGTCGCCGCCTTTGTTCGCCGCCCACGGCCACAGGCCCTTCCGCCTCAGCGTCAGCGCCACACCCGTCGCCACCGCCAGTGCGAGCCCGACCAGCAGCCCCGCCAGCAGCGGCGCGCGCCGCTGCGGCACAACCTGCGGCGCCGGCACCACTGGTGCCGCCGGATGAGCGGGCACCCCGGTTGAGGTCAGATCGGGATCCTTGACGGTGATGTCGTATAGAATCGAGCCGAGCTGACGATTACACTCTATTCTTACCGTGTTATCCTCGAAATCTCCCGGTCCCTCCACGACAACTTGCTCGCCCACCGCGAGCGCGAGCCGCATCGGACTGTAATCCTTGAGCGCCACGATGAACGGATCCAGCGGAATCCAGCGCTCCTCGTGGTTCACCACGCCCGCCGCGCTGAACTCGACGTATGTCTGCAATTCCCCCTGCGGGTCCTTCTCCATCGCCAAGTCCCAGGCCGAAACGAACCGGTCGTCCTCGATCTTCAAATCCACAACGTCCCAGCCCCCCAGTTGACTCATATGCTCCACGATCGAAGTCACTTCCTGGTGGTCCTGCGCCCACGGAAACAACATGCTGACCGCCTCCATGCCGCCGTCGGAATCGACCAGCGCTACCGCGCGGAACGGGGCTGGCGCGGTCGCCTCCTGGGACGTGTTCGGGCTGGCTGGGGGCGCTTGCGCTGGCTCGGCCTGCTCCGCTCTGGTCTGTGCCAGCCCGATGTGGGCGGCGAGCAGCACCGGGAGCGCCGCGAATAGTAGGCGGTACCAGCGGGCAGCGGGACGCCCTGCGCTGCGTGGAGTGCGGCTGTAAGTCAGGTTAATCACAGGGGTGCTGTCGGTCAAGACCGATGGTTTAACGGGGCCCCGTGGTCTCTCAACGTGATTATACCTCCAGCCGGTGCGCGGGTCAATCGTGACCCGTTGTCATCCGACCGGTCGCCGGCGATTGCCGCTCATGCAGAACCGCCCGGCACAGGCTCAGCAGGTGCACGGCCGAGGCCCCGGCCCGCCGCAGCACGCGCGCGCATTCCAGCAGTGTCGCGCCGGTCGTCCACACGTCGTCGAATACGAGCACCGTCCTGTCGGCGACGGCCGCGGGATCGGTTACCGCAAACGCCCCTCGCACATTCGCGCGCCGCATCTTCGCCGGCACCGCGACTTGAGGCGCGTTCAGCTTCACGCGCTCCAGACAGTGGACGGCGATCGGCACGCCCGCACGTTCGGCGAGGGGCGCGCAGAGAAGCTCCGCCTGGTTGAATCCCCGCTCGCTCGCGCGCACCGGATGCAGCGGGACGGGCAGGATCAGCGAGAGCTTGTCGAAAGGGATCGCTGGAGGCGCGCTCGCCGCGGCGGCGGGCGGGTCGCCGGTCTCTGAAGTCGTGTCCAACGAAGTGGCTGCGCTGTCCTGCGCCTTGCCGTCCAGCATCGCCGCCGCCATCATCTCGCCCAGCACGCGCGCGAGCACGCGCTTGCCGTCATACTTCAGCCGGTGCACCGCCTCCCGCGCGGGGCCCTCATACCGGGCCACCGAGCGGCCGATGACGTACGGCAGTCGCTGCGTCTGCCGGCACGACGCGCACAGCGGGCCGCCGCGCGCCTGCGGGTCGAACGGCATCCCGCAGCGGTGGCACATCGGCGGCGCGATCGGCGTCACCTCAGCAGCGCACTCCGCGCACAGCGCCGCGCCGCCGAACCGCCGGCACACCAGGCACCGCGGCGGAAACAGCAGATCCAGAAAGCCCTTGGTCAGCCAGTGCATGGACGAGGCCCCTGTGCTGCCGTGCGCAACCCACTCATGCCGCATGTCATCCCGAGCGCGGCGAGGGCTTTCGCCCGCGCCGTGTCGCGGCCGATGCAACGCCCCGCTTCTGCCATCCCCTGTCCGCTCGCCCGCGGATAACGTCGCCTGCTCCTTCTCCACTCACGCCCCCGTTCCTCGTTTGCACCCTCCGGCGGCGCGCGCTATAATGCGCTCGCAGCGGGTCAACCACTCCCCCTCAACGGAGGTGACTTCCCGATGGCACGCAAGGTCAAGGTCGGCGTTCTCGCGTCGGGCGGCGGCACGAATCTTCAGGCAATCATGGACCGCGCCGCCGACGGCCGTCTCGACGCCGAGGTCGTCGTCGTTATCAGCGATGTCGAGGACGCCTACGCCCTCGAGCGAGCGCGCCAGTCCGGTGTGCCGGCGGTGTCTATTGATCCTCGCTCATTCCCCGACCGCAACGCCTTCAATCGAGCGATCATCCAAGAGCTGCGCGATCGCGGCGAGGAGCTGGTGGCGCTGGCGGGGTACCTCCGCATCACGAGCGACGAGTTCGTGGACGCCTTCGACGGCCGCATCATGAACATCCACCCCAGCCTCGTTCCCTCGTTCTGCGGCAAGGGCATGCACGGCCTGCGCGTGCACCAGGCGGCGCTCGACTACGGCGTGAAGGTCACCGGCTGCACCGTGCACTTCGTCACGAAGGAAGTTGACGCGGGCCCGATCATCGTCCAGCGCACCGCGCCGGTGCTCGACGACGACGCCGCGGAGACCCTCTCCGCGCGCGTGCTCGAGCAGGAGCATCAGGCGTACTCCGAGGCAATCCAGCTCTTCGCCGAGGGGCGGCTTGAGATCAAAGGCAACCGCGTGCGCGTGCTCCCGCCTGCGGCGTAGGGGCGGCTCACCGGGTCGCCCTCGAACAGTAGACGATCCGCGGATTTGCCCAGCTTTCGCGGGTTGCGCAGATTGTGCAGATTCGGGTCCGAACCGTACATGTGAGGCCGCAACGCACGAAGGGTTCACTCGCCGCAGCCGACTCTGGAGTCCGGCGATTCATCGCCGCTCTTGTGGTCATCAGGCGCGTTTCAAAGCGGGAGTGAGTCGCCACAGGCGACTAAAACTCCCGCACTCCATAGTGGGCCGGTGCGCCTCCGCGCCGCGGTCTGGACTGCCTTCGGACGGATGGCCCCACGCTGCGCGCACATCCGCGCTCAGCTGTCGCCGGTAGCCGCGCCCCACTCAATCCGGGCGAGCGAAGGCGGGGCCGCGGCCCCGCTTCCTCTACAGTTCAGTCCCGCTTGCGTTGCGTCGTCCGCCGCGCGGTGCTATACTAAGTACATGCATGCACTACTGCCCGCCCTCGGGCAGTGGCCGGAATTCAGCGACTTTGCCCAGAACCTTCGCCGAGACGGATATCGCGGGCACGTAGAGGGCCTGACCGGGGCCGCCAAGGGCTGCATTATCGCGGGCCTGGCGGCCAGGGCCGAACGCCCCCTGCTCATCATCACGTACAACAACGAGCAGGCGGAGCAGCTCTACGATGACATCGTCTCGTTCACCGGCTCGGCGCCGGATCAACACGTCTCCCCTGAGCCCGCCGAACGGGTCTCCTTCCTGCCGTCGCTCGAGATTCTCCTCTACGAGGAATTCTCACCGGACTTCGACATCATCCGCGACCGGCTCAACTCCCTCCACCGCCTGCTGCGCGGAGAGCCCGTGACCGTCGTGGCGACCGCGCCCGCCGTGCTCCACCAGACCGTGCCGCCCGCCGTGCTGGCGCGGGCCCATCTCGTCCTGCGCAAGGGGCAGCCGCTCGACCTGACCGACCTCGCCGCGCGCCTCACCGGCCTCGGCTATGCCCGCGAGGAAATGGTCGAACACCCCGCCCAGTTCAGCATCCGCGGCGACATCGTTGACATCTATCCCTCCACGACCCTGCAGCCCCTGCGCCTGGAGCTGTTCGGCGACGAGGTCGAGCGATTGTGCAACCTCGACGTCGAAACCCAGCGCTCCACCGGGGAGATACCGGAGTTCGACCTGCTGCCCGCCCAGGAGTTGGTGCTGGAGGCGAGTCTCGGCGGCGCGGGTGATCCGGCTCGCGCCGAGCAGATGATGACGGTTGCGCTCCGCGAGCAACTCGCAATTCTGGAGCAGCAAGGCCGGCCCGATGCCGCCCGCCGGCTGCGCGACAAGGTCGAGCACGACCTCGAGCGCATGAGCCAGGGCACGTATTTCCAGGGCGTCGAGTACTACTTGCCGTTCCTCCACGAGGGCGCTTTCACCGCGCTCGATTACCTGCCGGCGGGCGCCGCGGTCGTCATAGACGAGCCGTCCCTCATTGCCGAGCACTACGAGCGCTTCGAGCATGAACTGGCGCAAGCGTACCGCCTGCGACTCCAGGATGGATCTCTCCTGCCTCTGCCGGATCCACTCTATCTCCCGTCGAGCGAAGGCAAGCAGCGCCTGCGAGATCGCCCGACGCTCAGCTTCTCGCTCCTCGAACCGGACGACAACGGCTTCTGGCCGGGCTCGCCGCAGACGAAGGTTTCACTTGACCCGTCACCCGTGCCGCGCTTTGGCGCGCGCCCGGCCGAGTTGGCGGATGTGCTGCGCGGCTGGCAGCGCGACCATCAGCGTGTCATCATCTCCACCCTGCAAGGGGAGCGTCTGGCCGAGTTGCTGGCCGAGGCGGGCGTCAGCGGCATCGTCCGCGACGAGGCCGGCGCCGTAGAGCCGGGCCAGGTTCTCATCACGCCGCGCAAGATCTCCGAGGGCTTCGCGCTGCCCGAGGCGGGCCTGGTCTGCCTCACCGATCAGGAGGTCTTCGGCTGGCAGAAGATTCGCCGCTCGCTGCGCCGCCGCCACCTCGAGGGGGCGCCGATCAGCTCGCTCACCGAGCTCGCGCCCGGCGATTACGTCGTGCATATCAACCACGGCATCGGCGTCTACGAAGGGCTGGTGCGCCGGGTGGTTGACACCGCCGAACGCGAGTACATGTCCGTGCACTATGCCGGCGAGGACCGGCTCTATGTGCCGATTGACCAACTCGATCGCGTACAGAAGTACATCGGCAGCGAGGACCAGCTTCCGGCGGTACACCGCCTCGGCGGGGCCGACTGGGAGCGCGCCAAACGACGCGCGAAGCGCTCGGCGCGGGAACTCGCCCGCGAACTCGTCGCGCTGTACGCGGCGCGCCAATCCCAGCCGGGGCACGCCTTCAGCCCCGACGCGCCGTGGCAGCAAGAGATGGAGGTGGGCTTCCCGTACGAGGAGACCGCGGACCAGCTCGCGGCGATCGCGGACGTCAAGAGCGACATGGAGCGCCCCAAGCCCACGGATCGCCTGGTGTGCGGTGACGTCGGGTACGGCAAGACCGAAGTCGCCATTCGCGCCTGCTTCAAGGCGGTCATGGACGGCAAGCAGGCGGCCGTGCTGGTGCCGACGACGGTTCTCGCGCAGCAGCACTTCTCGACCTTCAGCGAGCGCCTGGCGCCCTATCCGCTGCGCGTCGAGATGCTCAGCCGCTTCCGCTCGCGCGTCGAGCAGAAGCGAGTGGTCGAGGGGCTGGCGGACGGCACCGTGGACATCGTCATCGGCACCCACCGGCTGCTGTCGCGCGACGTTGAGTTCAAGGACCTCGGCCTCGTCGTGGTCGACGAGGAGCAGCGCTTCGGGGTGCGCCACAAGGAGAAGCTCAAGCAGCTGCGCACGATCGTGGACGTGCTCACGCTCACCGCCACGCCGATTCCGCGCACGCTCCACATGTCGCTCTCCGGCATCCGCGATATGAGCGTCATCAACGAGCCGCCCGAAGGACGCCTGCCCATCCGCACCCGCGCCCTATCGCGCGACGACGAGGTCGTCCGCGAGGCCCTGCTGCGTGAACTCGAGCGCGGCGGCCAGGTCTATTTCGTCCATAACCGCGTCGAATCCATCGGCCATGTCGCCGAGCACGTCCGCCAACTCGTGCCCCACGCGCGCATCGCCATCGGCCACGGTCAGCTGCGCGAGGCCGATCTCGAACGCGTCATGCTCGACTTCTACGCCGGCAAACACGACATCCTGGTGTGCACGACGATCATCGAAAGCGGGCTCGACATCCCCAACGTCAATACGCTGGTGGTTGACCGGGCCGACTTGTTCGGTCTGGCGCAGTTGTACCAGCTGCGCGGGCGCGTCGGGCGCTCCAACCGCCAGGCCTACGCGTATCTCATGTGGACCCCGCACAAACGGCTCACCGAGCGCGCGCAGAAACGCATCGCCGCGATCAAGGAGTTCTCGCATCTCGGCTCCGGCTTCCGCATCGCCCTGCGCGACCTCGAAATCCGCGGCGCCGGCAACTTGCTCGGGCCGGAGCAGCACGGCTTCATGCTCTCCGTCGGCTTCGAGCTCTACACCCAGATGCTCGCGGAGGCGGTGCAAGAAGTAAAGGGCGAGCCGGTGCCGACGGCGCGCCAGGTCTCGCTCGACCTGCCCGTGGACGCCTATCTGCCCGAGGATTACGTGCCGAGCCTCAACCAGCGCATTGACTTCTACCGCCGCATGGCCGCGGTGCGCAACGCAGCGCAGATGGAAGACCTGCGCGAGGAACTGGCGGACCGCTTCGGTGCGCCGCTGCCGCCGCAAGTGGACGGCCTATTCCGGCTCATCCAGTTGAAACTGGACTGCCTCGCCGTCGGCGTGGCCGGCATCACGAGCGAGCGGCGTCAGGTGACCATCCGGTTCGCCCCCGACCGGCGCCTGACCTCGGTCGCCCAGCGCAAGCTCCAGGGGCAGTTCTCCGCCGTGCGCGACCGCGAGTTCCGCCAGGCCAGCCCGGTGGCCAGCCACGACCGCATCGAGTTACTCACCCTCGGCCTGTCGCCGCAGCAATTGCTTGCCCTGAGCAGCGAAATCGTCCTCCACGCGGGAAGAATGCTCTCCCGCGTCGAAAGGGAGCAAACAGGGGCTGACGCCTGAGTCACAGTTCCGCGAGGATTGATATATGCCAACCGTTGTCGGTGTGACATGCCGTTCCGCCGGGCAGATCTACCATTTCGATCCCGGCGGCATCGAGTTGCATGAAGGCGATGCCGTGATCGCGCCCACTCAGCGCGGACTGGAGTTGGGCCAGGTCGTCGCGGAAGCGCGTGATATTCCCGAGCAGGAGATCACGCAGCCGCTGCGGGCGATCAAACGTAAGGCCACGGAAGAAGACCTCCAGCGCGAGGAGGAAAACCGCGAGCGGGAGCACCAAGCCGTCGAGGTCTGCGCGCAGAAGATACAGCAGCACGGTTTGCCGATGAAGCTGATCGAGGCCCACTACACGTTCGACCGCACGCGGATCGTCTTCTACTTCAGCGCCGACGGACGTGTGGACTTCCGGCGGCTCGTGCGCGATCTCGCCCGCGAATTCAAGACCCGCGTCGAGTTGCATCAGGTCGGCGTGCGCGACGAGGCCCGCCTGTTCGGCGGTTTCGGCCCGTGCGGGCGCCCCCTGTGCTGCGCGTCTTTCCTCTCCAGTCTGCAACCCGTGGCGATCAGGATGGCCAAGGAGCAGAACCTGGCCCTCAACCCGCTCAAGATCTCCGGCTGCTGCGGCCGCCTCATGTGCTGCCTCAACTTCGAGTACGAGTGCTACAAGCAGGCGAAGGCTGAACTGCCGCGCGTCGGCAGCGAAATCGAGATCCCCAAGGGCCGCGGCAAGGTCGCCGAAGTCAACGTCATCAAACGCACCATCACTCTCGTGCTCGACGACGGCACACGCGTTGAGGTGGATCCCGCGGAGTGCGCTCCTCCTGAGCCCGAGCCGGAGCCGAAGCCGAGGCCTGAGGCGTCATCCAAGCCCAACGCGCAAGGCGAGGCGCGCCCGCGCTCGCGGCGGCGTCGGCCGCGTCGGCGCCGCTCCCGCAAGCCCAAGGGAAACCAAGGCTAGTGCTCCGTCAATTATGTTTCGATGTGTCGCTACGCCTCGCGACTTCAGGCGAAGTCACGCCCCGTGCGCTTGTCTGGGCGTGCGCGCGCCTGACCGCGCGAGACGCGGGATCCGCCATCGTAATGTTGACCCAGCGGTAGCAGCAAGGCCGGGGTTCCTGGCCGCGCGGGCGCGGTCCGGTCGCTCGGGCAAACGCACCGGCCATCTCCGCTTCCTGATGTTGCCCGGATTTCGGACGGCGTGAGCCCGCTCGTGCCGGGGAACGGCGTACCGGGTTTTTCTGCTGCCGGTGGAGGCGTCCGCGCGGGCGCGTCGAAACTGTGTCTTTCAAATCGCGCCGGGGAGGCGCGTAGAAGGAGCGAGCGCCAGTGGCAAAGAGCACCAAGGCCCGCAAGCCGGCGGGCAAGATTCGCGTCGGGTTCATTGGGTGTGGGGGAATTGCTGTCGGGCATTTCAAGCGCCTCTTGGAGGTGCCGAGATGCGAGGTCGTCGCGCTCAACGATACGAGCGAGGACAGCCTCAAGCGTTTCGTCGAGCGCGCGCCGGAAGCCGCCGAACTGCCGACCTACTCGGACTACAAGCAGATGCTCGATGAAGTGGAGTTGGATGCGGTGGAGATCGCGACCCCGCACACCGTTCACTTCGAGCAGGCGATGGAGGCGCTCAACCGCGGCCTCCACGTGCTGCTGGAGAAGCCCATGGTCTGCCGCGTGGATGACGCCAAGCAGATCATTCAAACCGCCAAGAAGAAGAAACTCGTGGTCGTCGTCTCTTACCAGCGTCACTACGACGGCGGCTACCGCTACGTCCGCCAGGCCGTGCAGAAAGGCGTGCTGGGCAAGGTTCACTTCGTCTCCGCCATGCAGGCCCAGAGCTGGTATCCCGGCTACGGCTGGCGCGGCGACCCGGCGCTGGCCGGCGGCGGCCAGCTCAACGACTCGGGCAGCCACCTCATAGACATCATCCTATGGACCACCGGCCTCGTGCCTAAGGAGGTCTTCGCGTACATTGACAACATGGGCGCGCGCGTGGACATTCTCTCCGCCATATCGGTCGAGTTCCAGGGCGGCGCGCTGGCGAACATCTCGGTCGTCGGCCATGCCCCGGGCTGGTGGGAGGACTTCTCGATCTGGGGCGACAAGGGCGCGCTCTACCTGCGCGGCGGCAAGATCCTACTGCAGAAGGACGGCAAGCTCCAGGACGTCACCGGCAAAGCCAAAGGCACCGGCAACGCCGACCGCAACTTCATTGAGGCCATCCGCGGCAAAGCCGAGGTACAGTCCGACGCCGTCGGCGGCCTGCGCGTGATCCAGCTCACCGAGGCGGCCTGGGATTCCGGCAAGCTGGGCCGCGCGGTCAAGGTCAAGGTCTAAGCCGGATAATTCCTGACCAGTCCCGGTTGCGCGCGCGACGCCACGCGGCGTTCCCGCCGACGCGCTCTGGTGCGTGAGCAGTCCGGGCTGACGCCTTCCCGCGTCACACGCTGTTTCTGCGCCTCAGGGCCGGCAGCAATGCCGGCCCTGTCCCTGTCCGCCAGCCGCATTGTCACTTGCATCGCCCACGGCGCGCGGAGGATGACCGCACCCGCGCCCGAACTGCTTCTCCTATCGCCAGGCAACACGATTCCAGGAGAACGCAGATGCCCAATACTATCGTTCACTTCGAGATCCCGGCGCAGGACATGAACCGGCTCAAGGACTTCTACTCCGGCCTCTTCGGCTGGAAGATACAGGCCGCCCCGGGCATGGACGACTTCATGATGATCAACGCCGCCCCCGAAGGCGAAGGCATTAACGGTGCCCTCATGAAGAAGCGTACGCCCCACCACAGCATCATCAACTATGTCAGCGTCGAGTCCGTCGCCGACTATGCGGAGAAAGTGATACAGCTCGGCGGACAGGTGGTCGTGCCCAAGACGGCCGTGCCTCGCATGGGCCATTTCGCCCTCTGCGTCGATCCCGAGGGCAACCCCGTCGGTTTGTGGGCAGACGACCCGAACGCTGCGTAATCGCGCTTCGGCGCCAGCGACCACGCTGCCGCCGCCGGCCGCTCTGCGCCGACGCCACACCATAATGACCCCAGCAACGACGTCAACCGAACAGGCAGCGGCAATGGCCGAGGAGATCCCCCGCGAGCGGACTCTCACGGCCACAACCGACGACATGCTGCTGCTCGTGGGCGTCGGGCCCGACGGCCTCGATGACGCGGAGGCCCGCGAGCGTCTCGAGCAGTACGGCCCCAATCGCATCGCCCGCGGCCGCGCCCTGCCCGCGTGGCGCCTGCTCCTCGATCAGGTCAGGGATCCGATCATCTATGTCTTGCTCGTGGCCGGGGCGGTCACGCTCGCACTGCGCCACTACACCGACACCGGCGTCATCCTCTTCGTCGTCGTGCTCAATGGCATCATCGGGTTCGTTCAGGAGTTCCGCGCCAACCGCGCCATTGACGCCCTGAGCAGCCTCACCAGCCCCACCGCGCGCGTGCGCCGTGCTGGGCGTACGCGCCGCGTCCCCAGCGAAGAGCTCGTCCCCGGCGACCTCGTGCTCGTGCAGGCCGGCGCGGGCGTGGATGCTGACGCCCGGCTCCTCCGCGCCAACGAACTGCTCGCAGACGAATCCCTGCTCACCGGCGAATCGCTGCCGGTCGAGAAGACCTCCGATCCATTGCCCGACCCCGACGTGCCGCCCGCCGACCAGCGCAACATGCTCTTCGCCGGCTCCCTCGTCCTCCAGGGCCGCGGCGAGGCCGTCGTCGTCCGCACCGGCCCGAGCACCGAACTCGGCAAGATCGCCGAAACCGTCACCGGCATCGAGCGCGTCGAAACACCGCTCCAGCGTCGCATCCGCCGCTTCAGCCGCGTCCTCGCCCTCGCGACTCTCGGCCTCGTCGTCGTTGCCACCGCCCTCGGCGCTCTGCGGGGGATTCCCGTATCCGAGATGTTCCTCACCGCCGTCGCGCTCGCGGTGTCCGCCATCCCTGAGGGGCTGCCCGTCGTGGTCACCATCACGCTCGCTGTCGGCGTCAGCCGCATGGCCGCGCGCAACGCCGTCGTCCGCAAGCTGCCCGCCGTCGAGACCCTCGGCTCGACCCAGGTCATTTGCTCGGACAAGACGGGCACGCTGACGCTCAATCACATGGCCGTGCGCATGGTCGCCTGGGGGCCGTGGACGCTCGAAGCGGGCGCCGATCAGGTCAGCGCCGGCGAGTCCGAGCCGGTGCTCGTCGAGGAAACGCCGCCCGGCTCCGAGTCGGCCTGCGAGGGCGCCCTATGCGATCTGCTGCGCGCCGCGCTGTTCTGCAACAACGCCGAGCGCATGATTGACGAGCACGGCCTCGCGCACCTCGACGGGGCCCCCACCGAAGCCGCCCTGCTCGATATGGTCGCGGTCCGCGCGCCGCGCCTGTTCGAGGAAAAGCAGGCCCACCCGCCCGAGGCCGAAGTGCCCTTCAGTTCCGAGCGCAAGTTTATGGCAACCGTGCACGAGAGGTGGGGCGGCTGGATGCTTTTCGCCAAGGGCAGCCCGGAGGTCATCATCGAGCGCTGCGCCAAGCAGTGGGTGCCGTACGGGGAAGGGGAGGAGCCACTCGACGCGCAGCGCTGGCTCGCCGAAGCGCACCGCATGGCCGACGCCGGCCAGCGCGTCATCGCCGTCGCGCATCGGCCGTGGCACGAGCCCGGGGTCACGGAAGACGCCGTCACCGACCTCACACTGCTCGGCCTCATCGGCCTCATGGATCCGCCGCGCCCTGAGGCGGCGGAGGCCGTGCGCGGCTGCCAGGAGTCGGGCATCCGCGTCGTCATGGTCACCGGCGATCACGTCGCCACCGCGCGCGCCGTCGCGATGGCACTCGGCATCTTGCAGCCCCTCGAAGCCGAGGTCTCGCCGGAAGACGACCCGCGCATCCTCACCGGCCGCGAGGTCGAGGCGATGTCCGACGAGGAACTCGCCGCGCACGTCGATGATGTCGCCGTGTACGCGCGCGTCACGCCGCTGCACAAGCTGCGCATCGTCCAGGAGTTGCGCAAGCGCGGTTACATCGTTGCGGTAACGGGTGACGGCGTCAACGACGCGCCCGCTCTGCGCCAGGCGGACCTCGGTGTCGCGATGGGCAAGGTCGGCACCGAAGTCGCCAAGCAGGCCGCCGACATGGTGCTGCTCGACGACAGCTTCGCCACCATCTACGAAGCCGTCAAGCAGGGGCGCTACATCTTCGAGAACATCCGCAAGGTGAGCTTCTTCCTCATCAGCAGCGGGGCGGCGGAGGTCGTCGCGATTCTCGCCGTCATCGCGCTGGGTTGGCCGCTGCCGTACACCGCCGCGCAGATCCTGTGGATCAACCTCGTCACCAACGGCATCCAGCACATCGCGCTGGCGGTCGAACCGGGGGAGGCGCATCTCCTGCAGCACCGGCCGCGCGGCCTGCGCGCGGGCTTCTTCAACTGGGTCGTCGCCCAGCACACCGCAGTCGTTGGCGCCGCCTTCAGCCTCGGCACGCTGACCACGTTTCGCTATGCCCAACTGATCGGCCTGACCCTCGCCGACGCGAGGACCGTCGCGATGACGAACATGGTCATGTTCCAGATGTGGCACGCCTTCAGCTGCCGCAGCCTGGCGCGGTCGGTGTTCGCGATCCCCCTGCGGACGAACCCGTTCCTGCTGGTGTCGGTGTTCGCCGCGATCGGCGCGCAGGCCCTGGTCATCTACTGGCCGCCGCTTCAGGCCATCTTCGGCACGCGACCGATCCACTTGAACTGCGCGGTGTGCATCTTCTTCGTGTCACTCGGCGGCGTCGCCGCGATGGAAGTATCCAAATGGTTTGCCCGCAACCGCGGCGCACTGGAGCGAGGATGAATGCGGCATTCACCGGAGGTGGAATCGGGAGTGCCGCCTCCGTCGGCATCTGACGCCTGAGTGACAGGCGCTCCGCGACTAGCCCGGAGTCTCGTACGCCCTGATCTCATACACGCGCGCGCCCCAGCCGTCACCGTTCGCGGCGCGGATGGTGAGACGAAGGCGGGACGCGGTCACCGGCGCGAATTCGTGGACGCGGAAACGGCGGTAGTTGCCGCGCTCCTCAACAAGCGTGCGCCATTCGCCGTCGACCTCCGCCTCCAGCGAGTAATCCCGCGCGCACATCTCCGACACCCGCCCGCCGCAGTTGAACGGCATGCCGAGGTATGACCTATTGAGCGTGTCGAACGTCAGGTGCACGCGCCCGAGTCTGACCGGCTCCGGCCATTCCAGCACCACGCTCTGCGGCAGCGGCGCGCCCGGCGCCGACATCCACATGTCTACGGGATTGGTGCAGAAGCGCCGGTTGTAACCATTAATGACGTTCATCGCCTCGCCGTGCACCGGGCGGGGCTGAATGCGTATCGCGAGCGGCTCCGGCATCGTCGTGAAGGCGGCGTCACCCTCCCGCGCCTCGCAGCGCTGCGCGAAGTCCGTCGCCCACCGATTCGCCGCGAGGCTGACGCCATCCGCCGGCGCGATGACCAGCGCGCATCGGCCCTCGTCGCTCGTCTCATCCCTGGGCGGCAACTCCAGCGGCGGCGAGAACTCGAACGCGGCCCACCCCTCGCTGCGCGGCCCAATCTCAGCCGAAGCACTACCCACCGCCGCGAACTTCGCAATCGTGTTGTCATTCCCCCATTCCATGCGATTGCCCGGCCCAGGGTCGGAGTAGGGGATGTGCTCCTCCGGCGCTTTCCACTTGCGCTCCGGCGCGAATGCGGACACCGACGACTCCAGCCGCTGCGCTTCGTCCGACTCGTTGCGCGCGTAGAGCTCGATGCGCTCCAGCTTCTCCGGCCAATTCCACAGCACCACCCCGCGCGCGCAATCCAACGGCAGGAAATCGCCGGCCTCCGCGCACTCAAACACCGCCTCGCTCGTCGCGGTCACCTTCGCCGACCGCGCCAGGTCGTCCGGATCCTCATTGCGCAGGCCGAGGATCGTCGCGTCGCGCCGCAGCAGAAGCTGCTGAAGCTCGCCCACCCGCTCCGGATACAGATCGCGCGGCAGGCAATCGTACTTCCGACACAGATGCGCCGCCGCCCCCGCCGCCTGCCCCGCAGTCGCCAGCGTCTTCATCAGCCGCACCGCCCCCAGCGCGAGATGCGTCACCGACATCAGCCGCCCCGCCAGCATCAGGTTCCCGATGGTGCGCGAATACAGGCACCGGTAGGGAATGCTGAATAGCGGCGGGATGCAGTGGAAGATGATCCTCGCGCGCGTGCGAACTGGGTCGTGAATGTCGAGCGCATACCCCCCATAGGCCACGCGGTCCTCGAACAGCCGCGCCTCCTCGATATCGGTCTGCGTCAGAATGTAGTCGCCCACGAACCGGCGGCTCTCGCGCTTGCCCGCCTTCGGGCTGACCCACACCAGCTCCCAGTTCCGCGCCTCGTCAGCGTGCGGCCCGTTCTTGATGTGATCCCAGACGCTGTAGAACTGCCGCAGCAGCTCCTCGTAGATCTCGTGGTCATCGCGGATGGTGTCAAGGTTGCCGCCGGTCTCCGTCACCCACATGAAGCAGAACTCGGCGCGATGATTCCACGACGCGTGGGAGTACAGGCAGTCCGTGCCGCCCTCGTACTTCGGCGTGCCCGGCGGGGGAACGAACTCGACGGGATGCGACGCCTTGCGCACGAGCGCGGTGATGCTCGTGCCCATGGTGATGCCGTCCGCCTGCTCCGGCGCGCTGCGCTCGCCGAACTCGGACTGCGCCTCACGTCCCATGCGGAACTCAGCGCCCCCGCGCGCGGCCACATGCCCGT
>CP070648.1:43486-47632 GCA_020354555.1 Armatimonadota bacterium | reverse complement strand
GGGCTCAGGATATACCCGCCGCCGCGTCCGACGATCTGCTTGCGGTGGCGCACTTCGGCTCGCACGTCCTCGACCGAGCCGTGCGGCAGTGTTTCCTGCGTGCTGATGAGTCCGCAGAAGGTCAGCCGGTCCCCGAACTGCTGCTTGATGCTCTCCGGGTTCATCCCCGCCGGCTCCGGCTGTATGGCGTCGAGAATGTCGAGCCCCATCTCGATGAATGTCGGCATGATATCGTGCGTATCACCGCAGGAATGGAGCATCGCGAGTGCCCCGTGCTCGTGCGCCAGGTCAATGAAGCGCTTCAGCCGTGGCACAAAAAATGAATCGAACATTGCGGGAGAAAACAGCCTCCCCTTCTGCGTCCCGCAATCCTCGCCAAGGCAGAGAATGTCAACCTTTCCCCGGGCCGCATCCAGACCGCGCCGGCAGAACTCGTAGTAGAAATCGACGCGGCGGTCTATGATCGCGATGCCGACTTCGTCCTGGCTCACGATATCAACCAGCACCTGCTCCATCCCGCGACCCCGAGAGACGCCGTTGACGATGTCCGGCATACCCGCTCCGGCGAAGCACACCGCGTAGTCGGCAGCCTGATCGCACGCCACCTCGACCCCGGAGAAGTCGTAGTCATTGATATCCGGCCAGGGATAGGTCTCGACGTCGTCCATCGTCCTAATGCGAGCCAGCGCGAGGTCGGATGCCTCGGCGTAGGTGCCGAATTCGTTCGATACATTGCGGTATCCGACGCCCCACATATCGTACGTGTCCGCCAATCCGGGTCTCGACTCCGTATGCCCGCCCCGCCACACGGCACCGCGGTTCGCATCGCGTAGATCAATGCCGAGTGCAGTGACCACCTCGCGACCCGCGAAATGTTCTCGCAGCTGCTGCGATATCTCCGGCGTGAAATAGCCCTGCAGCGGGATCCGGTCGGGCGCTTGATGCGCGCACGCGATCTTGACCCGTTCCTTCGAGCTCAGCTTCGCGGATCTCATGGTGACCGATTCCCTCTCTTCATTTCACGTCGCGGACTGCCACTGCAACCCAATCCCAACGTGCCGTGCAATTCCCGCCGCCAAGCATCACGCAGAGCTCCTCGCCTGGCGGGAGCGACTCGATCGCCTCGAACGTATGCCGCACGCCCCCGTTGTAATGGAACCGAGCGGAGCGCCGTCCGTCCGCACCCGGCGCGGAGATCACCACCGTCAAGTCACACGGCACGGCAATCCGGGCCTCCGCCGGCCACCACACGCGCTCACCGTCTCTGGCCTGCAGACTCCCATCGCGCAGCGACCAGTCAACACCGCCGCCGCCGCTACTCGAACGGACGTGAAGCGTTGTCGCCTCGCCCGCGAAATGCGCGACGCGCGCCCGGATCACGACTTCTCCCGATGCCGTTCCGACTATCGGACCGCTTTCGACGACAACCGCACTCCCGCGCTCGCTCTCGAGCAGCAGGCCACCGTCGTCCGCACGCGCTTCAGCCCGCGAATGACCGAACCGGCGAACCGTCCACCGTGCCCCGTCCAACTCGATGAACTCATCGAAAAGTGCGCCCTCCGTCGGTCTTGGACTGACCTCGAAATCCAGTGTGATCGGCCGCCCGGGCGCCAGGGTCACCTCTCGTTCGACGATGCCGAAGCCACCACCTCCAGCCGCCACCCGTCGCTGGCCCAAGGGCATGGCGTCAAGCCGATAAGCCCCGTCGGCATCGGTGTTCGCACTCGCCGCACCCAGCGCGTTCACGAGCACCCCTGGCAGCCGCTCGCCCGCAGCGCTCCGCACCGTGCCCTGAATCCCGGTAGGTTCCTCGGACCACGCGCGAACCCAGTCCCAGACAGTCTCGGATTCGCTCCACCCGTAGATGAAGACGCGCAGAGAGCCCTCGCCAAGGTGCGGGTAGGCGGGGATGTGGTGTATCAAGACATCGTTGACATAGAAGTCCACCCACCGACAGCCGTCTCCCCGCGGTGGCCCGGCGACCATCCGCACCACGGCGGGGGGCTTGATATTGTCGCCGGTCGCCGAACTTCCGATTGCCCACGCCTGAGCGCGGCCGCGTTCGATGCCGACTTCGCAGAAATGCGAGAAATCGCCGGCGCCGGACCCGCCGTACAGGGTCATCAGCGCATTGGTCGCAACGTAGGATTCGATCTTCGCTTCCACGGCCGTTGCTCGTTCGGTGCTCCAGGGGATGGGCGCTGACAGCAATCCGAAGCGCGTATCCCGGCCTCCTTTGAGCATTACGGTACCGTCTTGGAGTGCATACGTGCCGCCTCGGTCGCCGGCCAGGTAGGTCGGCGTAAGTACGTCAGCGAGGTCGGCCCCGTCGAAGTTCGTGCCCACAGCCTCGCACGCTGCAAAGGGAAAAGGCAACTCGAGATCGGCGCGGCCCGGATGCTCACGGGGCACCTCGACGGGGGCGCTCGTCGCGATGCCGAGGCCGCGCGCGGTGGCGGAGACGCGCCACAGGCCGGGGCCCACATTGAGAGTATACTCCCCTGACGCGTCGGCCGTCCCGTCCACCCGCTCGCTGCCATCTTCGGCCCATACCAACGCGTTGAACACGCTGGTGTCTCCGCGAATCTCGCACCGCGCTGCTTCTCCGCAAGCGCTGACGGGGATGGCGAGAATCGTCAGCGACGGGCCCGGGAACGTGTACGAGAACCGCGCGCTTCCCACGGCGAAGGATGCCGAGCGCGCCCTGATGTCGTGCGGCTCGTCGGCCGTGTTGTACACCGCTACATCGGGCGCCGTGAGCGTCCACGCCTCGCCGCCGCCCGTGACGTTGCAGCCGTCGAGCATGACCTCCGCCTCGACCGGATCGAGGCTCTTGTTGACGACGCTGAGGTACAGCCGGTCACCGGCTTCGCTGCGTGTCGCGACGACGTCCAGCACATCGTGGCCTCGACCCTGTGCCGGGGAGTCGAACGGCGGGCAGGCCACGGACGTCTTGACCAGAGACGACCCCATGTTGTGAGCATGCATGCGAATGATCTCGTACAATGGCGTCACGAACAGTCCGGCGGAATGCGCCTGGATGATGCCACCGTTCCAGCCGTTGACGAGATCCGAAACGTTGAGCATCTGAACCGTATCCCCGCGGCGGATCATCTCGTTCAGGAAGCTCGCGCCCCACATCGCCGCCATCAGGCTATGGTTCATCTCGGGGCCGAAAGACGTGTTCCACTCGTTGAACGAGATCCGCAGCGGCTTGCCGGGCCGCATCTGCTCCGCCATGTCGCGCGTCTCGTCAATGAACCGCGCGCGATTGCCCGGCTCGGCGACACAGTCCGCGAATGACCCAGATCGGAAATAGTGATGCAGCACGAGCCAATCAATCTCCTCCGGCGCGACCTCGAACAGCGTTCGGTTCCACTCCATGTCGTGCCCGCAGGCGAAGATTGCGATGCGTGGATCTGCCGCGCGCAGGGCTTTGGCGAACTCCGCAAACCGCCGCGCATACATCCAGGCATCAACGTAGCCGATCTCCCAGTCGCCCCACAGCTCGTTGCCGATCTCCCAGTACCGCACGTCGTACGGTTTCGCGTGACCGTTGGCGGCGCGACGGCTGCCCCACTCAGTCGAAGCATCGCCGTTGCAGTACTCGAGCCATGCGAGCGCGTCGCGGAAGGCGCGCTCGGTGCTGTTGTTCGCGACGGTGCGTGCGCTGCCCGTGTCGCCAATATTGACACACATCATCGGCTCGGCGCCGACTTCTCGACACAACGCGATGAACTCATCCGTACCCATCTCGTTGCCCTCGACCGCGTTCCCCCAGGCATGGTTGATCGCTGTCGGGCGCGCGTCGCGCGGGCCGATGCCGTCGGTCCAGTGATAGCACTGGGCGAAGTTGCCGCCCGGAAACCGTATCACCGATGGCCGTAGCGCCCTGATCGCTGCAACCACGTCCGCCCGGAACCCGTGAACCGCGGTCGTCGGCATCAGGGATGCTTGGTCAAGCCACACCGTCCCCGGGCCCGTGAAAGAAACCGAGAACACCGCGTGCTCATCGTCCGCAGCCGGCGAAAGCCGGGCCGTGTGATAGGACAATTCGTCTGCGACTTCCGCAAACACCGCCGAAGCGTACGGCTCACCCTGTGCTGAACGCAGGGCAACAGTGACGGGACCGGCCAGCCCAAGTTG
>CP070648.1:24501-43386 GCA_020354555.1 Armatimonadota bacterium | reverse complement strand
GAGACCAACGCGGAGTTCCGCACACAGGCCGCGCATCTTACGAACGTACGGCCCCCGGCGAACCGACTCCCCGATGCTGCGGTACTTCGCGCGCGTTAGGCCCTTTTCCTGAACGATATATCCCTCCAGGAAACCCTCGGGCGCGCACACCAGCTCCGCCCCGGCGGCAGCCGCGTCGCGCACCATGCGCTCGGCTTTTGCCCAGTTGGCTTCTTTGTCCCACGGCTCGCTTTTCAGCGCAAGCCCGGCAACTCGCAGCACAGCTTCACCTCTCTGCTCGCAGGGCGGTCAACAATCAACCGCGCCGCCGTGGCGGGTGCGTGCGTCGCACCAGGGCACATGACGGCGCATGAGCCGTGGCTTATTCCGGTGCAACCGGGGAACGATTTCCAGGTGCAGCGCGTGCGCCCCTGCCGACGCAGACGTTTGCAGGAAGCGGCGCCCAGAGCAGGCGTGGGTTGAGCCGGCGCCATCAGAACGGGTGTCGGAGGAAGATGCCCTCTTTGAAGTACGGTCGCAGATCGCCCTCACGCGCGGTATGCGCCAGGCGAGCCTCGAGACGTGCGCCGAAGACGCTCACCGGGATGAACATGATGACGTAGAGGAGAAGGAACGCGGCGACCAGGCGCAGCAGCGACAGGCGCATGGCGATGAGCCAGCGTCGCGCGAAGCCGGTGTCACCCGAGGGTCTCCGACGCAGGGCCCAGGCTTCTGTGAGCCCCGCGACCCCGAACAGCAGCGCGAGCAGGACGATCGCGGTGAACGTCGCCATCTGCTTCATGCTCAGGCCCTCGTGCAGTTTCGGCAACACCTGCGTCATGTAGAAGACGAGGAACGGGAGGCCGATACACAGCACCGCGACCGGCACAACGACGAGCACGATGCGCACGACGGACGCGGTCGGGCTGGTAGCCGTATCGAGATCATCCAAGGTCGTTTGCGGTCCGGCAAGGCGTCTTACCACCCTCGTGGTGAGCGCTGTGAGACCGGCAGCGGCGGCGCATACGAGCAGAGCGACGAGCATCCACAGCTGGCCGCCCCACGCGAGGCCGAACCATTTCCTCGACTCGTGGTCTTCCCATTCGCCCCAATCGAACTGGAGGCGCCGCGCTACCTGCTCATCGCGAGCGGTGATGAGCAACACCCGCTCGGCCGCGCGCGGCGTACCGTAACGTTGAAGGTACGCATACATCTGCGTGAAGCCGGCGAGGCGTCGGATGTCGCGCCCTACGCTGTGCATCCCCCGGGGTTCCCGCATCTCGACGGTGTCAGCGATGGGGGCGACAACGAATGACGATATCCGCGCCGCGGCACTCGCTTCCCTCGCAAGAGAAGCATCTCGCAGAATAACCGGCTCCATTCGATAGACGGCCTCGTACCAGCGGGCAGCGAGAGCATGATCGCCCGCCCGCTGCGCGCTGAACCCGATTCCTGCAGCCGTACGGGCGACAGTCTGTGTGACGAAATCGGGATAGTAGATGAACGCCGCGCTCGACCTGAGACGCGCCCACACTCGCGCTTCGCCGGAAAGACGGAGGGCCTCGAACCTGATTGGCCTGACGTCTTGCTCATGGGGGTCCCAGCTGGGCAGGCGGCCGGCGCGCTCCAGCATGGCGAGGGCGTCAGCGTCACGCCGCTGGGCAAGGTACGCAGCGGCGATAAGCTGCGGGTACAACGCGTTGTCGGGCTCTTCTTTCCAGGCCGCCGAGGCATGCCGAATCGTCCGCTCCGCCATCAGCAGATTAGGCGGCTCTTCCCGCGACGGCCTAGTATGCCTGTAGCCAAGGTGCATCTCAGGCCGATGCAGGTGCATGAAGCACGCGCAGAGCGTAGCGATCTTACATCGGATCGCGATGCGCGCATCTCGCGGCGCCCGCTCGAGGGATCGCTCGAGGATCCTGATTACCTCCAACTCGTCACCCCGCTCCGGATAGCGCGCGCCTTCTATGATCTGCCACCGCCAGTCCTCGCGGAGGCGCGCGTCGGCAAGCGGCGGGCCGGGCAGCCGTGCGAGATCCAGGTCGGGGAGATCGGGAAGGTATCTGCTATCCCCCTTGAGGACTGTGTTGAGCACGCGGATTTGATCTCTGACTGTGAGGCGCAGCTCCCGCGACGCGGCGAGCAGCACGACCAGCGCCAACGCCGTTGCGCCGAGCACGATGAGCAGTCTGCGTGGGACAGGCATCTTATGGCTCCTGCGGCCAGATTGACTCCAGCCGTCGCTCCAGCACTTCGGGGGGAAGACGTGGCATCTCGGCAGCATCCCATCGGGCCGTGTCGGCCGCGTACCACGGGCTTCCGCCGACTGCCATAGCGCCGGCATCCTCCGGCTCAGCGACGAGGACAACGTGCACGCCCCCCCAGAGGATGAGAGCGGACAGGACCAACGTCGCCACCGCCGTCGCCGCGATCTGCCGCGTGGGCGTGCAGATCAGCCGGTCGAGGGCGTCCGCGAGCCGCGTCAGCGGCCCCGCTGTGACGCGCGACATCACTGCCGCGTCAAATCCTGGCGGCGTCCCGATGCCGGGGTGCGCCGCGAGTCGCCGCTGCGCCGCGCCCACTTCGGCCAACCATGCTTTGCACGCGTCGCAGCTCTCCGCGTGAGCGCGCACCGCCGCGCCCTCTTCATCGGGCAGTGCTTCATCCAGCAGCGCAGACAGTGCTTCGCGCATCTGCTCGCATGCTTCCTTCATCATGCTTCCTCGCTCAACATCTCCCGCAACTTCTCCCGCGCCGCAGCAAGGCGCGAGCGGACCGTGCCCACCGGGATGTCTAGTATGCCGGCGATTTCCTCATACGACGCTCCGTGCAGCTCACGCAGCACGAGGGCCGCGCGCAGCGGTGGGGACAGATTCGCAATCGCTGCTTTCACCAGAAGTCCGTCGTCCGCCGGCCGTCCGCCGGCCAGTGTCGGCGACAGCGTCACCTCGGGCTTGCGCCTGGACAGTCGGTTGAGGCACTCGTTGATGGTTATCCGCTTGAGCCACGTCGCAAACAGCGCGTCGCCCCGGAACCGCTTCAGACCGGCAAATGCGCGCACCAACGCTTCCTGTGCCGCATCCTGAGCCTCATCCGGCCTGCCGAGCATCTGGTAGGCCAGGTTGAGCACCCGCGCGCGGTGGCGCTCGAGCAGCACGTCGAACGCGCGGCGATCCCCTCGCCGGCAACGCGCAAGCAGGCCCGCATCCGGATCGGCCGGGCCCACGCGACGAGTGCCCACGGCTTCTTCGCGAGCCGCTGCGACGGTCAATGCGATCGCCCTTCTCCCATCAACCATTGACACGGTCCGTGCCCAATAAGTTCGGTGCGCTCAGCCGCATTCCCCGCCTCAAGCAGCGCCCGGTGTCGCCCTGCGGGATTCGCCTGCCCGCGATGTGCAGGAAGCCTACCCCGCGGCGCAGAAGAACACCTCCAATTGCAGCGCCACACGCCTATGTCCAGTTCCCGAGGTCGCCAGAAGAGAATACCGCCCCCGCGCAAGCGTCGCTCCTGGTTCTCCCGCCTATCGCCCGAAACGCGCGTCGTCGGGCTGGTGGCCGTCATCATGGCCATTGTGGGCCTTATCGTGTTGTGGCCGCGCGCGGAGGAGAAGGCGCCGGAAGCGCTAACCGTCGTCGTCCCCGCCGACAAGTCCCTGCGCCTGGCGATTCGCGAGGGAGCCCGCCCGTTCCTCAAGGCCCACGAAGACGTGGACCTCGTGCTCGTCGCGGCGGATGACGAGAAGATGCATGCCTACGAAGCGATGTGGCGCAAGGGCGAGTCAGGGGTGGACCTGCTGATCGGGGCCGAGGAATACCTCGCACGCTGGTCGCGCGAGGAGATGATTGAGCCGTGGGACACGTTCCTGACGCAGCGCAACATACGCCTGTCAAGCGCCTCACTCGACGCCGGGCGCGTTGAGGACACGCAGCAGATGCTGCCCGTGGCCCTGGAGTTGAGTGCGCTGAGGGTCTTCTCGCAGAGCGCGGTCGCGCAGCCCGCAACGCTCGCCGACCTTGCCGCCCTGGCGGCGCAGCTCAGCGCCTCGGGCGAGCCGGCGCTCGCCGCAGATTGGACCGGGCAGTGGGCCGAGGCGACCCTCCTCGCCACAGCACTCGCCGCGAGCGGCACCAGCCAGAATGTGGGAATGCTCACGGCGCGCGCGGAGGATGCGCTGGCGTGGTGGCGGAGAGGCATCGCCGAGGGCTGGGCGCGCGCGCCCGGGGCGAACGAGTCTGCCCCGCCGCTGCTATGGGCCAATCAGCGGACGTGGTTCGAGGAGCGCGGCGAAGCCAACGCCCAACTCATGCTGCCACCCGCGGCAGCGGACAACGGGACGATCTGCGTGGTCTACGGCGTCGTGCTACCCAAGAAGGCGAAGCGCAAGGATGCGGCGCGGCAGTTCTCCGAGAAGGTCCTGGTGTCCGAGGATTTTCAGATCGCCATGGCGCAGCGCACCGGGCTGCTGCCCGCGCTGGTCAGCGCGTGGCCGGAGCTGAAGGGAGCGGAATGGGAAGCGTTGATCGGCGCAGCGGCGCGTTCCATGCCGCTGCCGCCTGAGCTGCGCGCGCGCGACACAGTCCTGCGGTTCGCACAAGCAGCGACTCGATGCCTGAACGGCGAACTGACCCCGGCAGCCGCGGCCGAGGAGATCGCTGCGCTGGCCTCTAATGCCGAAGCGCACGAATGACCACAGCCAGGCCCGGCGCGTCGGCGCTCCCCGGTGGAGCGGCTGGGGAGAGCCCATGTGCCTCGGCGGAGCTTGTCCCGGCCGGGCGCCTGGTGGCCCCGTGTAGTATAATAGGAAGGCGGGGATACGCGTCAGGCCGTAGCAGCATACCGGAGCGGCATCCCCGGTGCCGCATCGGCCGCGAGGATGCCGAATGACGGGACGCGTGCGTTCGCGCTGCGTCTCGAAAGGAAGCGATCCGTGAAGAGGATTTACATCGGCTGGCTCGTCGTGCTTGCGATAGTGTCCGTCAGTCTGCTGGCGGTGAAGCTCACGCCGCAGTGGCGGCGTGCGTCGACCCCGGAGCAGCAGATGGCCGCGCGGGCCGAGCAGTTGGCGCAACAGGGGCCGCCCCCTGAGCCGGGCCAGGGCAAGGTCACAGGCAATTTGCCGCGCGCGATGCGGCTCGATATGCCCATACTCGCCTTTTTCAACCGCCACATGCATGAGCACGTTGGCGGCCCGGAGCAGATGAAGCGCCAGGAGGAAGAGATGGCGCAGCACGAGATGTTTGCCGAGTTAGCCGCAGAGTATGCGGGCGTGATGGCGGTCATGGAGCTGACACAGGAGGCCGCACCCGCCTCGGTTGTCCGGCGAAACATCGAGTCTTTCCCAACGGTGCTCATCTACGGCGCGGAACGTCGGGACTTGCCGCCGCGGGGTGAGGCGGCGAGCCGCCCGGGTGATATGATCGTGCGCGGCGCCGCTCATCCCGAGCTGTCGCGCTACGAGGGGAACGCCACCGAAGAGCAGATCCGCGCGAAGTTGGCCGAGTTAAACATCAAACCGCGCGCCCGCGAACCTGGGGCCTCAGCTCGCGGTTGATCCACGCTGCCTGCCGACGCGGCAGGATGCCCGCCGTTGACCGTCACTCCCCACTGCGCCGCACGGCGTAGTTCAGCCGGCCCTCGGCTTCGACGGCCACTGCGCGCCCCTGCCAGTCCGGATCGTCGGATCTGAGCCATGCGCGCAACTTCACGTCCACCACGCCGCGCGCCGCCAGCGGAAAGCCATCCTGCAGGGGGATCGCCATCGAACCCGATGCCTTACCCCCGGCGTGCTCTAATTCGACGCTGACCTCAAGCGGCGCCGCACCCGACGGCACGGTCAGCGGCATCCGGAACGCGGCCCGTCCCGGAACCGGCGAGAACTCGCCGCTGAACTCCACGGTGGCCGAGCCTGCCGTCTCGTCAACCACCGCCAGCCGATGCGTAACTGAGGCGTCAATCAGCGGCGCGATGCTCGCGGCAGCCCCGGCACTCGGCAACACGAGAGCCCGCGTCCATTCCTCGCCTGGCGCGACGGGGACATCGGGCAGATCGCCAACTGCGACCAGAGCATCCCACAGGATCAACTGAAGGACGCGCACAGCCTCGACACCGGCGGAGGCGCCGGTATCTCCTGCCGTGGCGCTCGGCGGCTGCCAGCGCGGCACGCGATCCAGGCGTTCCGAGCTGAGCTGAACGTCGTTGACGGACACGGTCGCAGTCGCGCCGTTCTCGTCGCTCGTGAGCTTCAGGTCGAGACGGCTATTGAACGCCTGAACGAAAGCTTCAGCCGAGCGTAAGACAAAGGTCACAGACGCACGATCGGCCGCATCGCCTCCGAATTCCACGCTCAGACGAGCGGTGCCACCGGCGCGTATATCGGTCTCACCGACGTATGGATGGGCGACCTCAGCGCCCGGGGCGACGCGCAGACTCCCGGAGAGAGCGAACTCGGCGTCGTATTGAAGGGGCGTCTCCGGCGCCGGCCAGCGCAGCATCACCTTGTTTGCGCCGACTGCCGAGGACAGGAGCGACGCCGCCAGCACGAGACTCGCGAGCAGCCGCCCGATCATTGGCCGCCCTCCCCGGCCGGCGCCCCGAAGCCTGCTGCCGCAGCTTCGGCTTCAGCCCGTGAGCCGAGGACGCGCTCGCCGAGGATTCGCCACGGGTTGTCCCAGTAGATCTTGCGCAGCACCTGCTCCGGCAGTTCGAGGCCATGGAGCGGCACCTCGTAGTCCGCCCACCGCGAGGCGTGGATACGCCGACGGAACAGATGCAGGTCCTCGCTGACGCGCGAGCGCACGAAGGACTCGCCCTTGCCCTCATCGAGAATGATGTCGCTGCCCCACATGACGCGGTCCTGATAGTCCATGACGAAGCGGCGGAATTGCTGCGGATCCGCGTCAATCTGGCGCAAGTAACGCGAGACGCCGCCGCCCATGCTCAGGTCGGTATAGAGATTAGGGTGCCGGTCGAGCAACTCGCGGGCGGGACCGAGACGAGGCGCGTGCTTGCAGTAATGGGCGGCAATGAAGGTGACCTCCGGGAAATCGGCCACCAGACGCTCGAACTGCTCCTGCATCTCGGGGTATGCGGCCATGCTGACGTGTATCAGCACCGGCAGGCCCGCGTCGCGGCATACCGCCATGAGTTCGTGCATCAGCGCGCTGTCGAGCGGCGCATCGTAGAAGTCGGGGTGGCCGCCGATGAGCTTGAGGCCTTTGGCCCCGTCCGCGATCGCTTGCCTCAGGATGCGCGGCGCCTCGGGGTCGGACTCGTCCACTGTGGCGAAGGCGACAATGCGGTCGGGGTGCCGCCGCTGGATATCGAGAAGCGCGGCCATGTGCTCGCGGTACTTGCCGTTGTCGGGAGGGCTTCCCGTGGGGACGAGGATCATCTTGCGGATGTTAAGCTCGTCCATGACCGCGAGCAGCGCGTCTATGTTGCCGCCGACGCGGTAGTGCTCGTGCATGCTGATCTTGGGCAAGGAATAGGGATACGCGGACTCATCGGCGCGGAGCGCCATGGCAGTGAAGCGATCGGCGACGTATCGCCCGTAATGGGCCAATGCCTCGCCCGGCGAGAAATGCGGCAGAGGGGCCTCCGCTTCAGTCGGCTCGGTCGCGGTCGCTGCCGACAGCGCGGGCGGCACCAGGAACAGCAAGATCGCTCCCGCTATCAACGACAGTTGAGGGGGGATTCGGGACCGCATATCACCACGAGGAGTAAGGCGTGCCGTTGGTACCGGTCACGTCGCAGTTCGAGTGCACCTCTCCCGTGGCGCTATTATACTGCCAGTCGCGGAGATCGGTAAAGGGGTCAAACGAGAGCAGCATGTCGCCCGTGCGCAGATACGGACCCTGATACGCCTCGAGGTCGAGTTCGCGGCCGGTGCCGTCGGTCACGGCGCTGACGTGGTCGCCGCTCCATGCCATGACGTCGTCGAGGCGCGGCGGGTAGCCGCCGCAGTCGGCGTAGAAACGCTCAATGGCGACCCGGAAGTTGCGCAAGTCGGCGCGCAGGGCGGTCTCGTTGGAGCGCCGCGCGGCAGCCAGTATCTGGGGGATCACGATCAGCGCAATGATGGCGATGACGATGATCAGAATAAGCAGCTCGATGAGCGTGAATCCCTGGTGCAGCCGTCGCCGCGGCTTCGCCCGGAACGCACGTTCCCCTCCTCGTCCTGGCGACGCAGTCATGCTGGAGTTCCTCATGGCTATCCCTGTCTATATACCAGAAAAAGGCCGATTATCACCCAAAGAGTTTCGCCTATTTCTGAGAAAGCCCGGACTCCTCTGGTAAAGGGCTCGCTGACCACGAGCGCCGGCCTGGCGCCACTTCCATCGTAAAGGGACCCCGTCAGGCATGCTTCCTCCGTCTGCCGGCCCGCGGGTACCGCACGCGCGCCATGACTGAACTTGGCGTGTGTTGGACAGACGGGAAAGCGGAACGACCGTGGCAGCAGGCGCCGCCGAACGCCGCGCGGCCGAGGGAGCACAGTGGCAATCCAGCCCCCCTGCCCAAGCGATGCTACGCCTCGCGAGGCCGCGACGGGGTTTTCAAACGTGCGTCCGGCCGGACGCACACGAGGGCCACGCCCGGCTGGCGACGCCCTGTCGAATCGCAGTTAGGATACTGCTTGGGCCCGGTCGCGCCGTTGGCGCGACCGGGCCGAATTGCGCATCCTCAGTGCTGGAAGGTGTAGTTAATACCGATCCACCAGTGGTCGCCGAACACGCCACCCTTGTAGGTCGGTCCCTTCGGATCAGGGGTGTAGGTGAGCCCGACGATGTGGTCGGTGCTGTCCCACAGGGCAACCGCGCCCACCTGGGGCGTGACCAGAGCCTGCACGCCGCCGAAGAGGCCGCTGCCGTTCATGTCGTTCGGATCCGTCGCCAGACCGAGTTCCTGACCCACGCCGAGGTGGAGCCGCCAGATCGGGCAGTCGGCAGGCGTGGGAGGGCCCGCCGGCGGGTTGAGCGTCTTCGCCGCGGCGACGAACGCGCCCGGCTCGAAGCCGTTGCCCGGCGGGAACATCTTGTTCAGGGTATCGCTCATGTCGCGCACGCCAACGACGACATCCGCCTCATCGCCGTTGCGCTCGCTCAGCACGAGCAGAGTGGCGTTCCAGATGGTCCGGCCGGGCCCGCCGTCCGGGTCGGCGTAGATGGCGTCGATCTCGAGCCGATCCGTGACCCCGACATACATCGTCGTGAAGTACACGTGGTCGGGCCACCCGGGCGGATAATCGTAGCCAATGTAGTACTGGGCCAGGTCCACGTCGCCGGCACCGACCTGGTTTGCGGTGGGCATGGTCACGATGTCGCCCGCCATGACGGCGCCCGCCCATAGCGCCAGAGCCGCCACCGCTAGAATGACTGCTGCAGTCCTTTTCATCACTCCACCCTCCCTTGTTGTGCTCGTCGCCCGTTGAGGTCGCGCAGGCGACTAGTCGTGTGCTCTTCCACGCCTGGCAACTGCCTACCTGCCGGCTCCCGGGCCCGAATCTCAGTATTTGCGCGCGCGAGTCGAGCGCTCGCGAGATGAGCACACACGCCGTGCGTGCGCGGCGCCGCTGCGGTTGCAGCAGGACGGCGACGACCCGACGGCAAAGACCATACCGCCATGATACTCACCGTCACGCTCAATCCATGCGTGGATAAGGCGATTGCGCTCGACAGCCTGGCGCTCGGCGCCTTCAATACCGGCGTCGAGGCGCACGACGTCGCCGGGGGGAAAGCGACCAATGTCGCGCGCATGGCAAAGCATCTCGGCGCGCCGGTCAAGTCGCTCGTCCTTCTCGGCGGGGAATCGGGCAAACTCATCGAACGGCTGATCCGAACCCACGACGGGATCGAGCCAGTTGTCGTCTGGACCGCAGCGCCCACGCGCAGCATCGTGACCGTTTACGAGCGCGACCGCAAGCGCGCGACTGCTTACGTCGAGCCCAACCCACGCATCACGGAGGCCGAAGCTGCCGAGCTTATGGAGCAGTACGCCGCCGCGCTCGAGGATATTGAGATCGTCTGCTTCGGCGGCAGCGTGCCCGATCGCATCCTGGATGACGCCTATCGCCGGATGATACTCGAAGCGAAGCAACGCGGCATTCGCACCATTCTCGATTCGCGCGGCGAGGCGCTGCGCCTCGGCGTGGAGGCGACGCCGTTCATGGTCAAGCCCAACGTCGTGGAGACCGAGCAACTGCTCGGGCGATCTCTGGCGGGCGACGATGACCGGTGGCAGGCGATCGGCTGCTACCGCGAACTCGGCATCGAGCTAGTCGCCCTGTCACTGGGCAAGGCGGGCGCGCTGGTTGACTGGAACGGACGGCGCTGGCATGCGCAGCCGCCGCAGGTGGAAGAGGTGAACCCCGTCGGCTCGGGAGATTGCCTGGTCGCCGGGTTCGCCTGCGGCCTGCTGTGGGGCTGGGAGGCGGAGCGAACCATCAGGCTCGCGATTGCCGCGGGGGCGGCCAATGCCGCGGTCTGGGATGCCGCGAGCCCCTCACGGGCGGAGGTAGAGGCCCTCATTCCGGGGGTCACGCTGCGAGAGCCTTAGGTCGCAACCCGAGTCCGCGACGCTTGGTTCATCTGTCGCGGCGAGTGCGGCGCGGGGGACATCGGCCTATTCCCACTGAATCGCGGTGAGGCCCTCCAGGGACATCAGATGCAGGGTGATCTGCTCGGTCGTGACGCCAGGGGGCAGGCGCACGATGATGCGCATATCCTGGAGGCCTTCCTCGACGCTCGGGACGACCTCGACCGACTGGATCCGCGCGCCGACGCCGTCGAGGATCTCTTTCGCCTGGGGCAGGAAGCGCCGCACCTGCGGAGCGCGGAGCATGGCGAGGCGATACTGCCGCTTGGTGACGATGATCTTCTCGACGCGCCCGAGCATGGTCAGGGTGAGCAGCACCACGGCCGCCGCCAGCACCGCGACGACAAGGTACATCTCCCCGCGACCGATGCACAGGCCGATCGCCGCGACGGTCCAGAGGCTTGCGGCGGTGGTCAGTCCCCGCACCACGCTGCCGTGACGCAGGATCGTGCCCGCGCCGAGGAAACCCATGCCGCTCGCCACCTGCGCGGCGATACGCCCCGGATCGGCGCGGGGACCCCAGAAAGACGCCGATACCAGCATGTACACGGTTGAACCGACGCAGACCAAGACATGCGTCCTGAATCCCGCCGGGCGGTCGAGCGTTTCGCGCTCCCATCCGACGGCGCCGCCCAGAATCACCGCCAGGACGAGCTTCAGCAGCACGTATCCGACGCCCAGGACATCAGTCGGCATCTGAGGTGTCATGTGATGTCATCCGTCGCCTGCGAGTTGCTCCGTCACCCACGCCACCACGTCATTCGCCTGCATGAATTCGGACCCCTTCAGCCCGCGCCGCCGCACTTCCGCCAACCCCTCCCCCGCCCGCTTGCCGGCGACGACCTGGAGAGGGATCCCGATCAGATCCATGTCCTTGAATTTGACGCCCGGGCTTTCCGGCCGGTCGTCGAGTACGACCTCGACGCCCGCGTCGCTCAACCCCTGATAGACCCGTTCGCCCAACTCGATCTGCGGCTGTTCCTTCATGGTGACGATTGTCACGGCGCAGTGGTAGGGCGCGATGGCAAGCGGCCAGATGATGCCGTTGTCGTCGTGGCCCTGCTCGACCGCGGCGGCGATGATGCGGCTCACCCCGATGCCGTAGCAGCCCATGATGATGAGGCGAGACGAGCCGTCCTCGTCGCGATAATGCCCGCCCAAGGCATCGCTGTAGAAGGTGCCGAGCTTGAAGATGTGACCCAGTTCGATTGCGCGATGCTCCTCGAGCGGCGCGCGGCAGTGCGGACACGGGTCGCCGCCGGTCACGAGCCGCAGGCTCGCCCATTGGCCAACCTCGAAATCGCGACCGGGGTTGACGTTGAGCAGGTGGGCGTCGTCCTCATTGGCGCCGGTGACGTAGTTCGCGCCGACACGCAGCTCGTGGTCGGCGACGATGCGAACATCCCTCAGGCCCATCGGCCCGGCGAAACCGACCGCCGCGCGCGTGACCTCTTGAACCAGCGCGGCATCGGCGATCTCGAGCTTGCTCGTCCCAAGCGTGTGCGCGAGCTTTTCCTCGTTCAGCTCGCGGTCGCCGCGCACGAGAGCGGCCACGGGCTTGCCATCGGCGCGGTAGATCAGGGTCTTGATGAGGCGGGAACTCTCGACGCCGAGGAAAGCGGTGACCTGCTCCACGGTCTTCATGCCCGGGGTGGCGACTTTCTCGACCGGCTGCAACTGCTCGTCGGACGAGGATTGCGAGGGCACAGCATGCTGTGCCCCTACCGGGGCGTCGTCCGGCGGCGCGTATTCCGCCATGTCGCCGCTGGCGGCGTAGCCGCACGCCGGGCACGTGAACACGGAGTCCTCGCCGCTCGGGGCGAGCATCATGAATTCTTTCGCCTCGGTGCCGCCCATCGCGGCCGCCGCCGCCTCGACCTTCGTGAACTCCAGCCCGCAGCGGCGGAAGATGCGCTCGTAGGCCACCTCCATGCGGTCGTACACCGCGTTCATGCCCGCTTCGTCGCGATCGAAGCTGTAGGCGTCCTTCATGATGAATTCGCGCGCGCGGATGAGGCCTCCGCGGGGGCGCGGCTCGTCGCGAAACTTGGTCTGAATCTGGTACAGCACCACCGGCAGGTCGCGGTAGGAACTGACCTCCTGGCGGACGGTTTCGGTGATGACCTCCTCGTGGGTCGGCCCGAGGATGAACGAGCGCTCGCCGCGATCGGTGAAGCGCATGAGGTCTTCGCGTGACGCGCGGCCGGTCTGCGCCCACAACTCCTCGGGGTGCAGCGCGGGCAGGAGCAGCTCCTGCGCGCCCGTCGCGTCCATCTCTTCGCGCACGATGGCCTCGACCTTGCGCAGAACGCGCCAGCCGAGGGGCAGGTACGTGTACACGCCGGCGACCAGCTTGCGTATGAACCCGCCGCGGAGAAGCAAGCGGTGGCTCGGCAGCTCGGCTTCGGCCGGCACCTCTCTCAGGGTTGGAAAGAACAACTCCGACGCGCGCAAAGAAGGACCTCCCGTAAGGGCTGTGCGCGCCGACCCCTGTGAGGGCACATCGCCATGCGCCCGCAAGGCGCGCGCCGCCTATCATAGCACACATGCCGCAGGCGGGCAACGCGCGCACGGCTTAGGGCGGTAGTCCGCGAGTCACTTGCAGCATCTTCGCATCAGCGCCGGAATCGGCAGACAGCCTTCGAATCCCGCCGTCGGGCCCGATCGCTCCTGGAGCGATGTTACAGCTTCACCTATGGCGGCCAGGGATCAACTCCTATCGGCGGCCCGTTTGGGTCACCTTTCTGCCATTTCACGCGGCCGTCACCATACGCAATGTTGTAGCCCCCGAAGTGCCACATGTGTCGGCCGCGCGTCACTGCATCGAACGCCATCTCGTTCTCCACGTCCTCCAATATGTAGATAGCGTTAAAGGTAACCGCATAACTCATTCTTGCGTGGTACACCCATGGCGTTCCGCTAACCAGGTTCTTGCCCGCCCAGGGATCGGAGGGGCAAAACCACACCCCTTTGCTGGGGATATAGGGCGCAAGGGCTTCGACGACGCCCGGCCGGGAGGACGGATAGAACTCGTATCCCCACTCCGACGCCCCGAACCAGCCCTTTCCCCCATGATCCTCCGCATACATCGCCAGCGCCGTTACAATCTGGTGAAGGTTGGAGGCGCAGGCCGACTGCCTCGCTTTGCCGCGAGCCCGGTTCACCGCCGCCAAGATCAGTGCCGCCAGGGTCAGCACAACTACGATACACACGGCTAACTCGATAACCGTGAACCCGTCAGGCGGCAGCGCCGCGCGCGCCGCCTTTCGCCTCGCCTCAACCGAACGCATCGCTGTCTCGTGGCCTGTAATCGTCGTCAACTCCTTTTCAATATCCAGGGGAGGGGAAGGCCGTGCAAGTGGTTGGCCACGAGGCTCCCGTCGCTTGTCCTGATCCGTACGATCTGGAATACCGCTCCCAACTCCCGCCTCTCCATATAGCGGAGTCCGTGCAGTCTGAGAGTCGGGCCGCGGGGCGTGTAGATCTCGATGTTGCGTTGCTGTGCGGCCGACAGCGCGTTGACGGATAGCTCCTTGCCCCGCGCGAGAGCCTCGATTTGCCCATCGGTCAACGACGCAGTGAAGTTGACCATCTCCTGGTACTCCTTGGCCACGTACGTGCGGGCGCATTCACGCGCGGCGTACAACTGCGGGCCGTATTGCTTGGCTAAGGCTTCCGCGGCGGCCTCGCCCCGCGCCTGCTGTACCTTCCAGACGGATGCGTAGGTTGCGCCTCCAACGACAATCAGAACTGCTCCCGCCCACCACCAGCGGCGCACAAAGACCGCAGCTTTCGAGGGGGCTCGCCGGTGCGCGTAACCCGAGCCGAGTTTGGGTCCCGACCTCGTCATGGTGATGATGTTTTCTCCTTGACCTCGATATGCGTCTGCGCGCGCGCCAGGACGCCTCTTTCGTCCAACGCGACCGCCCACAGGACGTAGCGCCCAAGCGGCGCGTCGTTGTCTAGCCGCTCGTCGCCCGCGTACCACAGGGCCTGTGGCCAGTTGTCGGCTGCCTCGGATTCCGAGATTAGCGCCCGGGAGCCAAAGCCGGAATCGTAGATTGTCACAGCGGCGAGCGGCCAGCGGGCGCGGACGGCATCTCGGCCCCGGCGCGACTCATGACGGCGGCCACGGCTCAGGCGCCAATGGGACGGCGTTGGGATCCAGGCTTCGTCGCCACTGCACTCGCCCGTCCCCGTACAGTTCGTTGAAGCCGCCCAAGTGCCAGAGTGACCCACGCCCCGCGAACAGTGCATCCCTCGCCACCGGCTCGTTCGGCCACTCCAGCAGTTTGTCAGCTGACCAAGCGATGACGTAGCTTGTTCGCCAGTGTGGCACAAACGGCGCCCCCGTTCGAATCCACTTGCCGGCCCAGCGGTCCGAGGGGCAGAACCATATGTTGTCGTTGCGGACATATGGCGCCAGGGCGTCCACAACCGCTCCCGGCTCGGGCTGCCAAGAGTCCCAGAGCCATGCGCGTCCATCATGGTCTTCAGCATACATCCGCAGGGCGACACCGACCTGGTGCAGATTCGAAGCGCACACGGACTGGCGCGCCTTGCCGCGAGCGCGGTTCATGACGACCAGAACAATGCCCGCAAGCATGATGACGATTACGAGGACGACCATGATTTCCGCCAGCGTGAAACCTCGCGTTTGCCACCCGCAGACGGGATACGCACGCTCGGGAGGAGTGCCTGGCGCCGGCCGCGTGTCGGATTTCCGAATCATGGCGATGCCCCCGTCCAGTCGGCCGGTATGGTGAATCGTCCGGTACCACGCTTTCCGTCGGCTAACCGGATGCGTTGTATGACAAACGTCGGGCCAGGCGGATTGTCGCTGATTAAGTAACGCACCGAGTCAACTTCCATGTCCGCGATGTCCCCGATCACCCGACCATCGGGGAGCGTGTGCGACGCCTTGATGTGCCGCAGCAAGATCTGTCGCTGCTCCAAGGTGAGCGCACTGCCCATGAGCGTCCTCCCAGCCGCCAGATCCAGTATCTGTTCGTCGGTGAGGGACGCAATGAACGCCCCCGCCTCCTCGTTTGCCTGTGGCTTACGTTCGCGGACGTACCTTCGAGCCGCGAACAGCGGGGGCGCAGCTCGCTCACTCTCGGCCGCTGCGGCGGCCTGCGCCTGCCGGGTGCGCCAGGTGTAAACGGTCATAGCGCTGCAGCCGATAGTCGCCGCGAGAACAGGCAGTACCCACCACCACCGTCGCAGGAACATCGCCACTTTGGATGGTGGACGCCAGCGCGCGTAGCCGGCGCCGACTCTCGGTCCCGTCGTTGTCACGACAAGGTCTCCACGGATTGCACTTCTACGTGGGTCTGCGCGTGCCCGGGATTCCTCTTCTCACTCGGAATCGCAGTTTCGGTGGAGGTGGCGCAGACATCGTCGGATGCTTCGGCCTGCGATGGACGCGCGGGCGAAGGCGGGAACAGCAGGGATTCGAGTTCGGAGAGGGCATGCGCGGCGGCGTCGGAGGGCGCCGGTGTGGAACCGGGTTTCCGCTCCTTCTTACCCTCACCCGGCCCGCGATAGCCGGGCCGTCCTCTCCCCTTCGACAGGCTCAGGGCAGGCTCTGAAAGGGAGAGGGATTGCGTGGTCAGGTGGTCGGCGAGGGCGGGCGGAATGGCGACGAGGCGGCTGGTGGGGATGTGCAGGAGAAGAGCGCTGCGAGGTGAAGAGGCGGAGCGATGCCCTTTGACCCTCTCCTCGCTCCTCTCCCTGGCAGGGAGAGGAATCCTCAAGACGTGGCAATCACACGCACGCAACTGCGGCGCGCGCGCAGCGCCGTGTTCCTGACTCGACGTCTTCCGCGGAGCGCCACCGGGCGCGGTGACACTCCTACGCGACCTGGCGTTCTTCTTCGGCACCTGCCCACCCCTCGGGCTGCCCGGCGCACTTCTCTGCGCGCGGGCCACGAGTTGATGCCGTAACCGTCGAGAAGTGTACTACCCCCCTTATCAAGACTTTCGAAGGCCTTCATCCGATGTCCTTCCGGCGGGCCGGATGATGCACGGGGCCGGGCGGGTCACCGGCGAATGCGGGCTGCCGCGTTGGGCAGGGCGACGCTGGCCGGCAGCGTCGAACGCACCTCGTATTCGCCGACGCGCGTGCGGGTGATGCTGACGACGGCGGGGATGCGCACGACATCGCCGACCTTAAGGTCGCAGACGTGGAACATGGCCCGTCCGTCGCCGTCGGCATCAGCCATCGCTGCGCCAAGCGGCCGGCGGTTCCCGACGGTGAACGTGCCGCCCTCATGCGCGGTGATGGGAAACGCCTCCGTCTTCGCTTCGTTGAGCAGCGCCATGCCGGGCATGGAGAGCGCCTTGAACTTGCCGCCGTAGCCCCAGAGGCTAGTCGGAGTCGCCACCGTGCCTTGGCGCGCTCGGATCTCGCCGACGACGCCGATGCCGATGACCGGCGACACGTCGCCGAAGCCAAGCATCGCCCAACCGCTCTCGCGGCGCACGGAGCGAACGGTGTAGTTCGTGCTGCGGTTGGCGTCGCCGATTATCACAACGCTGTTGACGAGGGCCGCGTGCGCCGGCAGCGGCCCGTCCAGAGCGATCTCGTTGCGATCGTAGTCTATCGCGGCAATGCGCCGGTCGATCGGGCCGCCGCACGTGATCTCAACTCCCTGGTGTGAGAGCGAACGCCCGTTGACCAGCACCGCGAAAAGCAGTCCGGCGTGGTCGAAGCTCACGGCCGCGAACTCGGCGTTGGCGCGCAGACCGCTCTCCAACTCGCACGGTCTCTCGCTGAGGGAACTCACGATTTCGTCGGTGCGTCGGCCGAGCTTTACGCGGAGGGCAACGACGTCCGCGGGCGCATCGCATTTCGTCACCCACAGGCGTTCGACTGAGTCGAGCAATGGCCGCCGGAGATACGGCTCGATGACCCCGGCGAACGCGCTGTTGAGATTCTCGCCCCGGTTGCGCGCGAGCAGGTACTTGATCTCCTTCGGGGCGTTCGGCTTCAACTCCGGCTCGCAGTCGGCGACCACAAGCTCCTGACACGCGCCGTCGAGCATCCACAGCCGCATGCCGTTACCGTCGGCTTGCTCCCACGCCGCCCGCCATGCGCCCTCCGGTTTGCCGTACCGCGCGTTGAAGAGATACTGGTAGCCGCTGCCCTGGTAGTCCTCGGGCTGCCCGCCGAAGGGCAAGTCGTCGCCCGCCACGGTGCCGGGGTGAGGATCGTCCAGCGCCACGCCGTCGAGCGACATTTCGCCGTCGGGCAGGCCGTGGAAGCTGTAATCGTGCTGGCTGCCGCCGCGCACGCGGAAGATGTCCACGAGGTAAGAGTCGCGCGGGCCGACGTCAATCATCGCCACCGCGCGGCGATACAGGGAGGCCGTGCCGGGATAGACGCGCTCGGCCGAGGCGTCCATCAGTTTCACCATCGGCGAATCGGCGAGGGCGTGCAACTTGCCGGCAGGCTTGCCATGATGGCCCTCTTCGTTCACGAGAACGACGTAATGGCTGGCCGTGCCCATCGTCCACTCGTAGGCCTTATCGCCCCAGTGGGCGGGGTAGCCCATTTCCATCATGTACGTGCGGTCGCGGGCGATATACTCGATGTTGAGGCGGTCCTTGTGGCCGTGCCACGCGCCCTGGGAGCCGTAGTACATCGCGGCGGCGCGGCGATTGTCGCCCTCCCCCGATTCCAGCACCGCCAGGCCGTAGCCGCCGAGGCTGCGTGTTTCCAGGCCGAGATCCGCGGCGTCGGCTTCGATGCGCTGCAGCTCCTCGTCGCTCGCGTCGGGATACAATTCCTTTGGGGCTGTGCCGAGCTGGATAAGAGCACGCGCGTGGCGCGGGTCGCGGTAGACGTCGAACGCGCGACGGAAGATGCCTGCGTTCCAGAGCTTCGCCTGCGGATTCGTCGTGCCGTTGATGTCGCCGATGCTCGGGACGTACTCCCCCGCGACGGTGATGTCAAGGTAGTAGTCCACCATCTTCTTGAGTTTGCCGAAGGTGAACGGAAAGCGGGGCTTGCGTATTGGAGACTTGCCTAGGGGGCCTAATCGGTAGGCGCCGGTCGCTCGCGAAGCATCTGATATAGTTCTATGAGAACCGTCCTTGCTTTGTGCGGTAGGGACGTGTCTGATTTCATCACTTCCAGACCGTCGGACAGGTCGATCTGGACCCCCATCAGCGACCACAGCGTCTGACCGGTGTACTCGGCGACCCGATGCAGGTCGGGAACGCTGATGCGTCGCGTCGCGTGAAGCCAGCCGCTGATCGCGGCCTCCGTTAGATGCAGATGGCGCGCGAGTTCCGCCGGTTTGCGCGGTGG
>CP070648.1:21806-24401 GCA_020354555.1 Armatimonadota bacterium | reverse complement strand
TACGCCGAACTCGCGGGCGAAGCTCGAAGAGGTGCCCGACGGGCTGTGGGTCAAGTGCTCGAAGTGCGGCGCGATGCTGTACCGGAAGGAGCTGGTGAAGGACTTGCTGGTATGCAAGCGCTGCGCGCATCACTTCCGGCTCGGCGCCCACGAGCGCATCGAGATCATGGCCGACCCAGAGAGCTTCCGCGAGTTCGACGCGGACCTGTCCCCCACCAATCCCCTCGCCTTCCCGGGTTACGACGAGCGCCTCGCCGAGACGCAGGAGCAGACGGGCCTGCGCGACGCCTTCGTGTGGGGCGAGGCGACCATGGGCGGCATTCCGGTGGTCATCGGCGCGTCCGACTATCGCTTCATCATGGCGAGCATGGGGTCGGTGCTGGGCGAGAAGGTGACGCGCGCGTTCGAGCACGCGCGGGAGGCGGGCGTGCCGGTGGTGCTGTTCAGCTGCTCCGGGGGGGCGCGCATGCACGAGGGGCTGCTGTCGCTGATGCAGATGGCGAAGACGTCGGCCGCCGCGAAACGGCTGGCGCAGGCGGGCTCGCCGTACATCTCCGTACTCACCGATCCGGTCACGGCAGGCGTGCTCGCGAGCTACGCGTTCCTCGGCGACATCATGATCGCCGAGGCCGGCGCGCTGGTGGGTTTCGCCGGGCCGCGCGTGATCGAGCAGAACCTCAAGATCAAACTCCCGCCGGGCACGCACACCGCCGAGTTCCAGCTTCAGCACGGCATGCTCGACCTCGCGCTGCATCGGCGCGAGCTGCAGCCGACGATCGTCAAGTTGTTGGGGTGGATGGTGTGACAGCCGCCGCCGCCGCGATTGTCGCCGCGCCGGCGAGCTGCTCGGGGAATCGGCCCCGACGTTCGGCGGTAACGGCCCACCGCGAAGGAGGCGGGTGATGCAACCCCCGAGCCGGTGGCTGCCATTCGAGAAGCCGCTTCAGGAGTTGGAGGAGTACGTCCAGGAGTTGGAGCGGCTGACCGCCACGCGCGGCATTGACAAGTCGGCCGAGATCGCCCGGCTCAAGGCGCGGCGCGACAAGCTGTGCGAGCAGATCTTCTCCCAACTATCGCCGTGGGACAAGGTGCTCATGGCACGCCACCCGAGCCGCCCGTACACGATGGACTACATCAGGCTGATGTTCGAGGATTTCGCGGAGCTGCACGGGGACCGGCGGTTCGGCGATGATCCGGCGATCGTGGCCGGCCTGGCGTGGCTCGACGGACGCCAGGTCGCCGTGGTCGGGCATCAGAAAGGGCGCGACCTCAAGGAGCGGCAGTTCCGCAACTTCGGGAGCGCGCGGCCGGAGGGCTACCGCAAAGCGCTCCGCGTGATGCAGCTCGCGGAGAAGTTCGGGCGGCCGGTGGTCTGCTTTGTTGACACGCCTGCGGCGGAATCGCGCCTGGAGGCGGAGGAGCGCGGCATCTGCGAGGCGATCGCTCGGAACCTGGCGGAGATGTCGGTGCTGCGGGTGCCCATCGCCGTCGTGGTGATCGGCGAAGGGGGCAGCGGAGGCGCCATCGGCATCGGGGTCGGCGACTGGGTCATGATGCTGGAGCATTCCACGTATTCCGTCATACCGCCGGAGGGGTGTGCGGCGATTCTCGATGCGTTCGGCCGCGACGCGTCCCGCGGGCCGGAGGCGGCGCAGGCGCTGCGCCTGAGCGCCCAGGACGCGCTGGAATTTGGCATCGCCGACGAGGTGATTGACGAGCCGCTGGGCGGGGCGCACCGCGACCCGGGAGGGACCGCGGCGCGCATCAAGCATTCCGTGGTCCGCGTGTTCCAGCAGTTCGGGACAATGGACCCCGAAGAGTTGATCCGTCGCCGCTACGAGAAATTCCGCGGCATCGGCGTGTTCACGGAGCCGACGCCACAGGACGACGAAGTCGGGCCGCCAGCGACCGAAGGGTCAGACACCGCCTAGACGGGCCTGCCCCCGGTCGATCCCTCCGGATGTCCGCACGCGGACCGCCTGCCTCGGCCCATTTCCCCAGGTCTAGTCCGGCTGCAAGAAGAAGTTCACGTAGGTGGTTGAGCCGGCGCTGACCTGGACCGGCCACTTGGCCTGGGGCAGGTAGCCGGGCCTGATCGCCTGCACGACGTAGGTGCCCTCGGGCAGGTCGCTGTCAATCTCGTAGACGCCCCACGGCGGGGTCGTCATCGCCGTCGCCCACAGCAGCCCGCCGTGGTAAGCTCTCACCACCGCGTAGATGATGGGCACGCCCGTGACCCGATCCCTCACCTGACCCCGCAGCTTGCCCGAGGGCTGAAGGTTGAAGTTGACATACGTCGCCTCGCCGAGCGGTATGTCCACGCCCCACTTGTACTGCCTGACATACCCCTGCTTGGAGGCGCGCACTATGCAGTCATTGGCGGGCAGGCCGTCGTGTAAGGTCAGGTATATCTCGTATACGCCCCAGGGCGACCCGCTGCTTGTGCTCTGCCACAGCAGACCATCCTTGAATATGTCAACGGTGGCTCCGGGCAGCGGCCCCTGCGCCGCCCCATCCCGGACCTGCCCTTTGAGCCATGTTACCGGCTCCAGGTTGAAGTTGCAGTAGGTGGTCTCGCCCTCGACGATCGTGATC
>CP070648.1:18491-21706 GCA_020354555.1 Armatimonadota bacterium | reverse complement strand
TGCACCACGGGCTGCGCGGCGACGAAGCGGACGCCGACGCCGGATTCGCCGGAGCCCTCGCCCGCTCCCTGAGAGTCCCCTTCAGCCAGCATCGCGTGGACGTCCGCGCCTTCGCCGACGAGCATCGGATGTCCATCGAGACCGCGGCCCGCAGCCTCAGGTACCAGTTGCTCGAGCGAGCAGCCGACCGCGCCAGCGCCTCCCGCATTGCCACCGGACATACCGCCGACGACCAGGCGGAAACGGTCCTGATGAACCTGCTCCGCGGCACCGGCCCGACCGGGCTGGCGGGCATCCCGTCGGTCAGGGGGAGGCTGATCCGGCCTCTCCTCGGCGTGACCAGGTCCGACGTAGAGGCGTACTGCAAGGCCCAGGATCTCGACTACCGCCTGGACAGCTCGAACCTGGACCGCGCCTTCCGGCGCAACCGCATCCGTCACGAGATCCTGCCCGCGCTCCGCGCCGTCCAGCCTCGGGTGGACGCTGTCCTCTGCCGGCTCGCGGACATCATGGGGGCCGAGAACGACTACATGGCCGTGCAGACCGCCAACGCTCTCAGAGAGGTCGGCGCGCAGCGCCCGGGGGAGCTTGGCATCGCGTGCGGGCTCCTGGCCCTGCTGCCGAAGGCCCTCCAGCGGCGCGTGCTCCGGGCCGCAATCGCGCGGCTCAAGGGCGACGAGCTCGACATCGAACTCGAACGGGTGGAGGCGCTCGTGGACCTCGCCCTCTCGGGGCGGACGGGCGCCACCGTCGAGTTGCCGGGCGGCATCCGCGGCGAGCGAACCTACGGCGAGGTCGTCCTCTCTCTCGTCGCTCCACCGGCCGCCGCCGTGAGCCGTGAGTGGAGCCTACCCGTGCCGGGCGAAGTCACCCTCGAGGAGCTTGGGATATCCCTCACCGCGGCGCGCTCCCGCGCCCGGCGCGCGCCCTCCAGCCCGATGTCGGCCCTGCTGGACGCGCGCGATCTCACGCTCCCTCTCACCGTCCGGACGCGCCGCCGCGGCGACCGATTCACCCCCTTCGGCATGAAGGGATCGGTCAAGCTCCAGGATTTCTTCGTGAACGCCAAAGTCCCGCGCGCGGAGCGAAGCCGCATACCGCTCGTGCTCTCCCAGGGAGAGATCGTGTGGGTGGTCGGATACCGCATCTCCGATCGCCACAAGGTGCGCAAGCGAACGCGAGGAACAATCCGGCTCGAAGCTCGTCGCGCGGACTAGAGTCAGGTGGACTGAAGTCAGGAGGGTCGTAATGTCACTCGCCGCAGAGACCGCAGAGAAGCAGCGTCGGCTCATCGAGTTCATGGATGCGGCCGGCTACGACGCCGTGCTGCTGGCCCGCACCGACAACTTCGCATGGTTCACCGCGGGCGGCAACAGCTTCGTGAGCCTCGCCCAGGAGGCCGGCGTCGGCGCGCTCCTCGTCCAGCGCGACCGTCGGATCCTCATCTCCAACAACGTGGAACGCCCGCGCCTGCTCGAGGAAGAGCTGTCCGGACAGGACTTCGGCGAAGATATCAGCCCCTGGACCGACGATGCACTGCCCCCGGCCCTCGCGCGCCTCGCGGGCGGACAGAAGATCGCCGCAGATGTATCCCTTCCCGGCGTGACCGAATGCGCCTCCGACATCGCCGCCCTGCGCGCCTCCCTCACCCCCGACGAGGTCGCCCGCTACCGCGCCCTCGGCGCCGACGTCGGCGCCGCCATCGCAGACGCGTGCATGGACCTCGAGCCCGGCATGAGCGAGCACGAAGCGGCCGCCGCACTCGCCGGCGCCCACTTCCGCCGCGGCATCCAGCCCATCGTCGTCCTCGTCGCCGCCGACGAGCGCCTCAAGAAGTACCGCCATCCCATCCCCACCGACAACGAGATCAGACGCGTCGTCATGCTCGTCGTCTGCGGCCGGCAGCACGGGCTGATCGTCTCCGCCACCCGCATCGTCCACTTCGGCCCGGTTCCCGCAGACCTCCAGAAGCGCCACCGCGCCGTCGCGGCCGTTGACGCCGCCTTCATCGCTGCCACCCGGCCCGGCACGCGGATCGGCGATGTCTTCCAGACCGGCCTCGACGCCTATGCCGCTCAGGGCTATGAAGACGAGTGGAAGCTCCACCATCAAGGCGGCCCAACCGGTTACGGGCCGCGCGACTACCGCGCAACCGCCGAGATCGACGATCCCGTCCACCCCAACCAGGCCTTCGCCTGGAACCCTTCCATCACAGGCACCAAATCCGAGGACACCATCATCGCCGCGCCAGACGGCCCCGAGATCATCTCCGCCTCGCCCGGGTTCCCCTCTCTCACGGTGACGGCGGCCGGGCTCACCTTCGAGCGCCCCGACATCCTCGTGCGGTAGCCGCTCGAGCGCCCCGACATCTTGGTGCGGTAGACGCACGAACCCCCGGCCTTGTCGTGCGCATCGCGGAATCGCGCCGCGGCCTCCTCGTCTGGAATCGTGGGTACACTCAGGAGTGACGAGGAGGCTGCCGGATGAAGAGATTCCTTACACCACTGGCGCTCACACTGGGCCTGGTGCTGGTTGTTGTCGTTGCCGCATCCCTCAGCAGCGGCCCTGCGGCCCACAGCCCGCAGACCCAGGTCGCCCCGCAGCCCGCCGGCCCCGCCGTCGCCGACGTCGAGCAGCCGGCGCCGGTTGCTCAGGCGCACACCGGTAGCGTGGCGGTCGCGGATGGCACAGCGGCCGCCGCTCAGGCACAGCCTGCCGCCCAACCGGGGGCGCAGCCCGCGGAGGAGCCGGCCGTGAAGACAGGCTGCGGCAAGGCCGTCCCGTGCCCCGGCCGGGACTGCAAGGATTGCCCGGCCAACCGCTACTTGTAGCAGCGCCGCGCAGGAGCAGCGCTCCGGACCGGCGCTGGCTGGACTGCACACAGAATGCACGCCGGCGGGTGGAACACCCCATCCGCCGGCGAACGCGTGCCGCATGCTAGCGCGCGACAGGCGCGCCGCTGTCGCCGACGCTCACTCGCCGCCCGGCATCAGCACGGACGCCTTCACGATCTTGTCTCCCACGGCGATCCGGTCGATCGTGTCGAGCCCCTCCACCACCCGGCCGAAGGATGTGAAGCCCATGTCGTCCAGGTGCGACGCCGGGCGGAGGCAGATGTAGAACTGCGTGCTGCCCGAGTTCGGCAGCATCTGCCTCCCGTCGTAGAGGCGCGCCATCGCGATGACTCCCCGCTCGTGCGCGATCGGCGACCGTTC
>CP070648.1:14290-18391 GCA_020354555.1 Armatimonadota bacterium | reverse complement strand
TCAAGGCCAACTCGATGACGAGCGGCTTCCTCGAGCGCGCCAAGTTGCCGCTCGTCATGGACAGCGACCGCGAGGCAATCGCGGCCGCAGTGACCGTCGGCCAGAGCCGGGCGCCGGAAGACCTGCGCAGTCTGCGCGTCCGGGACACGTCGCACGTCGGCGACCTGTGGATCTCTCCTGCGCTGGAAAGCGAAGCGCGTCGGCGCGGCCTGGACTTCCTGGGCGCGCCGCGCCCGCTGCGATTCGATCGCCAGGGGAACCTTCTCGGCATCGCGCGTCCGGTATAGGTGCGGCCGATCCTCGGCCCCGGGGGATGGTGTTCTGATTGGGGCGAGCCCGGCTCACGATGAGCGCCGCCCCGCGTTGACACCGCTGCGGGCGCCGACTATAATCCTAATGTCCCCGCTGTCCCAAGTGGCAAGAGCTGACCGGCTTTCGTTCGACGTGCCCCTGTGGCCAAGTGGATAAGGCACGGGCCTCCGGAGCCCGGATCGCAGGTTCGAATCCTGCCAGGGGTACCACGAGACGCTGACTGAGGAATCTGAGAGACGACAGACGCCCGGCTAGCGCCGGGATTGCGCTTTCCCACCCCGAGATTGCCCTCCCCCTGCACCTCGACACCGTTCGGTCAACGCGTGGGGCGCCTTCTGTGCGAGCCCGACCGCCACGCCGGTCAACCGGCTGCCTCCTCCGCGCCGCCGCCCCTCTGATTCCAGCCCACGCTTATGGAGCGCCGCGCGCGCATCCATCCCCGCGCCGCGTGATCGGGTCCGTCTGCTGCTTCACGGCCAGCACAACGCCAAATCACGCTCAGCAGCCCGCCGTCGGCGGAATTCTCGCCCCGTACCCAACTCCCGCAACGCTGGATATGGAAGAAATAGATGGGAGCGGGGTGAGCGATGGCGCGTTGGGTCGTGTGCATACTGCTGCTATTGGTCGCAGCAGAGGTCGGCATACCGGCACCGGCCGGGCCGGCAATGGGCGAGGCGGAAATGCCGGCGCTCGTCGGCGATGCGGCGGACGAGTTAGCCGCCATTGATGCCCACGCGTTGGACGCGCCTGAGTGGGCGACGTCCTGTTTGACCACGCTGTCCGCTTACCTCACCATGCCCAACCGCGATGAGCGCGAACGAGCTCGCGCCATCTTCCGCTGGATCACCGCCAACATCGCTTACGATGCCGCAGCGCGCGATGACAGCCTCGACCCCGAGGCGGTGCTTCGCAATCGGCGCGCGGTGTGCCACGGCTACGCCGTGCTCTTCGCAGCTTTGGCGGAGTCCGCGGGCATGAACGCGGAAGTCATCGTCGGACACTCCAAGAAGTTCCAGCCCGCCGCATACGCGGATGCAGAGCCGTGGCTGAACCATTCCTGGAACGCGGTCGAGATCGACGGCGAATGGCAACTCGTGGACTGCTGCTGGGGCGCGGGATACCTCGACGAGCACGGCAGATTCGTGCAGCGCTTCACTCCGCACTATTTTCTCGCCGCGCCGGAGGTCTTCGTCTGCGACCATCTGCCGGCAGATCCGAAGTGGCAGTTAGTCGAGTCGCCCATCTCGGAGCAAGAGTACCTCCAGCTCGTCCAGGTTCGGCCGCCCTTCTTCGATTGCGGCCTGCGGCTCGTCAGCCACCTCTCAGGCCGGATTGACGCCGACGGATCGGTCGCCGTCACCATCGATGCCCCGCCCGAGACGCTGCTGCTCGCGTCACTCTATCGTGACGGGCAAGAGCTGGAAGAGAGCTTCACGTTTACGGAGCGGGATGGGAAAAGCCTCGTCACCCACGCGAGATTCCCGTCGGCGGGCACCTACGTGCTCCGCATGTTCGCGCGCCGCGCGGACGCGGGGGGAGACGAGTTCGCATGGGTCCTTGATTACACGGTGAATGCCACCTCCGCCGAGGGCGGAGGCGGCTTCCCGAAGACGTACAGCCCATTCCTCGCGCGGAGCTGCCGGCTTGAGGGGGCGCTGTCGCAGACACTGCGGGCAGGCGAGGTGGTGGACTTCGCGCTCACCGTCCCGACCGCGCGCGATGTCGCGGTGCTGACCAGCGAGTCGTTCGTCCGTCTCGCAGGGGATGGCTCGCGATTCACCGGCACGGTGCCTGTGGCGGCCGGGCCGGTCGTCGTCTTCGCCCGCTTCGACGGGGCGCCGACCTACGAGGGCCTGCTCCAGTACGTCGCTCAGTAAGCAGCGTCGGTCTCTCCGCCAATCCCAGCGCGGCCGGTCGCACGCGAAACCCCCATCCCACCGAGGATGCCGCTTCCCCGCCGCCTTCGCCGCACGTCATTGACCGAGGGCATCAGCAAGCGGCAGCCGCCACACATCATTCATGAGCGGCCACGAGTTTCCGGCCACGACCCACAAGCTGTCGTCAAACACGTAACACGTGGGCTCGTGCCGCGGCGAAAAGGTCCTCTCGGCGACGAACTCATGCCAGTTCATCCCGTCCTCCGTGTACCAGACGTCGCCGAGATTCGCGCCGTGCGCGTTGTCGAACCCGCCGATGATCCACATCTTCCCGGCGTATGCCTTCGAGATGAACCACATCCGCGGCGCCCACGGCGCATGTTCCAGCGCGCGCTCCCAGTTCGCGCCGTCCACCGACCACCAGACATCGTTGTGGGTCGTGAACTGCGGGTAGTGCTTCTCGGGCGGGTCGCTGCGTGCTTCGCTGGATCCCCCCATGACCCACAGCTTGCCTCGGAACGCGGCCACCGCACACGCCGACCGCGCTCCGTAGGGCGCATGCTTCGTGGCGCAGACCCATTCCTTGCCGTCGGTTGAATACCACACATCAGCGCCACTGCCCAACTGCCACATCTTGCCGTCGTGCACCACGACTTCCCCGTAGCCTCTCACGCCGAACGGCGTCTTCGCGCAGACCTCCGTCCAGTTCGCGCCGTCGTCGGAACACCACACGCTCCCCTTGACCGCCCACATCCTGTCGTCATAGACCACCATCTCGCTGTAGCCGTCGTAGGGGGTCTCCTTACTGACCAGAGTCCACTCCGCCCCGTCCGTCGAACACCACAGATCCCTGGTCAGGACGTTGTCGTAGTAGTATCCGTTGCTCAGCCACATCCTGCCGTCGAAGACCACGTCCTCGGCCGTGTCGCGGATGCTGAAAGCCGCGTGCTCCGTGACGCACTCCCAGGACGCCGAGTGCGACAGAGCCGCCGAGCTGAGGATCAGAGCAGCCGTCATCAGGAATGCCACCTCTCTCATCGCGCCATCCCTTCTCCCGCCACCGAGCACTGCGTGGCCAATGCCACGGCAGCATGGGGTGTGATAAGATTACCCGGAACCCGCGCCCGAACCTTGCGCGAGGTTGCATCGGCGGGCGTCGGCTTCACCACAGCGTCAAGTGGACGGTCACGTGCTCGACAGCATTTTCAAAGTCGTCTTCTTGCTCGGTTTGGTCGCCGCTGCCGTCATCCGCGCGATGTGGGTCGCCCGTGCCCGCCGCGAGCAGCGACGCCGCCCCGGCGCAGTCGCCGTTGACCGCAACGCGCCTGCGGAGAAACCTCTGCTGTTCCTGACGTTCCTTGGGATGCAGGTCATCCCGCTGGTCTGTGTCTTCACGCGGTGGCTGGGATTCGCGGATTACCACGTCTGGAGATCACTGGGGTGGGGCGGCGCGGCGCTCTTCGCCGTCGCCTTGTGGCTGCTCTGGAGGTCTCACGCCGACCTCGGACGCAGTTGGTCGCCGACCGTCGAGGTGAGACAGGAGCAGTCCCTCGTCACACACGGAGTGTACCGGCGCGTCCGGCACCCGATGTACACCGCGCACCTGCTGTGGGGCGTGGCGCAGGTTCTGCTGCTCCAGAACTGGATCGCCGGCCCGGCCTTCCTGGTTTCACAGATCCCGTTGTACGTGCTGCGCATCCCGCGCGAGGAGCGGATGATGCTCGAGCACTTCGGCGAGGAGTACCGCACGTATATGAGCCGCACCGGCCGACTCATCCCGCGCCCGTGGGGATAGCCCGCCGTTTGCCGCTTCTGGGCGGGTGAAGGAGCGGCCCGGCGGGGGGCAGAATGTGCGGTCGGGGATCGGCTGCTGCACAGCCCTCGACGTTCCCTCATTGGAGGCAATCCTTGA
>CP070648.1:10647-14190 GCA_020354555.1 Armatimonadota bacterium | reverse complement strand
GCGTCGCCGAACGCGCTGGCCGCGACGCGCGACGCGGTCTCCAGGGCCGCGTCCAGCTCCTCGGGCGCGGAGACGCGCGTCATGCCCTTGCCGCCGCCGCCGAGCGCCGCCTTCACGAGGACCGGCCAGCCCATCTCGGCCGCCGCGCGCTTCGCGCTCTCCCGATCGGAGGGATCGCCCTCCCACCCCGGCACGACGGGCACGCCGGCCTCCAGCGCGACGGCCCGGGCGCGCCGCTTGTCCCCGAGAAGATCGATCGTGTCCGGCCGCGGCCCGAGGAACACGAGACCCGCCTCCTCGACGGCCCGGGCGAAGTCGGCGTTCTCGGCCAGGAACCCGTATCCGGGGTGGACCGCGTCGGCGCCGGATCGCTGCGCCGCGTTCAGCAAGCGGACGATCGACAGGTAACTCTCCGCCGCCCGCGCCGGCCCGATCTCGTACGCCTCGTCGGCCAGCCAGACGTGGGGTGCCAAGCGGTCGGCCTGCGAGTACACGGCCACCGACTCGATGCCCAGCTCGCGGCAGGCGCGAATCACGCGGACCGCGATCTCACCCCGGTTGGCGACGAGGACTTTTCTCAGCATCAGAGCGGGATGTTGCCGTGTTTGCGTGGCGGACCCGGGTCGCGCTTGTTCCGCGTCAGACGCAGCGCCTCGATCAAGCGGGGGCGCGTGGCGCGGGGATCGATCACATCGTCCACGTAGCCACGCGCCGCCGCTATGTAGGGGTGGGCGAACTGTTCCTCGTATTCCTTGATCAGCTTGTCGGTCTCCGCCGCAGGATCGTCGGCCTCAGCGATCTGCTTCCTGAACATGATCTCGACAGCGCCCTTCGGGCCCATGACGGCGATCTCCGCCGTGGGCCAGGCGAAGTTGAAGTCGCCCCGCACGTGCTTCGAGTTCATCACGTCGTAGGCACCGCCGTAGGCCTTGCGTAAGATGACTGTGAACTTCGGCACCGTCGCCTCGCAGTAGGCATACAGCAACTTTGCGCCGTGCTTGATGATGCCGCCGTGCTCCTGAGTGACGCCGGGCAAGAAGCCGGGGACGTCCTCGAAGGTGACGAGCGGGATGTTGAAGGCGTCGCAGAAGCGGATGAAGCGAGCCCCCTTCATCGAGCTGTCGATGTCGAGCACCCCGGCGAGCACGGCCGGCTGGTTGGCGATGATGCCGACGCTGTGGCCGCCTAAATGGGCGAAGCCGACCACGATGTTCGTCGCGTAGCCGGCGTGCACCTCGTAGAAGCTCCCCTGATCCACGACCCGCGAGATTACATTGTGGACGTCGTACGGCTTGTTCGGGTGGTCGGGAACGATGCCGAGCAGCTCTTCGTCCATCCGGTCCGGCGGATCCTCTCCCTCGCCCGTCGGCGGATCCTCCATGTTGTTCTGCGGGATGTAGTGGAACAAATCGCGCACCCGTTCCAAGCACGCCGGCTCACTCTCGCAGACGAAATGCGCGACCCCTGACGTGGTCCCATGGATCTTCGCACCGCCCAGCTGCTCGAAATCCACCTCCTCGTGGGTCACGGTCTTCACCACATCGGGCCCCGTGACGAACATGTAGGAAGATCCGTCGACCATGTAGATGAAGTCGGTGATCGCCGGCGAGTAGACCGCGCCGCCCGCACACGGCCCCAGGACCGCAGTGATCTGCGGGACCACACCCGAGGCTTGCGTGTTGCGCCAGAAGATCTCGGCGTAGCCGCCCAACGACACCACGCCTTCCTGGATGCGCGCCCCACCCGAGTCATTGAGGCCGATGACCGGACAGCCAGCCTTCATGGCCATATCCATGATCTTGCAGATCTTCTCCGCATGGGCCTCCGACAGCGAGCCACCGAACACGGTGAAGTCCTGGGAGAAGACCAGCACCTGACGGCCGTAAATGCGGCCCATGCCGGTGACGACACCATCACCCAGGACCTTCTTGTCGGCCAGCCCGAACTCGGTGGCGCGATGGGTGACGAAGCGGTCGAATTCGCGGAACGAACCCTCGTCGAGCAACAAGTCGAGACGCTCGCGCGCCGTGAGCTTACCCTTGGCATGCTGCGCCTTGATGCGGTCTTCGCCGCCGCCGAGCTCCGCTTGCGCCCGCAGCTCGGCGAGTCGCTTCAGCTTATCCTGCATCGTCATCGGCCGGGCTCCCCTGCGTTGCTGGCACGCTCGGCCTGCAACTCCTCGTAGGCCGGCACCAGCTCACGGTCCTTGAACTGGAGGATGAAGGGGCGGCGGGTTATGGAACCGCTCTCCACCGTGAAGATCCCCGTGGCGCCGGGGAGGCTTCGGATGTCGCGGAATGCCCTGGCGATGGCGGAGCGGCGCGGGAAACCCCAGGGCAACGCCGCCAGAACGAGACGTGTGGCGTCGTAGGCCAGCGCGGGGACCAGACTTCCCTGTAGACCCTTGCGGTAGGTCCGCTCGTACATCTCCTCGAACTCCACCCAGCGAACCGACGGGCTCGAGCGGTGGAGGAAGGTGGAGATGATGGTGCCGTTGATGAAGCGGGGCTCGACCAGCCTGAGCACCTCGGGCTCCGACCACTCGGCGTCACCCAACACCTGCACGCCCCGCAAGCCGTAGAAGGAGAACTGAGGTGCCATGACGATGACGCTTCTCGAGCTACTGGCCGGCGCATAGATCGCCTGTGGGCTGAAAGTGTCCAGGTAGGCGAGCGGCTCCTGGAACGTCGTCGCCGTATCGTCATAAGTGATCGAGCCGACGATGACGCCGCCGCGGGCGCGCACGGCATCGGCGAACGCCGCGAGCTGGTTCCTGCCCTCTTGCGTGTTGGGGTACATGACGCCGAAGCGATCGATACGCAGGTCGCGAACCGCGAAGCCGGCCAGAGTGCGCGCGCCGCGGGTCACGCGCTCCGTCGTGCTCCACAACGAGAAGGTGTTGCGCTCGAAGCTCAAGTTCTCGGGTGCGGTCGGACTGACGATGACGAGGTCACGATCGCGGCGACGCCGCGCGGCAATCTCCAGTCCTTCGCTACGCAGCGGCCCCACGATGGCCACCGCGCCCAACCGCTCCAGCTCGCGCACCAGATCGCCGTCCCGATCGTACTGATCCGCGTCGTCCCTGACGATCAACGTGACGGCGTCGAAATGGCGCTCGTTGTACTCCTCGATCGCCAGGCGGATCCCCTCCTCCGCCATCCGCCCGTAGGCCGCCAGCGGCCCGCTGAGCGGCAGGATAGCGCCGATGATCGGGCGCCACTGCTCGGTCTCCGCCTCACCGGACGCCATGCTACGAGCCCGATTCCGCTCGGGCTCCAGCGGATCGAGCGCCAACACGCGCTCGGCGACCTCACGGCCCCGCTCGCTGTGCCCCGCCGCCAGCAGCAGCGAGGCTTTTTCGACATCGAAGACCGAGCGCAGGGGGTGGCCAGCCGGCCAGCGAGCGGTCACGGTATCGATCTCACCCAGTCCCAGCTCACCGACGACGAGCCGCGCCAACTGCGCTGCCGCCTCCCGGTCCTCGCCCCGCTCCAACGAGGCAGCGAGCAACGTGTCCGCCGCCTCCAGCGTCCGCCCCTCGAG
>CP070648.1:6982-10547 GCA_020354555.1 Armatimonadota bacterium | reverse complement strand
GGCGCCGCACACGCGTGGCCGTGAGTCGGTGGGGCTCATCCGCGATATCCGCGCAATCCGCGGGTTCCCGATGTGGACGACGGCGCCCGAGCTATCCGGTCGGCCTGCGCAGACCTTCGCTCCAGAGGACGTAAACACCTTCCGTGCCGGGAGCGGCGATGCGCAGCTCGCGCATCAGGCCGCTGCCGGGCCCGGTGGTCAGGGCGAGGTACGCAAGCAAGCGGCCGTCGGCGGACCAGGCGCATGCCTCCACGCCCTTGGCGAGCGACAGCCGACTGCCATCGTGGAGTTTCACGATATCGAGCGCGCCGGGGCGGCCCGACAACGCAGCGACCATGGTCGCGTCGGGCGAGAGCTCGCCGCGCGGGAGCTTTCGCTTGCGTCCGGTTGCCAACTCGACGACCATGTCCTGCCGGCTCGTATATCTCAATACTCCGTTGCTGAGGAATTTGGGCGCGCGGCAGTCGCCATCGGTCACCGACGTGAGCTCGGTCAGCTTGTTCGTCTTGAAGTCAAGGCTGTAGATCAGGCGCGACGCGGATGCGGTGAGCTGCCCGACGAAGGCGAGCTTGGATGCGTCGGGCGACCATGCGGGCTCTCCCGCCGCGAACATCGAGGTCACGCGCGTGAGCTGGGAGCGGTTACCGCCGACGACCCAGATGTCCGAGCGCGCGCCGTCGCGGTCGGAGACGAAGGCAATCCACCGGCCGTCGGGCGACCAGGTTGCGTCACGATCGGTGGCGGGGTGCGCCGCAAGCGGCGCGGCGCCTTTGCCGTCGGCGTGGGCGGCGTAGATCTCCCACGCCTGCCCGGACGGCGAGGCCTCCAGAAGGACCCACTCGCTGTCCGGGCTCCACTCCTTCACCCGGCCGGGCTCGGCGACGCGCACGGCTGCCTTGGTGTCCATGCGATAGACAAACGTGCCGTCTCTATCGGCCCACGCTACCTTGAGTCCGTCGGGCGAGCAGAACCCCTGGGCGCCGTTCGCACTGAGACGAATCACGCCGCCCTGCACCGTATTCACCGCGTAGAGCCCGGAGTCACTCCAGAACGCCAGCAGCCGGCCGGACGACGACCAGTTGAGGCCAACGGCGCCGGGGTGAGCCGGACTGCCTGCGACGAGCACGACAAGCGCCGACACGGGCACCGCCATGAGCGCGCGGCGCAAGAGCATTCTCGCTGTGGGTATGTACATCTTCAACACCTCGCAGGATGACGCACGTCGGGACGTCGTGGTTGCAGTCCGCGAGTGTTCCATCACGGATTGTCCCTATACGTGCGCGCGTCGCCCGCCCGGTCCGGCGCTTGACGACACGGCGGCCGAATTGCGGCAGGGGATCGTACGGTGAGCGGCGATGCCGCGCTGCGGAGCGGCGCCAACGCCGCAGCGGCTCGATACTACCCAAGAGGATTATTCCGCACTCCGGAGGGAATCTGCGAGGCTCCCGCGTCCGTCAGATGGCGGCCGGGTTAGCAAGGGCTACGGTGTCGGGCGCCAGGGGTCACGGTGCCGACCCGCGCCGAGACCGGGCCGCGCCCGAGGCGGGACGGCGCATGAACCGCGGACACGGCGATTGCGGCCCCCCGCGAGTGCCGCAATGGGGAGCGGCGGGCCGAGGCTGGCCCGCCCGAGATGGCACGGCAGAGGGCGTCCGTGCCACATCCTTGGGCGATCTGAACCTGTTTGCCTTAGGCGGAGAAGCCGGACCCGGGAGCAACTAGGCCACGCAAGAGCCCAAGACGACACCGCAAACATGCGATCTATCGAGGTCCGTGCATTGGGGGAGGGTGCCGGGGATGGCGGCGGCGCCCAAAACGAAGCTCGTCCGGAAGAGTCTGCGGGTACTACCGGCGCTGCGGCAATACCCAGGACTCTGTAAGCAAGCGCATGTGTGCTAGTTCTCAGCCCAATGTCGGGCTATCGGCCCTCGGCGCGAGGGAGAGTCATTGACTTCGCAGGGTTTTTGTGCTATATATTCGGGCGCAATCGAGCGGGTCTGGCGCCTGCCAGGCAGGCGGCCGGCCTGCTGGACCTTGACAACTCAGACGCGGCTTCGATACGAACGGAGACAATCAGGACGTTCCTTCGAGGCGTAATCCCAGTAGCGCGCATCACTCATGCGCGCCGCGCGTCTGGCCACCGCGGCTCAGACGCGCGCACTGGATGAACGATCATGGCACAGATTGTATCCCCGCGACAACCGGTGGACGCGGAGGAGAGGAGGTGAAAAGGAGCCTTAGCGCCCGCAAAGCCGGGTGGGGAGACAATAAGCTGGAGACGGCAGCGCGAACGGAGAGTCAGAGGAAACAAGGATACTCTGCGTCCTCCCAAGCGCGGCCCGATCCGGCAATTCAGGCAAAGGCTAAGGAGGAAACGCATGAAGTATGCCATGGGAATTGCCGCGTGCGCGGCATTCCTCATCGCAGCAACAGTTCCCGCTGGAGCCCAGGGCGCGTTCTCGGATGTCCCGAGCGACCACTGGGCATATGACGCAGTGCAGGAGCTGGCCCAAGACGGGGTCATCATCGGCTACCCCGATGGCACGTTCAAGGGCCAGCGGCAGATGACCCGCTACGAGTTCGCCATGGCCCTATCGCGGATCCTAGACATGGAGCGTGTCACCATCAAGGGTCCGAAGGGTGACAAGGGCGATCCCGGACCGGCTGGGCCCCCTGGCGCCAAAGGCGACAAGGGTGACAAGGGCGATCCCGGAGCGGGAGGCCCTGGTACTGCCCTGACCGAGCGCCAGCAGCAGCTCTTGCAGCAGTTGGAGCAGGAGTTCATGCCGGAGTTGCGGCAGATCCGCGCGGACGTTGACGACCTGCTGTTCCGCGTGGAGGACCTTGAGGCCATCTGTATCGTCGACGAACCCGCGGCGAAGATCAAGGTCGGCGGCAGCATCAGCTACCGCACCGGCTTCTACGGCGACGAGCTCGAGTGGACGGGCGGGGAGACCAACCCGTATCCGGGCTATTCGACTCTGGACAAGGACGCCTACAAGGCCAGCAACTTCGGCACCATGGTGACCAAGGTCAACCTGTCGGGTCAGATCAACGACGCGACCATGGTCAACGTGACGCTGTTGGCCGAGCCCAGGACCAACGTCCCGGACGAGGCGAATCAGCCCGCAGCAGGTCTCGGCCTGATGGACATGGTCCGCATTGACGAGGCCTGGGTCAAGGTCAACACTGGCTTCCCCATCCGCCACACGGCGACCGTGGGTAAGCAGTACTTCAAGGCGAACATGGGTCTTGCGCTTGACAACGGCCTGTTCCCGTTGAAGGCGATTGACCTTGGCGTCCCGCTGGGCCGTGGCATGATGGTGCACGGCGTCTACGGACAGTTCGACCGAGAGACCGCTAACTTCGACACCGTGAATCCGGCAGAGCCCACCAGCACCGTCAACGAGGGCCAGGACGTGATGAGCGCCGCGACTCTGTCCTTCCCGATCTGGGACTGGACGGTGACCGGCGTGTACGTGCACAGCGGCGTCCACAGCCAGCGTGTGTGGTCGGTCGGACTGGAAGGCGACCTGTTCAATCGCACGATTATGGGCGAGTTCGC
>CP070648.1:0-6882 GCA_020354555.1 Armatimonadota bacterium | reverse complement strand
CAGATATCAATCACCAGCGCCACGGCCGATCGCTCCGCCTCGTCGGTCGTCGCCCAGGCCGCGGCGAGGCCGGCGAGCACTTCCTGCTCCATGGTCAGGCTCGCCGCCTCGACGCATCGTTCGAGGTTGTCGAGGGCGGTGCTGGTGGCGGTTACGACATAGGCGTCAACCTGCACGCGCCGGGCGGCCATTCCGAGAGGACTTGAGATGCCGCGCTGCCCATCCAGCGCGAAGTCGCCCGGCAGCACGTGCAGCACCTCCCGCCCGGCGGGCAACTGCGCCCGCTCCACCGCTCGGCGCAGACACGCGTCGAGGTCACGCTCCCGCACCTCGTCGCCCGCGGGCTCGATATCGGCCCGCGACGGCAGCCCTTCTACGTGCTCCCCGGATACCGACAGCCATGCCCGGTCGCAGCGCACCGCCGCCGCGCGGCAGGCCCTCGCGGCGGCCTCGGCCACGGACGACGACGCGGAGCGCAGCTCGGCGACGAGACCCTTGCGTATCCCGACCGAGGTGGCCCGCCCCGCCCCAAGGATATGCGGAGCGCCCTCGCCGATCCGAACAGCGAGGGCGCAAGTCTTCGTCGTGCCCGGGTCAAGGGCAATGATTGTCCGTTCGCGAGCCACCGGTTCAGGTTGCCTTCAGCTCGTACGTTCCAACTCAGAGCCTGCTGCTGCGGGTCCGACCTCCGAGCGCCCCATTAGGAGCCGTCGCACGCGCCCCATATTATAGAAGATACGCACGCCCAGCGCCACCATCGGGGCGAGATAGAGGCTCATCCCCATGCGGTCGCCGATGTACGTGAGCGCGACCGCGGCGAGCGAGTTGAAGATGACGCCGGTGATGAAGATCGCGTCGTCGAAGCGTCCCTCCAGGCGCGCGCGCGCCCCGCCCGCTATCGCGTCCAGGCTCGCGAGGATGATGAGCGAGATGTAGTCCGCGTAGCCGAGGGGTAACGACACGTCGCCCAGCAGGACGTAGACCAGCAGAAAGCCGACAAGCAGTGCGAATAGTGGGAAGATGATCATAGGCTGCCTCTCCGCGGGCACGAACGATCCATCAGCTACTTCTCCAGGGGAACGGGTTGGGCGTGATGCAGCTTCGGGCTCACGCCCACGGCTTCGATCGTGATCTCTTTCTGGATCTCCACCCGGACCGGGAATTTCGAGGCACGAAACTGCTCGACGATCCCGCCCGGGATGTTGAGCGCGCCGGCGAGAGCGTCCGGATCGCCAATCGCTTTGATGACAAAAGGCGACGCCACGGGGACGTCGTTGATCTTGAGCACCGCCCCCGCGCAGCGAATGGCCGTGTTACCGACCACGCGTTGCCGGTTGACGGAAATCGCCTCCGCGCCCGCCGCGCGCAGCTCGTTCACCACCGGCCACAGGTCGTAATCATGCACCAGGAAGGGCTCCCGATTCTCTTTCGCCTGGGCGGCCAGCTCGCTGTCGTCCAGGCTCATCACGATGCCCGGCCCCCTGACCTCCACCAGGCCGAGGGCGATCTGGTAGTCGGTGAGCTGGTTCTTGAGCAGCCCGAATAGCTCCTCGCGCTGGGTGGATGCCTCGAGGTACTCGTTGAGCTGGGCGCGCAGCTGCTTGATCTCCTCCTCCTGTTTGTCGATCTGATTCTGGGAGTAGGCCAACATCTCGGCCAGCGCGTCGGAGCGCCCGCCGCGCGGAGGCAGCCCGGCTTTGCGCTGTGTCGTGAACTGAAGCGCCAGCAGGCCGCCGATGACGAAGCATACCGCCGTCACCGGCGCCACCCAACTCGCCATCCTGATTCGGATATGTCGCACGTCCATGGGTATCCATGCGCTCCTTCAACTACGACTTCACGCGCGGCTTCCACACCGCCGCGTCGGGGCAACTCACGTCAACGTATTCGACCTCGTGCAACGGCTGAAGCTGCATCAGCGCGACCTTGGCCTGACTCAGTTTGAGACGCAAGTGCTCCGCCCGCCCGAGGCGCAGACGTGTGCCGTCTGCCAGGCGCAGCTCGAGATCGCTCGGCCCGCGAACGACCGCCTCTCCGACCGTCAGCTCCGCCTCTTGCGCCGCCGTGAGCGCCGCCATCGCGCTCCGCAGCGCCGTGCAGTCCTGTCGCCGGCCGAGCTTGCCGAGATGCACCGTGACGCCCCTCAACTCCGGCAGCCCTTCCGCGCGCATGCGGTCAGCGGTGAACGCGATGCCCTGGCGGTCCAGTAACACAATACCCGCGCCGCAGCGGACGAATGCCGCCGGTATGCGTTCGCGGATGACAATAACCAACGTGCCGGGCCAGTCGCGCGCCACCGCGACCGAGTCCACGGCGGGTATGGCTGCGAGACGGCGACGGATCTTGCCCGTCGAAATGGCCCCGAGCTTCGCATCCGCGCCGATGCCCGCGCGAGACAGCACAGCCCCGGCGTCCAACGTCCTCACTCCGAGCAGCTTCACCTGACGCACGCGGAACCGCGGCGACAAGACGACGGCACAGGCGAGTTCGACCAGCAAGGCCGCCGACAACAGTGCCGCCGCCACGCGCAATGTCATCAGCAGATAATCCCGGCGCCGCCGCCGCGCGCCCCGTGGCGCTATCTCGTTATAGCGCTGCTCGTGCACCTGTTAGCGCTCCTCCAGAGCGAGTTCGATGATGCGGTCGAGCAGATCGCCGAAGCTCATGCCGGCGGCCTCAGCCGCCCGCGGCACCAGGCTCGTCTCCGTCAAGCCAGGCACGGTGTTGACCTCGAGCACGACCGGCCCCTCCGTTCCGGCGATCATGTCCACGCGGGCGACGCCGCGGCACCCCAGTGCCTCGAACGCGCCGAGGGCTGCTTCGCGCGCCCGACGGGCCACGTCGTCGCTGACGCGCGCGGGGACGATTTCCTCCGTTGCCCCCGGCGTGTACTTGGCGTGGTAGTCGTAGAACCCGCCCTCCGGCACGATCTCGACCAGCGGCAAGACCTGCGGGCTGCGGTTGCCCAGCATGCCGGCGGTGATTTCCGTGCCGCCCACGAACTGCTCCGCCAGCACGTGGGGGCCGTACTTCGCGGCGGTTTCCAGCGCCGCCGGCAGTTCGTCGCCGCGGCGGGCGATGGTGATGCCGATGGTCGAGCCCTCGCATGCGGGCTTGATCACCGCGGGGAGGCCGAGCGCGGACTCGATCTCCGCCGCGATGGAGCGCGGGTCAACGCAGTTGTCCATCCAGAAGTCTCGCCACTGCGGGGTGGGGATGCCCTCAGCCCTAAAGATCCTCTTTGCAGCGACTTTGTCCATGGCAAGCGCGCTGGCGAGGACGCCGGAACCCGTGTATGGTATGCCCAGCAGCTCCAGCAAGCCCTGGATGGCGCCGTCCTCGCCGCCCCGCCCGTGAAGCGCAATGAAGGCGACGTCAACCGCCGGCTCCGTCGAGTTGGGTTTGATGGCGCGCGGAACGAGCGGAGCAAGCGCGGTGAGGTCTGCCTCGGTGGGGCCTGCCGGGAGGCTGCCGGCAGGCGCGCCGCCCTCGATCCGATGCAGGGAGCCCGTATCGAAACCGAGTGCATCGTATTTGGCGGGGTCGAGGTGACGCAGCACCATGTTGCCGCTCTTGAGCGACACCTCGCGCTCGCTGGAGCGCCCGCCCATCAGCACCGCCACGCGCAGTTTGCTCACGCCGATCTGCCTACCATTCTCCAATGAGTTCGATCTCGGGCTCGAGCCATATGCCGTGGACGCGGAGCACTCGTTCCTGTACTTCGCACATCAGATTCCGCACATCGGCGGCGGTGGCCCGCCCGCGGTTGATGATGAAGTTCGCGTGCGTGGTCGAGACCTCGGCGTCGCCCACGCGCAGGCCCTTGCATCCTGCGCGATCCACGAGCTTGCCCGCCGCGATCTCCGGCGGATTCTTGAACACGCTCCCGGCCGACCGGCAGCCGAGCGGCTGGCGACTGCTGCGCTTGAGGTGCAGGCGGTGCATCTTCGCCCGCACCTCCACCGAATCCGCTTTCGTCAACCGCAGCCGCGCCCGCAGCACCACGTGCCGCGACAGGGTCAGGCTGCTGCACCGATAACCGTAGTTGAGTTCGGCGCACCGGATGTTGAACACGTTGCCGCCTTCATCCATCACCACCGCATCCTGCACCAGGTCGCCGATGGAGCCCGTATCCGTGCCCGCGTTGGTGACGATGGCGCCGCCGATCGTGCCGGGGATCCCCACCGTGCTCTCCAAACCGCTCCACCCAGCACGCGCGCACCGGTTGACCACCGTCGCCAGCGCCGCCCCCGCACCGGCGATCACGCCCTCGCCGTTGAAGTGGATGTCCTTGAACGCCGGCGAAAGCTTGATGACCGCCGCGCGAAAGCCCGCGTCCGCGACGAGCAGGTTGCTCCCGTTGCCGATGATCCGCAGTGCCACTCCCGCCTGTCGCAGCCATGCCGCTGCGAGCCGCAGGTCCTCCTCATCCTTGGGCTGGATGAAGATGTCCGCGCGCCCGCCGATGCGGAACGTCGTGTGGCGACTCATCGGCTCGTCAAGCCGCACCTCCCCGCGCAAGGCGGATTGCAGGTCCTTCAGACCGCGCGCCCGAGCCGACTGTGAGATCGTTCCGGCGCCGCCTGCCGCCGCGTTCACCCCGTGCATGCCGGTCTCCCTTCGACTGCTTGTGCCGGCGTGCAACGGCCTAGTCTCTCCACCAGATTCACTGCCACAGATCCGATATCACCGGCGCCGAGCACCAACACCCAGTCGCCGGCGGAAAGAGTCTCACTGAGGACACCCGCCACCTCGTCTTTCTGCGCCCGGAAATGCGTGTCCTCCTTGCCGCGCTTGCGCAGCGCCTCGACGATCGCGTCGCCGTTGAGACCCGCGCTCGGTTCCTCCCGCGCCGCGTACGCATCCGTCACGATGACGCGATCCGCCAGGGCCAGCGCGTCGGCGAACGCATCGAGAAAGTCGCGCGTTCGACTGTAGAGATGCGGCTGGAACACGACCACGAGCGCGCCGGTGCAGCGCGGCCGCGCAGTTGCCATCACGGCGCGGACTTCGGTCGGATGGTGCGCGTAATCGTCAACCACCGTCACGCCGCTCGCCGTGGTCGTTACCTGGAAGCGTCGCTCGACGCCGCCGTAGCATTCGAGTATCCGCACCGACTGCTCGGGATTGACGCCAGCGAGCGCGCACGCCGCCATTGCGCCCAGGGCGTTGAGCACGCTGTGGCGGCCCGGAACCGGGAGCCGGGCATCCACGCGTCCGTGGGGATGCACCGCGACGAACCTCATCCCGAGACCGTCGTCGCCGATGTCCACCGCGCGGAAGAGGGCCTGAGCCGCCGTGCCGTAGCTCACGGCTTCCGCACTCGCGTCGATCGCCAGCGACGTTGCGCGCGGGTCGTCCGCGCAGAACACCACGCGCCCACCGTCGCGGATGTTCCCCAGGAACTTGGCGAAGCTCTCGATCAGCCCCTGCTCGCTCTTATGATGGTCGAGATGTTCCGCCTCGACGTTGGTGACGACGGCGATCTCGGGCTCGAGATCGAGAAACGACTCGTAGGCCTCACACGCCTCGGCGACGAAGAAGTCGCCGCTGCCGATGCGCGCGTTGCCGCCGAAGGCGGGCAGTTCCCCGCCGACGAGCACCGTCGGATCGAGGCCGGCCTGCGCCAGGATGAAGCCGACCATCGCGGTAGTGGTCGTCTTACCGTGAGTCCCGGCGACCGCAATGCCGCGCTTCTCCGCCATCAGCTCCCCGACGAGTTGCGAGCGGCGCAGCACCGGCAGATTCAGTTCCCTGGCATGCAGGAGTTCCGGGCTGTCGTGTCTGATGGCGTCTGAGACAACAACCCGCGTCACCCCGGCGAGGTGAGCCGGGCTGTGGCCTTCGCTGAACGCGATGCCGAGGCCCTCGAGCTTGGCGGTGAGAGGGGAGGGGCGAATGTCGCATCCCGAGACGCGGTCGCCGCGCGAGCGCAGCACCTGCGCCACGGCGCTCATCCCGATGCCGCCGACGCCGATGAGGTGCGTATGAAGCTCGCGTTTGATGTGATTCATGCGCTTGCGGCGCGACGTGCGCGCTCCGTCCCGCGGCGGCTCACCGGGACTTCGACTACCCGCGGGACGCGCGAGGACTGGCGCGATACGTTCAGCAGCAGCCCGACCGCGGCCATGCTGAAGATCAACGACGACCCCCCGTAGCTGACAAAGGGCAGCGGCGCGCCCTTGGTCGGCACGATGCCCGTCACAACCGCGACATTGAGTATGACCTGCAGCGTGATCATCGCCGTGACGCCGGCCCCGACGAGTGCCGAGAACCGGTCGGTGGCGCGGAGAGAAGCCGCCGTGCCGCGCCACAGCAGCAGCCCGAACAGCGCGAGCAGCCCCCAGGTCCCGATCAACCCCGTCTCCTCCCCAATGATAGCAAAAATGCAGTCGGTCTCCGCCGCCGGCAGGTAGGAATACTTCTCGTGGCTCCCGCCCAGCCCGCGGCCGACCGGCCCCCCCGCGCCGAGCGCGATCACGGAATGCCGCAGTTGATAGCCGCTGGTCAGCGATGTCTCATGTGGGCGCAGCCACGACATGACCCGCTCCCTGCGGTACGGCTCGGCCATGATGGCAACCACGACAAACGCGAGCCCGATCACCGCGTAAACCGCCAGATGGCGCGCCCTCGCGCCACCGAAATGATATACGAGAAATGCAAGCGCAAGGATGACAACTGCGGTGCCGAGATCGGGCTCGATGACGACGAGAAAGGCGAGCACGGCGGCCGCCGCCATCGGCCACGCGAGCCCCTTGAGCGATCGCATGTCCCGTGGGTTCCCGACGGCGTATCTCGCAGCGGCGATGATGACGGCGAGCTTGGCGAACTCGGAGGGCTGGAGATGCAGGAAGCCGATTTGGAACCACCGCCGCGCGCCGT